>CAKTXP010000181.1 GCA_934631055.1 uncultured Clostridia bacterium | reverse complement strand
TAGATGTCGATAACCTGAGTCATGGTGTCGATGACCAGACCGCCCATCGTGTGGTGCACGGACGGGAACTGCGGCAGAGCGTAGTACGGACCTTCCTCAATCTTAACCATGGTGGAAGCCATGACCTTGCCGAAGTCGAGATCCACGCCATTGTCGATGTAGCTGTTATGCTTTTCGATGGTCGCCTTCAGGTTCTCGCCGGTGACGGTCGGATACTGACCCTTCACTTCAAAGCCGTTGATCTTCTCAGCCAGCTCGTCGAGGGTATCCGCCTTCAGGATACGGCCGTCAGCGATGCCCGCTTCGATTTCTTCCGGACGGACATAGCCAGCAACGACCGGCTCGGTGAAGATCGCGTAGGTGGAAACGAAACCAGTGTTGACAGCAGCATTCGCGCAGACGTCGCGGCGGTCGCCTTCGTTGACGTAACGGTTGCCGTTGTAGTCAACATAGATGACGCCGTAGGACGGACCGGTGAACGGCCATACCGCGTACTTATCCAGGACGCCGGTGTTCGGGTCAGCCCACGGATAACGCTGGATGTTGCTCATCTGAGTGGTGTTCGCGCCAATCGCCTGCGCAAGGTAGATGCCTTCGCCGGTGGACGCCGCCTTGATGTTGGTGGTCGGCAGATCCGCAGTCAGGTACGGAACCTGCGTCTCGCGCATTTCAACGTTGGAAGAGAAGCCGCCGGTCGCCAGGATGACGCCCTTCTTGGCTTCGATGGTCTTGTAGCCGTCAGCGGTCGCAACACGGATACCGACAACGCGGTTCGCTTCGTCGCGGGTGCGGTAGATTTCAACCATCTTGGTCTCCAGCTCGATGTTCGCGCTGGTTTCCTTCAGCATCTTGAGCTGCAGGTTGGTGATGTCGGAACCGACCTGATTCTCAGTGACGTAGGTACGATAGCCATAGTGTCCGCCCGGACGAGCCAGGGTATCGCGAATTTCAAGACCATTGTCCAGCAGCAGGTCGAAGTAAACCGGGGAAGCGTAAACCATCTCGCGCACCAGCGCCGGGTTGCTCATGTTGTCGCCGCCCTTGATGGTGTCTTCAATGTGCTTCTCAGCGGTATCCGGCTCAAGACCCAGCTTCTGCTGAAGCTCTGCCGCACGCTTGGAGGTGTAAGCCGCATACTGACCGCCGTTGATGGCGCTGTTGCCGCCGGTGGTGGAGAGCTTCTCAATCAGCACGACGGTGCTGCCCGCCTTCTCCGCAGAGTAAGCCGCCGCGAGACCCGCGAAGCCGCCGCCGACGACGACGACATCATAGCTCTCGTCCCACTTCTCCGGAATTTCGGTGGAGCCCATGGTCGGGAAGTAATCCGGCGCGGCGACTTCCTTCGCCTCTACCGGCTTCTTGAAATCTTCAACATTGGCGCCCGCCTCAACCAGAGCGGCCTCAACAGCCTTGAGGATACCCTCGGAGGTACGGGTCGCGCCGCTGACGGTATCAACCGCCAGGGACTGCGCTTCCAGAATCGCGGCAGGCATCTTTTCCAGTGCCGGCCAGCCCGGAGCGGTCTCGTTGTAAGCGGTAACCTTGATGTCCTCGATCTTGCTCTCAGACAGGGTTACGTCCACCGTCAGCCCGTCGTACATGCCGCGGGTGACTTCCGTGTAGGTGCCGGGCTTCATGCCTTCAGCCATCACGGTCGTGAAGCTGGAAGCCAGCAGGCAGATGCTCGCTACGGAGGCAATCCATTTCTTGTTCATTCTTTTTTCTTCTCCTTTCCGATGTAAGCACGTTCGGAATCTCCTGACATCATTGTACATGAATTTGTACCTTTCATCACTCGAAAGGAGGAAATGAATCATTCGAAAAATAGAAATTTAACAATCCGATTCCTGATTCTGCAAAGCGGAGTCCTTCTTTGTCAATTCTGACGCATACACTGCGCAATATCTCGCCAGCGCTCGTGCGGGCGGCTTGAGTGTTTCGTAATTCTTATATACGATATTCTCCCACGCCCAGATCGGCTCTTCGTCCAGATCCAGCTTCACCATGCCATAGACATCGGCATACTGGCGCGACGCACGATGCGGCACAAGCGTCATCGCGCCCTCCTGCCTTGCCCGCTCCATCACCAGCTGAACGCCGCCAAGGAATGTGATCTTGCCCAAATGAATGCCCATCTGTTCCATCAGCGGCAGGAATTCCCCGACAAAGCAACATGTATCATGCGGGTAAACAAACGGCATACCCGTCAAATCTTCATACTTCAGCTTCTTTTTATGCGCCATCGGGTTATCCCACGCCACCATCGGATAGACCGGCTCGCGATACAGGGGAATCGTCCTCAGCCCGCTGACCACGCCGGGGCGCGTCGTATAGAAAAAGCCGATATCCAGCATATCCCCGCGGATGAGCGCAGGCACGCCCGCATTATGCGAGGTCATCATGTTCAGGCGAACCTCCGCATGCGACCTGCTGAATCCCTCGAACAGGTTCATCAAGCTGTATGCCGTGTTGATTTCGCAGCCTCCAACGGTAATCGTTCCCTCCAGCTTTTCCTCCTCGCATACGCTGTCCAGCGCCAGATAGTATTCCTCCACCATTCGCTTTGCGTGAACGAGGAACGCCTTTCCCTGCTGAGTCAGCTGGAGCTGCCTGCCCATCTTGCAAAACAGCGGCGCGCCGACTTCCTGCTCCAACATCTGGATATGCTTAAAAAGCGTGCTGGGCGCATATTGAAGCTGCTCCGCCGCCTTCTGATAGTTGAGCGTCTGGGAAAGCGTAATTATCGTCAGAAGCTGTTTGATATCCATGGTTCTTCATCCCTTGTTTTTGTTAAGAATGTGTCTATATTCTACAATGAATATACAAAAAAAGCAACCAGTATCGGCATTCGTTTAACGAATGCCAAGCGTCCGTTATTCACGGGATACGCAGGGGGAAGCCCGCCCTTCCTTCCGCCGCAGTTTGCAAAAACACAAAAGATGTGCTGATGCCATATCCCATGCATCAAAAAGAGAGCCAGCCCGCCGGACTGACTCTCCCAAATTTATTTCGTTTTTACTTCACACTCGCCGCATAAGCCGCTGCGCTCTCGCCGGAGATCTTGCCCCAGACGATGGTGCTAGTGTTCGCCAGACCGCCGATATTCGCGCTGCCGCCGATGTTCGCGCCGCCGGCAAGCTCGCCAGCCTCATACAGACCGACGATCGGCTGATCGTTGGTGTTGAGCACCTGAGCATCCGTATTCATCACCGGACCGCCCTTGGTCAGCATGACATACGGGCAGGTCTTGATCGCGTAGAACGGGCCTTCCAGCTTCATCATGGATTCCGCCGGACGACCGAACTGCGTGTCTTCGCCCTTTTCAACGTCCGCGTTGTACGCTTCAACGGTCGCCGCCAGACCAGCCGCATCGACGCCGATCTTCTGCGCCAGCTCGTCGAGCGTGTCCGCCTTCACAATGCAGTTTTCTTCAGCCAGAAGCGCGTCAAAGCGAGCCCAGCCCTCATCCTTGCTGATGATGGAATCCTGCGTATCGCGCATTTCCTGCGTGAGGATCATGTAAACGAGGCTGTGCGGCGCGTTGGCATAAGCAGCCTTGCGTTCGCTGTCCAGAGCGTTAAACTCATTGGCAATACGGCTGCCGTTGGCGTCCACCCAGATCACGCCGTTGTAATCCTTAACCTGCGTGGTCGTCGTCACGTCGAAGCCGTCGCACGGCACGCCGCCCGGATAAGCCGGCAGGTAATCCATGTTGTTGAACTTCGCGCCAGCCTTCTCAGCGAAGCGATAGCCGTCGCCGGTTACGAAGGACGGAGCCATGGTCAGAACGTTCTCATAGTTGTACTTGTGGAGCAGCTCCTCGCTGTGGCCGTAGCCGCCGGTGGTCAGGATGGTCGCCGGAGCGCGGAACTCGCGTCCGTCCGTCAGCGTCACGCCCTTGACAGCGCCGTCTTCCACGATGATATCCGCAACCTCGGTGTTCAGCAGCAGGCTGACGTTGCCCTGTTCCACCTGCTCGTCGAGCAGCGGACGAATCAGCGCGATGATGGCCTTGCCGCCGCCGCTCACGCGATACTCACGCGGCACGTTGAACGCGTCGTAAGAAGAAGACATCTTCGGCTGACGGTCGCCGAAATCAGCGCCCAGGTCGTCCAGCCAGTCGATGGCAGCCGCCGCGCACTCAGTGTGCTTCTTGGTCAGCTCCGGAATGTTGGTGCCGCCGCCCATGCGGACGATATCCTCGGCAAAGTTTTCGGGGCTGTCTTCCACGCCCGCTTCGATCTGCTGACGTGCGCCCGCAGCGGAGGTCGTGCCGCCCGCAAAGCGGATGGAGCCGCCAACGTCGTCATTCTTTTCAATCAGGTAGACCTTCGCGCCCGCGTTCGCCGCAGCAATCGCCGCGTTCACGCCGGAAGAGCCGGCGCCGACAACGATGACGTCCGGGTTTTCGAACGTCGGCTCGGCAAGCTGAACTTCCTTGGTCACTTCTTTACTGGCGAGGTCTTCCGGCTTCAGACCAGCTTCCGCCAGAGCCTTCTCGGCAGCCGCCAGAACCGCGTTGCTGGTGATGGTCGCGGACGCGACGGTATCCACCTTCACGCTGTTCTGCTCAACCATCGCGGCAGGCAGATTCTCAATCGCCTTGGAGCCGACGCCTTCGGTTTCGCCCGCGCCTTCTGCCTTCGCAGCAACAATCTCATTGTTTTCGATGGTCAGCGTTACGGTAACGTCGCCGCCGAAGCCCTTTTCCGTTGCGGTGTAATCCTGCGCCAGCGCAGCGCCCGCCACGAAGGTCAGGCACAGAACCAGCATCAGGCACAGCGCCTTCTGAATGTT
>CAKTXP010000180.1 GCA_934631055.1 uncultured Clostridia bacterium | reverse complement strand
GCGAAGAGAAGAAAGGCTTTGGGGAAAGACAGGGTTTCTATCCTAAGCCTTGGAAGGAAACTGAGTTTTCTTTATCCCCTATATGCTATCGCATCGCGATAGCGATAATGAAAGCTGATTAAAACCGGCGCGAAGCGAAGGAGGGAGTCTGAGGGACTTCGTCCCTCAGGCAGGGGTTTGGGGGCGGCAGCCCCCAAGAAAGGAGCTTCAAAATGAAAAGCTTGCAGATCGCGGCAGTCGAGCATCTGCCGTGGCTTGAATACCGCCATGCGCTCAGCGATGGGCGCGTCTGTATCCGAATCAGGGTCGCAGTAGATGAGTTTGACGCCATCACCCTGCGCCATGCCGATAACTATGCCGAGGGCGAACCGTTCACCCGCGCGGAGGATACGCCTATGGAGCGCATGTGGCGCGACGAGAGCCGCGAGGTCTGGCAGGCGGTCTTTATGCCGCATGACCCGCGTATCATCTACGCGTTCGTTCTGCGCGCGGGCGGCGTCGTTTTGCTGCATGATGCGGACGGTACGCGCGCCATGCCGGAGAACCCCGCATGGGTCAACGGATTCCACTTTGCCCATGCCTATCCTGCGAAGGAGAAGCCCGAATGGGCGCGCGGCTGCGTCGGCTATCAGATTTTTCCGGACAGATTCCGCCGAGTGGATATTCCGGGCGAGGAAGCCGTCGAGCCGTGGGGCAGCAAGCGCGTAGCCAACGAATACCGCTTTGGCGGCAATTTGAAGGGCATTCTGGAAGCCGTGCCGTATCTGGCAGAGCTGGGCGTCGGCGTGGTCTATATGACGCCGATCTTCCTCTCGGATACGTCGCACCGCTATAATACGTTCGATTATTACCAAATCGACCCGCTTCTCGGCACGCTGGACGACCTGCGGGCGCTTGCCGACGCGCTGCATGCGCGCGGCATCCGCATCGTGCTTGACGGCGTATTCAACCACTGCGGACTGGGCTTTGCGCCGTTCAAGGACGCGATGGAGAAGGGGAAGAAGTCGCCGTATTACGACTGGTTCTTCTTCGGAGAGCAGTATCCCTGCGGCTATATGACCTTTGGCGAAAAATGGGCGTACATGCCGAAACTGAATATGCAGAACGAGGCATGCGCAGAGTATTTCCTCGACGTGGGGCGCTATTGGCTCAGAGAGGCGCATGTGGACGGCTGGCGGCTGGATGTTTCGCCGGAGGTCTATCCGGATTTCTGGCGGCAGTTCCGCCGCGCGGTGAAAAAGACGAATCCGGACGCTATCATGATCGCCGAGTGCTGGGACGATTCCCGCGAGTGGTGTACCGTCGGCGATATGTTCGACGGTACGATGCACTACGTCCTTTCCGGCGCAATATGGAATTTCTTTGCCGAAAAGCGCTGGTCGCTGGCGGAGTTCGACGCGGGCGTCAACCGCGCGATGATGCTCTATCCGCAGGAAGTCCAGAATTCGATGTGGAACTTCCTTTCCAGCCATGACACGGCGCGCATGCTGACCCGCTGCGGCGGGAAGGCAAAGGCAATGCGCGCGGCAGTGTTCTTCCAGATGACGCATCCGGGCGTTCCGGTCATCTATTACGGCGACGAGCTGGGCATGCGCGGCGGATCTGACCCGGATTGCCGAAGGAGCATGACCTGGGATAAGGTGGACGGCAACGGCATGCTTGCGTATTATAAGCGCCTGACGCATATGCGCAACACGTCGAGAACCCTGCGCGAAGGAACGCTTATCACATGGGAAGTCGGCGCGGATGGGCTGTATGCTTACCTGCGGCGGACGGACGAGGAAACGCTGCTCTGCGTACTCAATACGTCGGATAAGCGCGTCAGCCGCACGATGATCCTCCCTGAAGCGCTGGCGGGGCGCGGGACGCTTTGCGACAAGCTGACGGGCAGAAGGTTCGCTGTGCGGGGAGAAAGCGTACAGATCGCGCTGAGCGCCGGAGAAGGCATGGTACTCAGCCTTGAGGAAGGACGGCAGATGTGAATACAGAAGAAGCGTTTACGCCGGAACAGGTGACGGAGGTCGTCGGCGCGCTGCATGACGCGACGGCGGACAAATGGATCGGTGCGGGGCTGACGCTGGTTATCGGCGCGGTCATCATTAAAATTACGATGCAGGCGCTTGACCGGCTGGTCGCCAAACTGCCGCTCGAAAAGGCAATGTTTGGCTTTTTGACAGCGGCGGCGCGCATCGTGATGATCTTCATCCTGGTGACGATGGTTGCCGGTCAGTTGGGCGTACCGATTACGAGCCTTGTTGCGCTGCTCAGCCTATTCGCTCTGGCTGTTTCGCTCTCCGTTCAGGATGTGTTGGCGAATGTGGTCAGCGGCATGGTCATCCTCATCTCCAAGCCGTTCATCGCGGGCAACTATATCGCGACCGAGAAGGCGGAGGGCGAAGTAGAATCCATCGGGCTCATGTATACGCACCTCATTACGCCGGATAATAAAGCGGTCATGATCCCGAACAAGGAGCTTTCCGCCGGACAGATCACCAACCATACGGCGAAAGGCTATCGGCGCGTGGATACCAAGCTGCGGCTGGGGTTTGAATATGACACGGATGTCGTGCTGGACGCGCTCATGCGGGCGGCAAAGCGCGCGGGCGAGGGACATGAGATCGGCAAGCCGCCGTTTGTCGGAATCAATGCGTATCAGGATAACGCCATTGAATACGTTGCGCGCGTGTATGTGCCGACGGCGGATTACTGGGACGTGTATTATAACTTCCTGCTTTACGAACGGCAGGAGCTGAGAAAGAAGGATATCGTCATCTTCTCCGATTCGACGTACATCATCTATCCGAAATCTAAAACGTAGAAAAGGGACTGTTGCGACAGCTCTCTCAGTCACTTCGTGACAGCTCTCCCGGAGGGAGAACCAAGATATCTGCAAACTTTCACTGTTCTGGATATCTTGCTTCCACGTTGGGGAGGTAACACGGCGTAGCCGTGACGGAGAGGGGAGTCAGCGCAACAGTCCCTTTTTATGCCGCCTGCTTAGATGCGGGCGATCAGCTGAGCGATGCCCGTGGCGAGCGCGATGGACACCGCCGTACTCAGTACGAATGCGGCGATGTTCGCCAGCTCACACAGAGAAGCGGAGCGCGTTTCGCCCAGAATCATAGAACGATTCATATACATAACATTTGCATTCAACATAAGATTGACCTCCTTTTTTCCAGTGAAAACAGGAACAAAAATGTATGAGAACAGAAGTGGCTCACACCGGCTTTGCGGTGCTTTCTTCTGATAGCCGGTATGATATCACAGAAAAACGGACGTTGTAAAGGGGGTGAAAACAAGTTTGGCACTCTCTGACAAATCGACAAATAACACGCAAAATTAAACAAAGTAAAGAATGGAAAAACGACCAAAAACAAAAAAACAACTTATGGCGCATTGAGCAAAACGAAAAGTCGTTCATGCGACATAAATTGTTTGATGGATAAGGCGGGACGAAGGAATCAGTGGGCTGCGTGAGCGACTTGCAGAATCTTCTCTGCCGCGCCCTTTGCGCCGGAGCAGCGACGGAAGCCGTCTGCGATATCGGCGGCTTTCTGACGATAAACGGGATCGGAAAGCGCCGCGTCGATGTGCTTTCGAATCAACGCGGCTTCCGGCTTTTCGAGCTGTATGCCAGCGCCAAGTTGGAGGACGCGTGTGCATACGCCGCCCTGTTCCGGGGTCTGCGGGAACATGACCAGCGGAACGCCGAAATACAGCGCTTCATTGGCACTGTTCATGCCGCAATGAGTGAGAAACACATCGGCGACCTGCAAGACGGCAATCTGATCTACATGCGGATATGCCTGAATATTCTCGGGAAGTACGCCTAAAGCAGAAAGCGCAATTTGTTCACCGACAGAAAGCACGACCTGATACGGACTGTCTGTCAGCGCGGCGATGCACTGACGGTAGAAGGAGAGCTGGTCATTGACGACCGTACCCAGCGAGATATAGACGAGCGGGCGTTTCGGCTTCTCCATCACAGTTTCCGCCGGGCGGATGGACGGACCGACGAAGGCATAATGCGCGGCGGGGAACGTATCGGCGCATGGCTGAAATTCGGGGGAGGTATAGACGACGGTATCCGTGTTTTCGTCGTTTTGAATGATATCCAGCACGTTTTTGACGGGATAGCCCGCGTCTTGCAGGCGCTTGACCTCTTTGCTGATTTTCGGCATGGAAAAGAGCATACCGAAAAGCTGGGCGGGGCTCTGCTTCATGATCTTTGCGGAAAAGCGGTTAAAGGCGAATGTCGTCGTCGAAGAAATAAAGGGGATATTCAGCTTTTTCGCGATGAGCCTGCCCCAGAGCGCCATGGAATCGGCGACGATACAATCCGGCGCGAGGGCACGCATGTCGCTCAAGATGGCGTTGTCGAGCGCCAGCGTCGTATCCACAAGGATATGAGTGGAGAACGCCAAATCTTTGCCCAGCCGCTCGCCGTCCTTGGGCGAGAGCCGCTGTTGGGCGTCATAAGCGTTGCAGGAGACGAACGATGCGCCCGCGGCTTCGATCGGCTCGCGCATCGTGTCATAGGAGTAATAGAGGACTTCATGCCCCTGCGCGATCAGCTCGCGGACGACGCCGAGGGTCGGATTGGTGTGCCCGTAAGCGGGGATGCAGAAAAAAACGATCTTGCTCATGGAATCACCTTCTTTGGGGAAGATTATAACATAAATATTTTAAACGGACAACGCGAAAAACGCAGGGCGCGTCTGTAACAAAAAACCGACCGGAGAATTCCGGTCGGCAGAAAGGCTTAGTTATTCGCTTCCGCGCGCTTCTTAGCGGCGAGTTTCTTGCGCAGTTCGGTCTCAAGGACGCGCTTACGCATACGCAGGCTCTTCGGGGTGATCTCCAGCAGCTCGTCGTCGTCGA
>CAKTXP010000179.1 GCA_934631055.1 uncultured Clostridia bacterium | reverse complement strand
CCCTCGAAGTTGCCCGCGTAGTTCGGGTTGATGGTCAGGGTCGCCTGCAGGGAGCCCTTGTCAAACGCAACCAGGTTGTACGGGCCAGCGGAAACGCGGTCTTCACCGGCGTTGAAGCGGGCGTACTCCAGCTGCTTCTCGACGCCTTCCTTGGTGAAGTCGCCGGCGATGTAGCAGCCTTCGCCGTCGTCCTTGACTTCAACCGCATCGCCCAGCCAATACTTGATGGACAGCGGGATGTCGCCGACGTAAGCCAGATCGTAGAAGTACGGGATCTTGCTCGCAACGATGGTCACGGAGTAGGTGTAATCGTCGATGAGGCGCACGCCGGAAACCGCGGTCGCTTTGCCGTCAAAGTACTCCTGACCGCCGACATAGGTCAGATAGCCGGTCATCTTCGCGCCGGTATCCATCGCGACCTGAGAGCAGGAGAATACGAGGCTCCAGACATAGTCCTTCGCGGTGATCGCTTCGCCGTTGTTGTAGGTCAGACCCTCGTTGATGGTAACGGTGAAGGTCTTGCTGCCGTCATCGTTGACAACGGAGGTCAGATCCTTGCAGACCGTGTCGTTGACAACGTACTCGCCGCCCTGGTTGGTGACGGTGATGGCGTAGTCATTGGTCAGGTCGCGGATGAGCTTGTCAGTCGCGTTGTTCGTCCACCAGGAGCTGGGGGCGAAGTCGCCGCCGATTTCGGTGGAAGAGCCATAGATAATGGTTCCCTTTTCCGCCGCGCCCGTGCTTTCAGCAAAAGCCATAGCGGTCGAAGAAACGAGCATGGCGCCTGCCAGAAGCATAGAAAGAAGCTTCTTCATGGTTAAGTTCCTCCCTGCAAAATATTATATTCTGCGCATCCCTGCGACAAAATATCAAACCTGAACCCGCCAGAGTTCATGTATATGCGTAAGCAGCCACAAATCTGGTTAAACATACTTACTATACACTGTTTTTTTGTCATTGTCAATCATACCGACGGTTTTGGATGATCGAATTACAAAAAAAATCTGACGAGCGTCCTCTGGCTGCCCCTTAAATGGGGATGACCCTTATTTTCGACGTTTCATTTCGGAATTCCTGCAAAACAACGCTGCCATTTCCACCAATTTTTGCATTTATTGCCCCACAGCTCATGGCGGTTTGCAGAACAAGCCGTTTGTCCATCCCCTTTTCCAGCGCAGAGAGCGCCCCGGCGAACGCCGCGTCCCCGCTGCCGACCGTTGAAACAACGTCAAGCGGCGGTATATGCGCCGCATAAGCTTCCTCCCGGGTGACCAAAATGCCGCCTTCCGCGCCCATCGACACCAGCAGCATCTCATACGGCGGCATCAGCTCCCGCGCCATTTCCGCCAGCGCATGGACGTCCTTTGTCCGCTCTCTTTGGAGCAGCGCACAGAGTTCCCGCTCGTTCGGCTTGCCCAAAACGTAGCGGACATTGCCCGAAAGCGAGCTTTTCAGTGCCGACGCATTGCAGTCAAGCGCACACTTTGCGCCGATCTCCTCGCAGATTCGGCTGATCTGCGCGTAAATATCCGCCGGTGCGCCCGCGATGATCGAGCCGCTTGCCGCAACGATGTCCCCCGGCTGAACGCGGTCGCTCAATTCAAGCAGCAGCTCGCGCACATCGCTTTCGCCGACCTGCGGCCCCGCTTCCGTGATGACCGTTTCCCTTCCGGATTTCGGGTCGATGATGTTTACCGTCGTCCTGCACGCGCCCGACACATCGAAAAACGAGCAGACGCAGCGTTCCTCCATCTCTTTGCGGATGATGTCGCCGCCTTCGCCCAAAAAGCCGTAGAGATGAACCGGAGCACCCAGCTGACTGAGCACTCGAGCGACGTTCACGCCCTTGCCGCCGACGCGCATTTCGGGCTTCTGCCCGGGGTAGTCCTCCCCCGCCGCAAAATCGGGAATGCGGTATATTTTATCGATGGCAGGGTTCAGGCAGATGACATGCAGCATGGAAAGGACTCCTTTCTTACAATAAAGGGAAGCGTATGCGAAGGGGGACGGGGTTGGCGGCTCGATGCGGCGTTAGCGGAATCAGGAACGCTTCGCTCCCTGATTCTTGCTCTTTTTTATCACTTCGCGATATGGGGAACGGAGTTACCATGGGGTTGCCACCCCATACCCCGCTTGGGGATTTCATCCCCAAACCCCATCTCCGCTTCGCGGCGGCTTAAAGTCATATCCCATTTTCCCCCAGCTATCGCGAAGCGATAGCGTAGTGAAGGGTGCAGGGAACTCAGTTCCCTGCCGGGAGCTTGAGGGCAGAGCCCTCAACGTCCCCCACTCCCGTCACTTTTTCTTCGTCACCTTCCGCACAAACGTAAAGAGCTTGTCTTCGATTTCGCTGCTGTACTTCAGCGCAAAATAGAAGATGCAGATGCCGACCGCGCCCAGAATCACCCATGCCCAGACCGGCAGGCTCAGCGAACCGCTTCCCAGCAGCGCCGCGACAATCAACCCCCACGGACGCCCCAGTATCATGATTGCCGTAAACCGCCCCAGCGAGATATTCGTCAGCCCCGCCAGCATGCACAGCGCGTCGTCCGGAAAAAACGGAAACAGCATCGTCAGAAAGAGAAACATGTCCTGCTTCTCCTCGATGACCGGCAGATACTTCTCCATCACGTCCTTGTCCAGAAACCGATGAATCGCGTTCCGCCCCAGCGCCCGCGCCGCCAGAAAAACGATTATCGAACCGGCAACCACCGCCAGCACGCCTAAAATCATCGCTTTCCAAAATCCCAGCGCCAACGCGCCCGCCATCATCGAAATGTTGCTCGGAATCGGCGCGACAATGACCGTCATCATCTGTAAGAAAAAGTACACGACGCCCGCCCATGCGCCCGCGCCGGAAATAACCTCGCGCAGCTCTTCCACCGAGTTGATGCGCTCAAAGACGCCCGTTTTCCAGAGCGCATAGCCGCCCCCCGCCAGCGCCGCCGCAATTGCAGCGATGATAAGGATGCTACGAATAACTTTTTTATTTCTTTTCATTCCGAAACCTTTCTTTCCAAACGCCGCAAAGCGGAAGAAGGACGCAGGGAACAGCGTCCCCTTTTCTAAAACACTGTGACCGCGATCGTATACCCAAAGACGTATAGTACCAAGAGCGCCCCGCTGACGCACAGCGCCGCCGCATGCGCTTCCCGCTTCTCAAAAGCGCGCGCCTGCATCAGCGGCAGGGCGCAGAGCGCATATAAATACCGTGCGCCGGAGAGCAGCCACGTCGGGGAAAGCACGACCGCGACATAGACAAAACTGTACGCCGCCAAATCAAACGGCAGTTCCTTCTGCTTAAACGCCAGCATGGTATACATATATGCCATCGCCAGCAGCTGAAATACCCATGTAAACAGCCAGTCGTCCTCGCCGACCGTCGAAAGGACGTAGTACATCGTCTGCCCGGCGGACTGCCAGAATGTACCCGCCTCCTGATACCAGTTTTCCCTTTGATAAGTCAGATACATCATCGGGTCGCCCGTAACCGCCCAGTTGATTGCCCAGTAGATGAACAGCCCGCAGAAAACCAGCAGAACCTGACCCACGCAGGCAAGCAGCGCCTTCGCCCGAATGCCCTCCCGCGGTATCCTGGCGAGGAACGCGATGATGAACAGCCCCGAAACGACAACGCCCGGCATGCGCGTCAGCGCGCTGAGCATGCCGCACAGCGCCGCCGCCCACGGATGCCCGCGCCGAAGCAGACAGACCGCCGCCAGCGTCAGGCAGATGAACAGCGCTTCCGTATATACGCATCCCAGAAAGACGCTGAGCGGATTCAGCAGGAAATACGCGACCGCCAGCCATCCGTCCCGCCCGCCGAGCTGCATCTGCGCCAAGTCATAGAGCAATGCCGCTGCTGCCGCCGAACAGACCAGCGAAACCGCCGTCCCCGCCGCAAACAGGTTTCCGCCCGTCAGCGGCGAAACCAGCCGCATCAGCAGCGGATACAGCGGAAAGAACACCAGCCTGAGCCGTTCGTCGCCGACGGCGGTATAGCCGTCCTGCGCGATGCCGACATAGTGGCGCGTATCCCAGTGCAGCCAGAGCTGTTCAAACGAATCGGCAAAGGACAATTCGCCCACGCCCAGCACGCGGTAAAAGCCGTATGCCAGCAGCATGGCTGCCAACCGGCTGAGCAGCGCAATGCCCGCCGCCCACGCCATCTGACGCAGAGGAATTGAACTTTGTTTTTTCGCCAACCCATCCGCCGTTTCCTGCCCGCGCATCAGGCGGGTCAGTCTGAACCATAATTGAACGCCGCATACGCCCATGAGCAAAATGGACGCTGCGGCGGTCATCATTTGCAGGAGGATCTTTACCGCGTCGGTCATGGCTTTCCTCCGTTACCGATTTCTTTTTCCCGTTTTCTGCGGCGTCTTAGCGGGGCGGTATGCGTCGTGAACGTCTACGCGCGGGGGAAGCGACGCGATGCCAGAAACATCGCTCTCATCCTCTTCCTCGATAAGCTTCGCCATGCGCCCCATCAGCCCGCCCTGCTTTTTCGCTTTCGCGGGCTTTTCCGCTGTCGCTCTGGTCTGCTCTTCCGCCTGCTGAACCTGCGGCCAGCGGGGCGGATCGGGCAGATTCTCGACCGTTTCGCCGGAAACATAATCGCTGTACGTCATCGGGCGCTGAGGAGCGCGGCGGCGGTGTGCGGAAGGCGTTTCCGCTGCATTCTGCTGACTCTGCTGTGCCATTTGCGCGTCATACGCCGCTTTTTCCTGACGATAACGCGCCATATCCTGCTCATACTGCGCCTTCTGCCGCTCGTATTCAGCCATCTGCCGCTGATATTCTTCCTGAGCAAGCCGCGCCTGTTCGTCTTCGTAGGCTTTCTGCGCGGCGATTCGGCGCTGCTCTTCTTCGTAGGCTCTCTGCGCGGCAATTCG
>CAKTXP010000178.1 GCA_934631055.1 uncultured Clostridia bacterium | reverse complement strand
TCAAAGTTTTGCTCACGCGGGCGATTTTTACGCAATTTCCTATACGTCAAAAAACGCCGCCGAGGTCATCCCTCAGCGGCGTTTCTATTCATGCTTTTAACAGACCCGGATTACTTCTGAATCTCATCGACCCACTGCTGATACAGACCCTCGGCGTTGATCTGGTCGATCATCTCCTGAATCTTCGCGGTGAGCGCATCCTCGCCCTTGACGCTGGCGATGTAGTTGCCGCCCTCGAAATCGAAAGCGAATTCCGCAATCTCAAGGTCATCGTTCTCGGCAAGCACGCTGTCGTAAACGGTCTTCGGAACAGCCAGCGCATCCACACGACCGGTCTTGACCATGTTCACGCCATCCGGAATCTTGGTGACCAGCTCAAGGGTCGCGCCCGTAAGCTGCTCTTCAACCATGATCTGCTGGTTGGTGCCGTTCTGAGCGGCAACGGTCTTGCCGTTGAAAGCCTCAGCGGAGTTGTAGGAAGCGCCGGTTCCCTTCTTGACGAGCAGACCCTGATCGCCCTCGTTCCAGTAGATGCCGGTCAGCTCCATGCGGTTGAGACGTTCCTCGTCGAAAGTCAGACCTGCGACCATCATGTCCACAGAGCCGTTGCCCACAGCCGCGAGGCACGCGTCAAACGCCATCGGCTGGATTTCCAGCTCGACACCCAGCTGCTCAGCCATCCACTGGCACATGAGGATGTCGGTGCCGACGATATCGCCGTTGTCGTCGATGTACTCATACGGCGGCCAGTCCGGGCTGGTCGCGACGGTCAGCTTGCCGGCAGCCTTGATATCGTCCAGGCGATCCGCCAGCGCGAGGGAGCAGGTGAGGATCATCGCCAAAGCGAGCGCAAACGCAAGAATCTTCTTCATAACGGGATTTCCTCCTTTTGTTCTTCCGCGGAACTCTCGTCCCGCAAAAACGATAGTGCTATTTTACGACGCATTTATGCATATGTCAAGTGCATATTCTGCATAAAAATACTTTTCTTTCTGCTCAGTTTTACAGATTTCCATTGATTTTTATAAATTTCCGCTTTTTGATATTGTTTCTTATAAGGGGTTGTGATAGAATATGAACATTGCGTTCGCGCAATCATCTGTAAGCGACCTATTTTTGAAAGGTGTGAATATTTATGCCCGAACTGAGCCATCGCGTTCAGACGTTCACCGACTCCGTTATCCGCCGCATGACGCGCATCAGCGACGAGGTCGGCGCCATCAACCTCTCCCAGGGATTTCCGGATTTTCCGCCGCCCAAAGCCATCACCGACCGCCTGCGCGAAGTCGCGGACGAAGGCCCTCATCAGTATTCCGTGACGTACGGCGCGGAGAATTTCCGCGAAGCGCTCGCCCGTAAGCAGGGCCGCGCCTATGGCCGTGAGATTGATCCGGATACCGAGATCCTCGTCACCTGCGGCGGCACCGAAGCGATGATGAGCGCGATGATGACCGTCTGCAACCCCGGCGACAAAGTTGTCGTTTTCTCTCCCTTCTATGAGAACTATGGCGCGGACGCCATCCTCTCCGGCGCGAACCCGATCTTCGTTCCGCTCGTCCCGCCGACGTTCGACTTTGACCGCAATGTACTGGAGGACGCATTCCGCCAGCATCCCAAGGCGATCATCGTCTGCAACCCCTCCAACCCCTGCGGCAAGGTCTTTACCAAGGAAGAGCTGCTGTTCATCGGCGGGCTGTGCAGGAAGTATGACGCGTACATGATCACCGATGAAGTATACGAGCATATCGTCTTTGCGCCGTATCATCATGTATACGCGGGCGCGCTGCCGGAAATCGCCGACCGCGTCATCTGCTGCTCCTCCCTCTCCAAGACGTATTCCATCACCGGCTGGCGTCTGGGCTACCTCATCGGGCCGGAAAACGTCATCGAGGGCGCAAAGAAAGTCCACGACTTCCTGACCGTCGGCGCGGCTGCTCCGCTTCAGGAAGCGGCGGTCGTCGGTTTGAACTTCCCGCAGAGCTATTACGACGGCTTGACTGAGCTTTACACCCATAAGCGTCAGGTGTTCCTCGACGGGCTTGACCGCATCGGATTGAAGCATACCACGCCGCAGGGCAGCTATTTCGTCATGGTCGATATCAGCGACTTCCAGAAGCCGGGCATGCAGTTCCACGGCAAGACCGACATGGAGTTCTGCGAGTGGATGATTCGCACCATCGGCGTGGCGGCTGTTCCGGGTTCAAGCTTCTTCCGCGAACCGGTCAACCACCTCATCCGCCTGCATTTCGCCCGCAGCGAAGAGACTTTGAACGAAGCGCTTGAGCGCCTGTCCAAACTGCCGAAGCTGGTCTGATATTCCATCTGTTCCGAAAGGAGGAAGAGCGCTTTATGTATCTCACCGACGACGTCACGCTGCCGCGGTTCTGTTTCGGTCGCGGCGTATATGCCCGCTTTCCCGCTCTTTGCGCGCATCTGGGCAAACGATTTGCCCTCGTCGGCGGAAACACGGCGATGGAAAAAGGGCTTCCTTCTCTAAAGGAAGGGATTCAGGGCAGCGGCATGCAGATGCTCTGCGCGCTTCCTTTCGGCGGCGCATGCACCCAAGCCGCGATGGATCGTCTTGCCGCTCAGATTGCGCCCCTCCAGCCGGATTTTCTGGTCGGCATGGGCGGCGGCAAAGCCATCGACACCGCGAAGGGCGTCGCCCATCAGCTGCATATTCCGCTGGTCAGCCTGCCGACGCTGGTCTCCAACTGCGCGCCCATTACGGCGCTGTCCGTCGTCTACCGCGAGGATGGCCCGTTCGACCGCTTCCTCTTCTATGCCGCGCCGCCTGCGCTGACGCTGGTCGATTTAAACCTTGCAGCGAACGCGCCCGCCCGCTTCTTCCGCGCCGGCATGGGCGATACGCTTGCCAAATATCTGGAATCGACGTTCAGCGCCCGCGGCGACGAGCTGGGCGTCACGCTCGACCACATGTCCGACATCGGCGTGAGCTTGTCGCGAACATGCTATGACCCGATCCTGAAATTTGGCCGCAAAGCGCTCTCTGAGGTCGAACGCCATGAAGCCGGTCCCGCGATGGAGATGTGCGCGCGGAGCGTCATCCTCTCCGCCGGTCTGGTCTCTCTGATGGCGGACGATAACTATAACTGCGCGCTGGCGCACGCGGTCTGCTATGGCTTGCAGCATTTCGAGCATGTCGAACGCGATAATCTGCACGGCGACCTCGTCGCTTACGGTGCGCTGGTTCAGCTCATGCTGGATGGTCAGGAAGAACAGGCACGCGATCTGCGCCGCTTCCTCGTATCCCTCGGCACGCCGGTCACATTGGCGCAGATGAACGTTCCGCTCGACCGCGGCGCGCTGCATGACACGCTCGTGGAAGCGACGACCGGGCCCGATATGGCGCATATCCCCTACCCCATCACACAGGATATGGTCTTTGACGCCATGCGCCGCGTCGAAGCGCTGTAATCCCCTTGCACACGCGAGCAAAACACGCAAAAATCTCTAATCAAAAAGGAGGGCTCCCCCATGCTGCTGCAAAACATCATGAAGCTGCTGCAAAAGTATGGCATGAACTTTCTCAACGGTCTGGGCACGACGCTTTTGCTCGCGCTCATCTCCGTCGCCATCGGCTGCGTCATCGGCGCGATCGTCGCCATCCTGCGTCTGGGCAAATCGAAGATTCTCAAGGCGATTGCGACGGTTTATACCGAAGTCGTCCGCGATACGCCGCTTCTGCTTCAGCTCTATTTCTTCTATTTCCTTCTTCCGGATATCCTGCCGGCGCTCAAGCTGTCCAAGTTCGCCTGCATCACCATCGCGCTCGTCTTCAACTCCGGCGCGTATATGTCCGAGGTCTTCCGTTCCGGCATCCAGTCCATCGACCG
Organism: uncultured Clostridia bacterium; assembly: GCA_934631055.1. GTDB lineage: Bacteria > Bacillota > Clostridia > Christensenellales > Aristaeellaceae > Ventricola. The sequence continues at coordinate 1,042 of CAKTXP010000178.1, read as the reverse complement.
CGGTCAGACGGAAGCCGCTCGCTCTCTGGGTCTTTCCTCGCGCCAGACGATGATGCGCATCATCCTGCCGCAGGCGTTCAAGAACGTTCTGCCCGCGATGTGCAACGAGTTCGTCGCGGTGACGAAGGAAACGTCCCTGGCGTCCACATTCTACGTCGGCGACCTGATGACCCAGTATCAGACGATCTCCGGCAAGACCTATCTGGTCATCGAACCGCTCATCATCATCGGCGTCATCTACTTTATCGTGACCTTCTCGATGAGCAAGTTCATCACCGTTCTTGAAAGGAGGCTGAAGAGCGATGACTGATTTTTCCAATGCGCCTGAACTGATCCGCGTTGAAGACCTGCACAAGAGCTTCGGCTCGCTCAACGTCCTCAACGGCATCACCGAGACCATTCATAAAGGCGAGGTCGTCTCCCTCATCGGGCCGAGCGGCTCCGGCAAATCGACCTTCCTGCGCTGCCTGAACCGGCTGGAAGAGCCGACCAGCGGTCATATCTGGTTCGACGGCGTCGATATCGCCGATAAGAGCGTCAATATCGACCTGCACCGCCAGAAGATGGGTATGGTCTTTCAGCATTTCAACATCTTCCCGCATATGTCCGTCATTGACAACATCACTCTTGCGCCCGTCCTGCTGGGCAAGGCAAGCAAGGAAGAAGCGATCGCCAAGGCGGAATCGCTGCTTGCGCGCGTCGGTCTTTCCGACAAGCGGGATAACAAGCCCTCCCGCCTCTCCGGCGGACAGAAGCAGCGCCTTGCCATCGCGCGCGCGCTGGCGATGGAGCCGGAGGTCATGCTTTTTGACGAGCCGACGAGCGCACTCGATCCTGAAATGGTCGGCGAAGTGCTGGAGATCATCAAGTCCCTCGCCAAAAACAAGATGACCTGCGTCATCGTTACGCATGAAATGGGCTTTGCGCGCGAGGTCTGCAACCGCGTTCTGTTCATGGATGAGGGCATCATCATGGAGCAGGGCGATCCGCGTCAGGTCTTTGACCATCCGCAGAACCCGCGCACGCAGGATTTCCTGAGCAA
>CAKTXP010000177.1 GCA_934631055.1 uncultured Clostridia bacterium | reverse complement strand
TGGCGGAAATCGGAAATCGCAAGGAGCGCGTCTGCCGCAGGCAGAGAAGAGCGCGACTATGCGAGTTTCCCGGATCAGAGCCCCAAACGTTCCTCCTTTCATGCTTTTAACCTAAAAAGAACGTGCAGAGCATCCCCGCCCTGCACGTTCTCTTTTTATCGTTGGTTATTCAAACAGATCGTCGTCGTCATCTTCATCGCCATTCGGGTCGATAAAGAAATCATCATCCTTATCCTTTTTGCCCAGACCAAAGAGACCCTTCTTTTTCTTCATCGGCTTGATCTCGTCGCGCTTTTTGCCGTGACCCGCAAAGGTATCCTTGCGCGTCTGCTCGCGAATCGCCTGAACATCCTCGCCGCTCAACCGGATAGTCTCCTGCTCGGCGTCGCTCTTCGGCGCTTCCGCGGGCTTTTCGTCGTTCTTCGGCTTATCGGCGTCCGGCGTCAGCCTGCCGAAAATGCGGGTCTGAGAATCGTCCACCTTCCCCTGCGGAACAAACTCCGGTCGATCCTCAACCGGCGCGACGCGCAGGGTCTTATCCGTCGGCACATCCTGAACCGGACGGCGGCGGCGTCCTTCCTCGGCGTTATCGGCTTTCGCCTTCTCGTCGCCGACAGGCGCTCCCTTCTTCTCTTCCGGAACGAATTCCGGCGTCGGCACGATGGGCTCTTCCTTCTTCTCCGCCTTCTCGGCGTCCGGTTTCGCGTTCTTCTCGTTCTTCGCCTGTGCCGGACGGCGGCGGCGCTTGCCAAAGGAATCGCGCACATCCGGAGAGAGCGAAATGGTGTCAATCGCCTGCTCCATGCGCTTCTTGCGCTTGGCGCCGCTGATGGTGCCGACCGCAGCCAGCGCCACGATGCCCGCGGCAAGCACGCCCGCAATGACATACAGCACCGTCATGTTGATATGGCTGGCAATGATATCGCCGATGGTCGGAACAGGCGTCGCCGTCGGTTCTGGACTCGGCGTCGGCGGAACGGCGGTCGGCGCAGGCGTCGCCGTCGGTTCCGGCGTCGGCTCGACATAGGTCAGCTGAATGATATTGGAGGTATACGCCTTTTCGTTGCCCGCATCGTCCTTGCCGGAGACCTCGAACTGAATCTGACCGGCAATGCTGGTCTCCAGATCGAATACCAGCGTTCTGGATTCGCCGGACGGCAGGGACGGGATCGTCGCGACGGTCGTTCCCGCTTCTTTAACAGTCAGCGTCGTGGAATCCGTCTGACCGATGTTGGATACGACGACCGCAAAGCGCACGACAGCAGGCTCGGAGAAGATCTCCGTCCTCTGCGCCTGTGCGCTGACGCTCAGAACGAGCGCCCGGCTTGCGTCCTGCGTCGTGACCGTCACCTCGCCGGAAGTCACGGAGATGGCTTCTCCGCTGTCGTCCGAGCCGGTGACGTCCGCCGTCAGCGTCGTGGTCTGGGTCGGCGTCCATTCGATGGTCTGCTCAAAGGTCGCGCCCGCCGCCAGATCAACGTTCGACGCGATGACCGTGCCATCCGACAGGGTCGCGGTCAAGCCGGTATAGCCGGAATTGCCGCTGTTCTTCATCGTCAGGGTCACATTCACCTTCTCGCCCGGATACAGGTTCTCGCCCGCGTCCGTCGTGAGTTCGGCTTCAAGCCCGTCCTGCGCGACGGTGATGGTCTTGCGCGCCATGTCGGAAATGGTATATTCCTTGCTGTCGCCCGCCGCCTGATAGGTGATGGTCGGCTTGCTGACCAGTTCGCTGTCGCCCATGGTAAAGCTGTCCTGAAGGGTGATCTTCTCGCCCACGGACAGAGACGGCGCACTGAGCTTCTTATCGCTGATGCCGTCGTTGCTGACAGTGATGCTGCGCAGTTCAATGTTGCCGGTGTTGGAAAGCGTATACTCGACATTGACCTTCTGCCCCTTGCGCGCGCTGCTGGGCGTGACGGTGTACGTCGCGGTCATCTGCGGCGCGGCGGCTTCGGTCTGAATGGTCACAGGGATGGTGCGCCGGGTCTCCTGCGGGCCGTCCGCAGTCTGGACATAGTAGCGGATGTAATACTTGATCTTGCCTTCTTTGATCTGATCTTCCGTCACATGCCACGTCCCGTTATAGGTTACGCTCTGCTCACCCTTCAGCCCATCGTATTTGATGACGGAATGGGCGGTCGGGTCAAACAGCGTGATCTCCTCCGTCATATCCTCCTGACTGCTGTTGTAGATCTTAATGGTGATGGACACATCCTGTTCAGAGATGACAGACTGCGGCTCACTGAGCGATGAAACGCGAATCGGGTCTCCGTCCGCCAGCGCGAGAGCCGAAACGGCGAGCAGGCAGACGAGCATCACCAAAGCCGCCGCGGCACGGAACCCTTTTAAGCGATGATTCATATTGATGTCAGGGTCGAAACGACCCCATCCTCCCTTCCGAGCGGGCGCAGATCCCGCCGAACGATGTCAAAAGCGCACATAAAACCACTTTGGATTATTGTATTCGATTAGACAGCTTCTGTCAAGCGTCGGCGGAATTTCCCTGCGTTTCCTTCTTCTTCACACGAGCAGCGCCGCCGCGAGAACGCCCGAAGCATATGCCGCCAGCGCCGCAGAGACGGCGTATCGCCCTTTTTTGACGCCCGCCGCGCCCAGATACAGCGAGCCTGTAAAGAACACCGTTTCGCTCGCCCCGCAGACGACGCAGCACAGCCGCGCCGCCCGACTATCCGCTCCGGTCTGCGCCATGACATCCCGAACGGCTGCCAGCGCCGCCGAGCCGGAAAGCGGGCGCAGAAGCACGAGCGCCGCCGCTTCCCGCGGGATGCCGATACAGGAAAACGCCGGTTCCAGCGCGGCGGAAAGCGCATCCATCAGTCCTGTCTCACGCAGGAGCGCGACCGCCGTCATCACCGCGCACAGGCACGGCGCCATCTGCGCCAGCGTCGTCAGTCCCTCTTTTGCCCCGCGGATGAACGCATCGTACACGCCCACCTTAGCGCGCATCCCCATCAGGATGCAGCCCACGACCATCGCCGGAAGCAGCGCGTTCATCCTCTTCTCCCCCATGCGGCAAACATCCGGCAGACCGCCACGCCGCACACCGTCGAAACCGCCGTCGCCGCCAGCACAGGCAGCACGATATCCGTCGGACGCGCCGCGCCCGCCTGCGCGCGCAGAGCGATCATCGTCGTCGGGAGCATCTGAACGCTCGACGTATTGATGACCAGAAACAGGATCATGGCGTCGCTCGCCTGTCCGTCGTTTCCGTTTGCCTGCGCCATTTTGCGCATCGCCGCCATGCCCGCGGGCGTCGCCGCTCCGCCCATGCCGAGCATATTCGCGGAAAGATTCAGGCTGATATCTGAAAGCGCGGTTTCCTCGCCCTGTGTAAATCGGAACAGCCGCGAAAGCGGTCGTTTCAGCGCCCGCGCCAGCGCATCCGCCGCGCCGCATTCGCGCAGGATGCCCATCATCCCGCCGAAGAAGGCATACGCGCCCGCCAATTCCAGCAGGAGCGCGACAGCTTCCCCTCCGCCGGACAGCAGCGCGCGCTGTGCCGCATCCAGTTTCCCCGTTACCGCGGCATAAGCCGCGCCCGCGAGCAGCATTGCGCAAAACAGCCCGTTCATCCTCTCACCCCGTGGAGCGTATGTGTTTCGAGGTAAAAAAAGAAGGGGGAACGACAGGGAGGCGTTGCCCCCCTGTAACCCCCTACCAAGAACCTGAGGTTCTTGGATTTCCCACTTTTTATCGCTCCGCGATAAAAGGATGTATTTCATTTTCTGCAAATCGACTTCAGTAGGGGCGCGCATTGCGCGTCCGTCTTTAGCTTTCAATGTCTATTTATCCGTTTCCCGCCATGCCGTAATCCACGATGACATCCAGAATTTCGCCGTTCTCGGCGGATATCTCAACAACGCTGATTCCCAGCTCACTGTGATGCCAGACACTCCAAACGACTTGTCCTTCCTCCAGCGTGCATACCGCATAGATTTCCGATTGCTCGCCATCCAGCATTTCCGGCGTTAAACCGCCATCGTTTTCCAGCGCCTGACGTCCCAGCGCGATGGCTTCTTCCTCGGTCAGCATTCCTTCCGTCGGCAGAACATGGTTATACTGCTTTGTGGAAAAGCCCGCTTCAATGAGCCGTGCGTCAATCGCCGCGTCGCCCTCCGGCGTGCGCGTCCATGTTTTTTCAGGATACCGCGCATACAGCTTATCTAAATCGTCCAACAGCTTTGCAAGGTACGTCAAGCACTTTGCGTCGTAGATTTTCGCGCCGCCCCATGTGAATTCCGTCACATCCGACAAAGGTTTTCCATCATGCGTCCAGCTTACCATCGCGCCGTCTTTTCCAAGTATCACGACATAACGTCCCATGCGTTCGCTGCAACTTGCATAATTTCCTGCCCCATCCGGCCGATAAGCGTCCTTTTCAGGCAGGATATTCGGCACAAAGCTCACGCGCTTTCCTTCGTTTGTTTCTTCCATCCACGCGTCAAAGAGCGCAAAATTTTCTTCTGTCAAACCATATTTCTCGCTCAACGCCTGCTTCGCTGCCCGAACATCCTCGTTATCCTCATCCGCCTTTTGCGCATGTTCCAGTCCCCTCAATTTCTCCGGAACAAACGCTTCTTCTGTCTGCTCGTCCCACGCAAGCGGCGTCCCCGTGATTTCATACCATTGCTGTCCGGTTTTGACCAACTCCATGCCACGCGCCAGCATCGCGGTATCCCATACGTCGGAAGAAAAGTCGTCGCCGACCGCTTCCCCATCGTTTGACCAGCTTGCTTCCGCCTTGCCGTTTCGGATGGTCACGGTATAGTCGCCCAGCTTCCACGCGTAATCGCCGACATCCTCATTAGCGCGGTATGTGACGACCGTCTCTCCGTCTTTTTCTTCAACGGCGCAGATAAAGAAGCTGTCCATCTCCCGCGTAAAGCCGTATTTTTCAT
>CAKTXP010000176.1 GCA_934631055.1 uncultured Clostridia bacterium | reverse complement strand
GCTTTGCGACAACCGAAATATAAAAAGGCATATGCGTTCTTTTCCTTTTGAGAAAAAGCGCATATGCCTTTTGTATAACCCTGTTTTCTGGCTCTCCCTCTGGGGGATCTGTCCCGAAGGGACTGAGAGGGATTAGAAATTAAAACAAAACGCAAGCATATCCCACTTAACCAAACATCGTCATCCCGCGAAGCCCCGGCAGCTTGACGCTGAACGCGCCCGCGCGGGCGGTCAGAACCTCGCCGGAATCGGTCTGGAGTTCTTTTGCGCCTCCGACGTCTTCCTCTGTCAGATAGATGGAAATATCCCGCGCGCTGCGGTTAATGAGTGTGATGGCAAAGGCATTCTCCGCCTTTTTGCCAAACGCATCCTTTCCATCCCGAATCGTGCGGACGACGCCGAGAACATCGTCGCAGGGCGCGATAAACGCGCATTCGCCCGTCCGCAGAACAGCGTGCTCCCGGCGCATGGCAATCATCGCCTGATAGCGCGTCAGCATATCCGTATCCTCATGACCCCACGGGTACGTCCTCCGGCAGAACGGGTCGGCACAGCCTTCCATACCGGCTTCATCGCCGTAGTAGATGCAGGGCATGCCCGGCACGCTGAAGATAAACCGGAGCATGAGTTGTTCGCGCAGCGCGCCGAGCATGCGCCCTTCCGCGGAGAGATGATGATGAGCGCGCTGATCGCGGGGGATATCGTTGCCGTCGTTTCCCGCCAGCACGTTCAGGATGCGCGGGCGGTCGTGGCTGCCCATCAGGTTCATCAGCGCGTAGAAGAACGGCTTAGGGTAATTCTGCGCCAGAGAGGACAGCTCTTTCGCCACGGAATCCGCGCCGCGCTTGCCCATCAGGAAGTTGATGAGCGCGTCGCGCAGGGGATAATTCATCACGCTGTCCAGCGTATCGCCCAGCACATAAGAGCGCATCCGGCCATAGGCGACCTTGTGGCTCGCGTCCTCCCAGACCTCGCCCAGCACAGCCGCGTCGGGCGAAACATCCTTGACCCGCGCGCGCAGTTCACGCAGGAACGGCATCGGCAGTTCATCCGCGACATCCAACCGCCAGCCGCTCGTTCCCTGGCGCACCCAGTGGCGGACGACGGAATCATCGTCCGTAAGGATGAACCGGCGGTAATCCTCGTCCATCTCATCGACGTTGGGCAGGGTCTTGAAGCCCCACCAGCATTCATAATCATCGGGCCAATGGCGGAACGTGAACCACTTGGAATAGGGCGAATGCGGGTCGCGGTACGCGCCTTCATGCTCGCCGTATGTGCCGCGGCGGTTGAAGTAAAGGCTGTCGTCGCCGACATGGGAGAACACGCCGTCGAGCATCACATGGATGCCCAGTTTTTTCGCGTCGTCGCACAAGCGGCGGAGCGCCTGCTCGTCGCCGAACATCGGGTCGATCTTCCGGTAATCGCTCGTATCGTATTTGTGATTGGTGTGCGCGCTGAAAATGGGGTTGAAGTACAGGACGCTGACGCCAAGCTCCTTGAGATAGGGCAGTTTCTGGCGCACCCCTTCCAGATTGCCGCCGAAAAAGTCGTTCGCAAAATTATCGCCGTTCTCCGCGATATTCAGGAAGGGCATCTCGTCCCAATTGTCATGCAGGATGATGTTCTGCCCGTCTTTGGCATGGGTCAGCGCGTCCGTTCCCTCGCCATGATAAAAGCGATCGACCATGATCTGATACATCACGCCTTCGCGCATCCAATCCGGAGTGTCGTAAGCGGGGTCGTATACGGTGATCTGAAAGCTCTCTTCGCTTCCCAGCACGCCTTCGCCGCATCCGGTATGATCCGACGGCGCGCCGATTACAACACGTTCTCCGTGGCGCTCCGCCTCGAACCGATACCATAAAAGCCCCGGCTCTTCGCATACGCTGACCTGCGCCTCGTATATCGCCTCGCCGCCGCGCACGCCCAACAGCCGCATCGGATAGCGATGCTCACCGCCGTTCCACATGCGCAGCTGGATATCCAGCGGTTCCTGCGCATCCTTGACGCAAAGGCGCAGGCGCACCTGCCCGCCCGCGGCGACAGCGCCCGTCGGTTCGCGGTAAAAGGCGTCGAGCGTATGATGTTTAAAAATCATGTTTTCAAAACACTCCATCTTTTCAAAAATTACGCCCCGCCTGTCTGCGCACGGGGTCTTGCTAATTTTTAATTTTAACTTACTTTGTATACGCTGTCAAACGGATTTCATGCGCAGGGCAGGAAAGAGTTCACATTTTTGTTTCATTCGCATTGCTTCTTTGCTACAACCATGCTCTATAATATCGCTATCCAATTCATAGAGGAGGCATGCGGCATGATGAAACGAAAGCTGGCGGCAGTCTGTCTTCTCGGCGTCATACTGCTGCCCGGCGCAAAAGAGCAGACGCGGGTCGTTTCGCAGTCCATTTCTCAAAGCGGCGCACAGGAGCCGGACGACACGCAGGACGCGCAGGCGCTCTTTCCGGAATTATCGGATGAAGCTATCACAAGCATCCGGATCGCAGCGGCGGACGACTGCGAATTCATATTCAACATCAGCCAGAAAAACGTGCTGAGCGTCAACGGGCAGAAAGCGGACGGCGAGGTCTTTTCCACGCTGGTGGATCAGCTGCTTTCCCTTTCCTTTACGCCGATCGACCCATTTGAACCCTCAAGCGATCCAGTCCTGACCTTAACAGTCTACACAGACGATCAGGATTTCACCGCCCAATTTTATCAGGACAACGATACCCGAAAATACGCTTACATCATCACCGGCGAAAAGAGCGACCACTACTTAAAGACGGACGCATGGCGCGTCGGCACGCTGCTTTTAACCTGCGAAGGCACGCGCATTTTTGACGCAAGCGGACAGGAAACGCCGGTGGAGTAAGATTAGCCCTTGATCCATTCCTCCCAAACCTCCGGGCAGAAGCCGACGGTCGCGCGCCGTCCATCGCGGACGATGGGCAGTTTAAGAAGCTGCGGCTTTTCCATCAAGCCGTTCAGAATGGTATCCCGATTCTGCGTATAAGCGATGACGCTTTCGCGAAACGCCTTGCTGTCCTTATCGCAGAGCGCATCCAGTCCGACAGCCGCCGCGACGCTCTCCAATTCGCGTTTTCCGATGCCGTATTTAAGCACGTCCACACGCTGATACGGCACGCGGCGCTCTTTAAAAAAGCGCTCCGCCTTCTGCGTATCAAAGCCTTTTCCGCAATAAATCTGATAACCCATCTTGATTCCTCCTAAAAACGATTGGGACTTTGCTTCAAACCCCACCAAGAACCTGAGGTTCTTGGATCTCCTGCTACATTTACCTCTTCGCGATAAATGTAGTCTAAGCTGATTCAAACCGCCGCGAAGCGAAGAAAGGGTGCAGGGAACAAGGTTCCCTGCTGGGGTTTGGGGCGAAGCCCCAACCGTCACCCCCTTCTTCGCTTTTTTGCTCCTCTGTTGTATAATAAGAGCATGATACCCGCTTGCGGCGTTTCCGTCAAGCGGAAGAGAAAACGACGGAGGAATTTTGATGAAAAAGAAGATTGCGCTGGTCACCGGCGCTTCCGGCGGTATCGGCGGCGCATGCGCCGAGCTGCTCGCGCAGGAAGGATATACCGTCCTGATTCACGGCTGTCACGGAATCGACAACGCAAGGGCGCTGGCAGACCGTCTCTGCGCGCAGGGATTAGATGCGCATGCCGTCTGCTGTGACCTCGCCGACAGCGAAAGCACGCAGAATATGTGCCGAGATATCCTCGCGCTGTATCATCATGTGGACGCGCTGGCACTCTGCGCCGGCGTATCGCATACCGGACTTTTCTGCGATATGACCGATGAAGAATGGCGCAGGGTGATGGACGTCAACGTCTCCGGCGCATTCTATCTCATCCGCGCGCTTGCGCCGAGCATGGTCTCCCGCAGAGCGGGGAGCATCGTCACGATCTCAAGCATGTGGGGAAGGGTCGGCGCTTCCTGCGAGGTCGCCTATTCCGCGAGCAAAGCGGCGCTCATCGGTTTGACCCGCGCGCTCGCTAAAGAACTCGGTCCCAGCGGTGTGCGCGTCAACTGCATCGCGCCCGGCGTCATCGACACCCGCATGATGGACGAACACAGCGCCGAGACCAAAGCCGCCTTAGCGGAGGAAACGCCGCTCTGCCGTCTCGGTACGCCGCAGGACGTCGCGCAGGCATGCGCATTCCTGCTTTCGGACAGCGCGTCGTTCATCACCGGTCAGGTACTCGGCGTAGACGGGGGATACATCTGATTTTTCTGAAATTTTTTCTGTACGGTTTCCGACAGAATCCTACACAAAAATGACGGAATCTGCCCATTCACGCGGCACGGATTGTGGTCAGTTATCGACACAAACACAGTATATTGTGGATAACTTTGTTCGCAGCGGCAGAGCCGATGGGGATAAACTGCATTTTCCGTTTAAAATCTTCCGCCAAAAAAGCCTTGAAAACAGGGCTTTTTTTTGATATGATAGGAGCGTTGTCATAAAAAGTTATCCACAGGCTACGTCTATCTTTCCACAGGTTGTGGAAAGCGTTGTGGATATCCACAAGCTATCCACAGGAATATGTGTACAAAACGTGGAAAAAGACCGCGAAACGCCGCGAAAGATACGGAGGAATCCCGCAATGGATCACGTCGAACTATGGGAGAAGGCAAAAGCGCTCATCCGCGAAGAGCTTGCCAACGTTTCCTATACGACCTGGATCGAACAGCCGCTCAAGCCGGTCTATGTGCTTGACGATAAACTGGCGCTGGAAGTCATCAGCGATTTTAACGAAAAGACCATCCGCGCGCGCTATCTGCCGATGATTACCGAAGCGGTGAGCCAGGCGGCGGGGCGCGAGATGACCATTGAATTGATGAGCGTCAAGGAGCGCATCGAGTGGCAGGAGCGCCAGAAGAAGGAAGACGCGCCCGCGATGCAGGGCATCAAC
>CAKTXP010000175.1 GCA_934631055.1 uncultured Clostridia bacterium | reverse complement strand
TGGAAAATGCCCGCAGGCTGCTGACCCTTCTTTAACCGTTTGTGGCACGGCATGTGACTGCGCAAAGCCTCCAAAAACTCAATCCATACAAGGATTAAACGGTTGTTATTTTATTGAAGATGTGACAAAAAAAGTGCCGAAATCCCAAAATTTCGGCACTTTGACATGAACAAGACAATCTTATGGTAAAACTGCATAAAAAAACTCCAGCCAAGTGAGCAACTTGACTGGATTCTCTGGTAGCGGCAATGTGATTCGAACACATGACACTTCGGGTATGAACCGAATGCTCTGGCCAGCTGAGCTATGCCGCCATATGGTTGCGGGAGTAGGATTTGAACCTACGACCTTCGGGTTATGAGCCCGACGAGCTGCCAGACTGCTCCATCCCGCGATGTGAAGCGCCGTCGTTCTGACGACGAAAATTATTATATACAATTCTGCATCGTCTGTCAAGACCTTTCTTGAAATTTTTTCTTTAAATATCCATCCATGTTTCCGTGAGCAGAGAGTTTCAGCGCCTTCATGCCGAATTCGCGCATGGAAGCCTCCAGAATCGCCACGCCGCTGGGGATAATATCCGCGCGGTGCGCCATCAAGCCGACGATCTGCCCGCGCTCGGCGATGGGCAGACGCGCCAGCCGTTCGCCCCACGCCGCAACGCGGTCAAGGCTGATGGTCATGCCCTCGCATGTATCCGGATCAAACAATGGTATGGCGCGTTCCATCGCGCCCAGCGTCGTCATCGTTCCGCCGACGCCGACCCAGTAATCCCGCTTTTCCTCCGCCAGCAGCGCCGATGCGTCGCGGCGGATCAGACGGCGGCATTGCAAAACCGTCGTGTCATATTCCTCTTTGCTGAAGATCGGATTCTGCGCGTTCATCCGCACCGCGCCCATTTGCAGGCTGACCGCGCCAACGATCGCCGCGCCGTCGCCCAGCGTGAACTCCGTCGAGCCGCCGCCAATGTCGATCATGCCGCATTTTCCGCCGTCGCTCGCGCCTATGTAGGAAAGCACGGCTTCCTCTTCGCCGGAAACGATTTCCACCTTCACGCCGCACGCAGCTTCGCACCTCGCGGTAAATTCGTTTCCGTTGGCTGCATCGCGCACGGCGCTGGTCGCAAAAACAAAAATCTCCTGTGCGCCGTCGGCGCGCGCACAGCGCGCCAATTCCCCCACGGCATTCACAGAAGACTTCATGCTCTCTTCGGTCAGCGCTCCGCCGACCAGACCCGCGAACAGACGCGTTCCCCTACGCTCACGGCGCACGGCGCAAAGCTGTCCTTTCTCCCAGCTCGCGACGAGCAGGCGAATAGCATTCGATCCGATTCCGATGCAGCCCAGGCGCATGGCGTTCCCCTCCGCTTATTCCTCTCCGTATACGTCGAATTCCGTATCCTGCCGGATCTCGTCAAGGTTCCCGACCTGGTAGATGATCTCGCCGTACCAGCAGTAGCCGTAGTCTCGGCGTGCCGTCCGTTCGACAAAATCAGCGGTCGTGCTTTCAGCAAGCTCGACCTTGAGCTGGTTATTCCGGCTCTGCGCGTCGCTGTATGCCTGCGCGGCGGCTTTCAATTGTTCCTGCTGTCTTTCGCTGCTGACCGCTTTTGCCGGAAAACGCAGCAGCATAGTCAGCATCCCGGCTCCCAACGCCCACGCCAAAATGCGAAACGGTCTGATGCGTTTCTTTTTACCCGCCATGTCGCTCTGCCTCCGAGTCCATTCATCTTTTGACAAAATTATACACTTGATTATTCTCCCTGCGCCCGAATTTTCCTGCATGAAATTGATCATCTCCGCATCGTTATTTAACTTTTTTGACACATTCGCGTCCAAATTTGTAAAAATAACGAACAATCGTTCCCACGGTCATAAAATACGCCGCCATCCCCGCCGCAACGCCCGCAAACGTATACAATCTATATGGGTTCATCCTCAGATACAGCGCCACAACAATCATGCCCGCGGCTGCCGCCGCGCCGAGCAGCAGATCCAGCATTCCCGTCAGGATGCGCCCCGCTTCCACCGCCCGGCGAAACAGCGCCAGCACGTCATAGCCCGCGCCGAGCGCCGCGCCAAGCGCCATCATATACAGCGCCGCCCTTGCCTGTTCGCCTGCGCTCATGCTTTTTTGCGCCCAAACCAGCGGCGTTTTTCTCTCTTCTTTTCCTTTTCGCTGTACTCGACGCCGACGACATCGCCCGTCACATCCAGCTCTCCGTCATCCAGATCAAGCTGTTCGATATGCAGCTGTTCGCCCAGCAAAGCCACCTCGCCCTCGTCCGTCTCAAGCACGATTTCGCGGTCGTTAAAGCAGCTGACCGCCGTCACGCCGGTCAGTTTTGCGTGTGTTCTGTTTTCAAGCAGCAGCGTATGCCGTCTTACCAGCGGCTGATTGGCTTTTTCCATCTTCATCCCTCCGCCAACAGGCTATGCGCCTCCACCCTGCAATAACTGTCTGAAGTCCCGCGAATCCTGACAGTTTCACGCCGGTAACTATATCCCCTTCATGTATGTTCTTCACACGGCGGTCACGGTGCATTGCAATAAATAGGGGGAAACGATTGGGGCTTTGCCCCAAACCCCGCAAGGGAACTGAGTTTCCTTGACCTTCCCCTCCGCTTCGCGGCGGTTTAATCGTTTTTATCGGACGACGCGCATGCGCGTCGTATTCCCAAAGCAATTAGCGCGAAGCGAAGAAAGGGTGCAGGGAACGACGTTCCCTGTCAGGGCTTGGGGCAGAGCCCCAATCATCCTCTTTTTGTCAGCAAAAAAGGTCATCTTCAACGTCTTTAAGGATACGGACAAATTCCTCTGCACGCGGCTCCTCGCGCCGTAAGCCTACGCATATCCGCGTTGAGCCTGCACATCATACAGGTTGAAAGCACCGTTCAATTCTGGCTTTTCAAACGCCCGTGCGCCCAGCAGCAGCGCGCCGTATACGATATCCTGCATGCGGCAGTCCGTCCTGTGGCGCAGGATGAGCGTGCGCACAGGGTCGCCAAGCAGCCCGCGCGAAACGCCCAGCGCCGCCGTCTGCACCGGCGAGCTCTGGATATCCGAGATGAGCATGAAGAGCGGCACGCCCGCTTCCCGCGTCTCCATCATCATCGTCAGCAAAGCGGCTGTCCGTTCGGGCAGACTGCCTTTTTTCGGTTCTTCCAGCAGGAGTACCGCGCCCGTCCGTCCCTTTCCCAGCGCGCGGCAGAGCGTCTGCGCGTCCGCGTCCATTCTGACGCAGGTCGTCCGTGCGCCGATCTCCGTCATCATCTCTTTCATCGCGCCGCAAAGCCCGTTTTCCCCGCCGATAAGCAGCGCTCGCCTGCCCCGCCAGCCCGCGCTCAGCTTTTCCATCATCGCCATTCCTCCCCGCTTCGGCTCATCCTATGATGTCTCCGCGGGAAATAGTCTTTCCTGACTACCCGCCGCTCACCCTTCCTTACGGCGGCGAAGTATGCTATAATAGCTTTAAAACGATTCTCCCACGGAGGTCAACGACGATGAAAAAACTTGCAGCTTTTGCCCTTGCGGCTTCTTTCTGTCTGCCCGCGTGCGCGGCGGGCGCGGCGACGCTCACCGGTCTGGAAACCGAAAGCGTCGAGCGCAGCTGGGAAGACAGCCTTTTCTTTTCGCGCATGGAAGCCCTGACCGGCGTTCACATGGACGCGCACGGCGTCACGGATGAAAAGGAATACGCCGCGCTGCTTTCCGAAATGGCGCAGGGCAGCATCTCTACGGACGTGCTTTTCAAAGCCAGCCTGACCCGCGCGCAGGAGCAGTCCCTTCTTGACAGCGGCGCGCTGATCGACCTTGCCCCGCTGATCGAAGAGAACATGCCCAACCTCTCCGCGCTGCTGGCGGCGCATCCAGACTGGAAGCAGGCGATTGCTCTTGAGGACGGGCGCATCGCTTCCCTCCCGCTGCTCAACACGACCGAGCGTCAGGTCTGCGTCTGGCTCAACACAAAGTGGCTCGACACACTGGGACTATCCATGCCTACGTCAGTCGATGAATTGACGGATGTTCTGCTCGCCTTCAAAGAGCGCGACCCGAACGGCAATTACAAGCAGGATGAAGTCGCCGCCGATCTGATCGGCGTGTACGAGATGCGCTGGCTGCTCCCGTATTTCGGCATCGTTGCCGACGACAGCAACCTTGCGCGAAACGAATCCGGCGAACTGGTCTTTGCCCCTGAGCTTCCCGCCTATCGTCAATTCATCGAAACTCTGCGCGACTGGGTGCAGACCGGAATCCTTCCAAGTTCCGCATTCACTTCGATGCACAGCACAGCGGCGCTGACCACTTCCTCCACAGATGAGGAAAAAGCTGTCGTGACCAGCGGCATGCTCGTGACCATGACGCCGTACACGAATGTTCCTTCTACCGCCGTTGCGGATTATCAGGCGCTGCTCATGCCCGACTCGACCGGCGCGACCCGCTGGCGCGACCTGCTGGGCGACGTCTGGACAGGCTGTTTCGCGGTCACTTCTTCCTGCAAAGATCCGGCGGAAGCGCTCCGCTGGGCGGACGCGCTGTATGGCGAAGAAGGCGCGCTTCTGGCATACGCAGGCGTCGAGGGCGAAGATTATACATTTGATTCCGACGGCTTCTGGTCGTTTAAGGTGACCGAAAGCCGAACCATCAACGACATTCGTGCCAACGTCCTGATGTACACCGGCACAGCGATGCCGGGGCTTTATCCAAGCGCTTTCATCTCCAAGGTCAACAGCCCCATCGACGAACATGTTCTCGCGCAGAGCGAACGCGTTCACGCCGTCAGCGAGCAGGTCATCCCTGCGCATGCCTTAGGGCTTGAGGCGCAGGCACGCGCGGACGAATTGACGAGCGTTCTGGGTAATTGGGTCGATACCGGCATCGCGCGCTTTGCGACCGGCGAAATCGAACTGAACGACGAGACTTACGCGTCGTGGCTCGCCGACCTGAAAGCCGCGGGCAGCGACGAGCTGGTGGCGCTGTATAAGGAACTGTAAAGCGGGCTGAGCCCGC
>CAKTXP010000174.1 GCA_934631055.1 uncultured Clostridia bacterium | reverse complement strand
ATTGCAGAGAAATCGCCCGCGTGAGCTAAAATCTTGTGTTTTGCAGACTATGGCGGAAGTGAGAGTGGGCTCAGCCCGGCATTTAACATATGGAAGATTGCAGAGAAATCGCCCGCGTGAGCTAAAATCTTGTGTTTTGCAGACTATGGCGGAAGTGAGAGTGGGCTCAGCCCACTCAGCCCACTTTTTTGAAAATAGGGAAGAAAAATTCTCCCTCATTCGTCAAATAGACAGGAACTGGAAAAAGCGCATCAAAGCGCGGAAAGAGGGTTGAATCAGGATGAAGAAAAAGGTTTTGGCGTGGCTGCTTGCGGCAATGATGATGCTCGGCGCGACGGCGCTGGCAGATGGCGGGGGTTGGCATAACAGCCGCAGCTTCGGCTCCATTCAGTTTGCAAATTATACCGGCTGGAGCGACGGCTATCAGAGCGTGGATGGATTCGGCGGCGTAACGGCAGCCGATCCGTATTACCTGACGGTCATCAGCAAGAGCGCGAGCATTTGGAGCGAACCCAGCACGGGCAGCAAAAAGCTCGCCTCGGTCAGCTATGGCGACTCCCTGCTGGGCGTATCCAGCGACGGCGGAAATAACGTGACGATGGATCACAATTTCTATCAGGTCGAATATAAGGGCAAGAAGGGCTGGATCGGCTCGACATATGTGGTGCGCAATACGCTGGAAATCGTGTTGATGGAGAGCAATGTGCCGGCATATATCGCGCCGGATGTGCGCAGCAAAAAGGTCGGTTCGCTCAGCAAAATGACGCGCTACCGCGTCATCGGGTTCTATGATGATTTTTATATCGTGTCCTTCCGCGGTGCGGCTTGCGCCTATATTCCCAAGGATGTCGCCCATTATGACACGACGTTTATGGCGATGTATCGGCAGACGACCACACATAAAGGCAGTATCGAGTATGATACCAAACTCAGAACGGGTCCGGATGACAGCTATCCCGAAATCAAGACGATGAACGCAGGAACGACGGTTGAATGGATCGATATCATCGACGGCTGGTGCATGGTTCATTATTCGGGCAAGGGCGCGGACGGCGATATCTTTGCATTCGTGGATTCGGACGCGGTAACGATGGACGACGGAAATATCAACGGATAATTCGCTGAGCGGCTACAAAGGAGAAAATATGGAATATTCGATTTGCAGAGCGAAAAAGAGAGACCTCGACGCGCTGACGGAAGTCGAAAGCATCTGTTTTCCCAAAGAGGAAGCGGCGACGCGGGAATCCCTTGCCGCGCGGCTGGACGCCTTTGAAAACTGGTTCTTCGTCGCGAAGGATGGCAAGGGGAAGATCATTGGCATGATCGACGGCATGGCGACGGATGAAGAGAGCATCGACGACGCGATGTTTGAGGATGCGTCGCTGCACAGAGAGGACGGCGCAGTCCAGACCGTGTTCGGGCTGGACGTGCTTCCCGCATGGCGGGGGAAGGGCGTCGCGGGCGCATTGATGCGCGCGTTTGTGGATGCGGCAAAGCAGGCAGGGCGGCGCAAGGTGACGCTGACCTGCAAGACGCATTTAATCGGCATGTACGAGCATTTTGGTTTTACGCTCATTGGGAAAGCGCGCAGCGTTCACGGCGGCGCGGAGTGGTTCGACATGGATATGCGGCTGAATGGGGCAGAATAAGCCTGTTTTCGGGCTGAAAAGCTGTGAATATCCGAACATTTTTTAAAAATGAACGCTTTTCTATCGGAAATTGGTTGCTTTCCACGGCTCTTTTTGCTACAATACGGACGCAGCAACATTTGAAAATGTCTTTGCGACAGCAGAAAGGGGAACTACCATGGCTAAGCAGCTTGAAATGATGTATGAAGGCAAAGCGAAGCAGGTTTTCGCGACGGACGACCCGACCCTTGCGGTGATCCATTATAAAGATGACGCGACTGCGTTCAACGGCTTAAAGAAGGGTACGATTGTCGGCAAAGGCGTTGTCAATAATCTGGTGAGCAATCACCTGTTTAAGATGCTGGAAAAGCATGGCATCGAGACCCACCTCGTCGAGCAGCTGAACGACCGAGACAGCCTTGTTCGCCGCGTTTCCATCGTGCCGATTGAGGTCATCGTCCGCAATATCGCGGCGGGCAGCCTTTCCAAGCGTCTGGGTCTGCCGGAAGGCACGCACCTGAACTGCACCGTACTGGAGTATTGCTACAAGAACGACGATCTCGGCGACCCGATGATCAATGATTATCATATCGCGGCGATGGGTCTGGCGACGAAGGAAGAGATGGAGCAGATTGCTTCCATGGCGCTGAAGATTAACGACCTGCTGACCGAGTATCTGAAGGATCTGGGCATTGAACTCATCGACTTTAAGCTTGAGTTTGGGCGCTATGAGGGGCGCATCGTGCTTGCCGACGAGATCTCTCCGGATACCTGCCGCTTCTGGGACAGCAAGACCGGCGAAAAGCTGGATAAAGACCGTTTCCGTCGCGATCTGGGCGACGTGGAAGGCGCATATCAGGAGATTCTGCGCCGCTTGATGGGAGGACACGAAGAATGATCGACCGCTACACCCGCCCCGAAATGGCGGCACTGTGGACGAAGCAGAAGAAATTTGAGACCTGGCTGGAAGTCGAACTGAACGCCACCGACGCGTGGGTGCAGTTGGGCAAAGTTCCCGCCGAAGCCGCTAAGGCGATGCGCGAGAACGCGAAATTCACCGTCGAACGCATTGAGGAGATCGAGCAGTCCACCCGCCACGACGTTGTGGCGTTCACGCGCTGCGTCGCCGAGAGCCTTGGAGAAGAATCCAAGTATCTGCATTTTGGCTTGACCAGCACGGACGTGGTGGATACCGCGCTTTCCAGCATCGTTTCTCAGGCGCTGGATATCATCGAGGCGGATATGCGCAAGTTTATTGACGTGCTGGCTTCTCAGGCGGTCAAATACAAGATGACCCCGTGCATGGGACGCACCCACGGCGTGCATGCCGAGCCGACGACGCTGGGGCTCAAGTTCGCGCTCTGGTACGCCGAGATGCAGCGCAATCTGGAGCGCATGGAGCATGCGCACAAGATCACGCGCGTCGGCAAGATCTCCGGCGCGGTCGGAACGTATGCCAACGTCGATCCGTTCGTTGAAAAGTACGTCTGCGAAAAGATGGGGCTGACGCCGTCGCCCATCAGCACGCAGGTTCTTCAGCGCGACCGCTACGCCGAGCTGATGAGCGTCATCGCCATCACCGGATGCAGCCTTGAGAAGTTTGCGACCGAGGTTCGCGGCCTGCAGAAGACCGAACTGCGCGAGGTCGAAGAGCCGTTCCGCGCGGGTCAGAAGGGTTCCTCCGCGATGCCGCACAAGCGCAACCCCATCAACTGCGAAAAGATCTGCGGTCTGTCCCGCGTGCTGCGCGGCTATGCGCTGGCGGCGATGGAGGATGTGGCGCTCTGGCATGAGCGCGATATCAGCCACTCTTCCGTCGAGCGCATCATTCTGCCGGACGCGACTGAGCTGCTGGATTACATGCTGACGCTGATGACCCGCATTTTGGGCGACCTGTTCGTCTATCCGGAGAACATGCTCCGTTCGATGAGCATGTCCTACGGTCTGCCGAACTCCCAGCATGTCCTGCTGACGCTCATCGACAAGGGCATGCTCCGCGAGACGGCGTATGACTGCGTGCAGCGCTGCGCCATGCGCGCATGGCAGGAGCAGAAGCCTTTCCGCGATATGCTTGAGCAGGACGAGACCGTGACCAGCCATCTGAACAGAGAAGAGCTGGATTCCTGCTTTGATCTGGCTTATCATTATAAGCATGTGGACGAGGTCTTTAAGCGCCTTGGCTTGGAAAAATAAGAGTTTTAAAAAACGAAATCGACAGAATCACCCAAGAAAAGTTTGCGTTTCTTGGGTGATTCTTCTGTTTTTTGCAAAAAAAGAGGGGCAGGGTTGTATCGTTCGTGTTTTTATTCTATAATAATAGACAGCATGTTTCATGTTTCGCATGGTTTTTAAGTGAGAAACGAGCCTTGAAGCTGGAGGAGCTATGTATAAATTGCTGCTGGTCTCCGATAAAGAGGAGATTCGGACGCTGTATCGGCGCTATGCCGAATGGGAGACCCTTGGCTTTGAACAGCCGACGATCGCGGAGAACGCGCAGAAGGGCATCGACCTGCTGAGCCGAAACCGCTTTGACGCGATATCCTGCCTGCTCAGCGTCAGCGAGGGAAAGAAATTCTTTGCCTATCTGTCCCGCCGTCCGGAGATGCTGGGCATGGAGACGGCGCGCAATGAAGAACGTCTCCGCCGGGAGATCAGCGCGGCGCGGCGCACGCTGTCCGCGCGGGACGCCAGCCGTCAGAATAAGCAGGTGGATGATTACACCCGCGCCTTGCAGGGCGAGTTCCTCTGCGACCTGCTCCGCGGCGCGGCCTATGACCGCGCGAAGATCGACGAGCGCATGCAGTCGCTGAAGATGACGACGCTGGACGCGCGCAGACCGGTTGCGACATCGTCCTTTCGTCTGCCGCAGGGCGATTATTTCCTTTCGGAGGTCTGGCGTTACGGGCGCGAACGGCTGGAAAACGCGCTCAAGAATATCTTTGAAAACGGCGACGAACGGATGGCGTTCGTTCTGCTCATCATCAATCCGCACCACATGCGGCTGATTGCGATGCCGCGCGAGGAGATGACCAAAGAAGAGGTTTACGAGCAGATGGTCGCGCACTTGGCGCGCTGCCAGACGAGCCTTGAGCAGTATTTTGAGCTGACGCTGACGATCAAGCGCGTCGTGCCTTACGACGACCTATATGCGCTCAGCCGCGAGAACGCGCTGAGGACGGCGCACTGAGCATTTCGGCTACTCTCTGAGCGAGGGCAGCCGTTTTTTGTTGAAGGGGGGAAAAGAGACGTTGAGGGCTCCGCCCTCAAACTCCCACAAGGGAACTGAGTTCCCTTGACCTTCCGCTTCATTTATCGCTTCGCGATAAATGGATGTTAAGTCTATTCAAACCGCCGCGAAGCGAAGAAAGGGTGCAGGGAACAAGGTTCCCTGCCGGGG
>CAKTXP010000173.1 GCA_934631055.1 uncultured Clostridia bacterium | reverse complement strand
AGGGGGGAGAATAGCCCTTTCCGCAAATGAAAGAATAGCTGAATTTCTTAATATTGCTATTCAAGCCAAGTTTGCTTTGCTTATTTTTCCTGCATATCTCCGGCGAGCGCGGCATACTCCACCACATCGTCAAGCAATACGTTGACAAGCAGCTCGCCCTTGGACGAACGACGCTGAACGGGTATCTCGCCCACGTCGAGCGTCGTTACATGTCCATGCTTCTGCTCGACGCGGACGGCTTTCGCATCCGTCACGTTCAGGCAGGCGGCAAGCGCCTGACCCGTCTCGCCGGTCTTATTCATCGGCAGGAGCTTCTGCCCCTTGCCCGCACGTCCCTGGCGCTCTACGTCGTCGCAGAGCATGCGCTTGCCAAATCCGCGGTCGCTGATGACGAACAGCATCGCGCCCGTCTTGGGAATCTCAAACCAGCGCACGGCGTCGTTCTTCGCGACATCGATGCCGCGGACGCCTGCGGTCGCTCTGCCCGTACAGGAAACCGTATCGAGCTTAAAGCGCAGCGCCATGCCGGTCTGCGTAATCAGAACGATATCGTCCTTGTCGTCGGGATCGACCTGCACCATGCCGACCAGTTCATCGCCGTCCTTGAGGTTGATTGCCGAGAACCGCGCGCGGCGGATGCCGTATTCCGCGGCAGCCGTGCGCTTGACCTGTCCGTTTTTCGTAATGAAGAGGAAATCGCCTTTTTTTGTCATTTCATCCGTCTTGACGCAGATCATGGCGACGGCGTGTTCGCCATCCGCCAGCCCAGCGATCAACCCTGTAAGCAGGCTTCCGCGCTCTTTCAGGCGCATCGTTTCCGGTATCTTCGCCACGTCGAGCATGAAGCAGCTGCCCTTGTTGGTAAAGAAATACAGCGTTTCATCCGTCGCCGTTTGGATAATTTCGACGACTTCATCCTTTGCGCCCGGCTGAGCGAGATACTTATCCACCATACGCGGGCTCATGCGGCGGAGCTGACCGTCGCGCAGGCGCAGAATCGCCGTATCCTCCGCAATGGGCTTATTCTCCACAACCGGCATCGTCGCGCTGTCATCCTCGATCAGCTCGGTTCGGCGGTCATCGCCATACCGATCGCGAATCTCCGTCATCTCCTGACGAATGACATCATCGAGCTTCTTCTCGCTCTTGAGGATGCCCTCAAGCCGGGCTATCGTCTTGAGAATTGCGGCGTATTCCTTTCGGAGCGCATCAATCTCCAGACCGGTCAGACGCTGGAGACGCATGTCCAGAATCGCCTGCGCCTGAATATCCGTCAGAGAAAAACGCGCAATGAGCTGTTCCTTGGCTTCCTTCGGGCTCTTGCTCTTGCGGATGAGCGCAATCACTTCGTCAAGGTGGTTGACCGCAACCATCAAGCCCGCGAGGATATGCTCCCGGGCGCGTGCCTGTTCCAGTTCATATTTCGTTCTGCGGGTCACGACGCGCTTCTGATGCTCAATATAATAGGTAAGCATCGCCTTGACGCCCATCTGCATCGGGCGTCCTTCCGCGATCGCGACCATGTTGACACCGAACGTCACCTGCAAATCGGAATACTTATAAAGCACGGAAAGGATCGCCATCGGATCGACGTCGCGCTTGATCTCGATGACCGCGCGCAGACCCATCCTGTCGGATTCGTCGCGGATATCGTATATCCCGCCGAGCTGCGTCTTGCGCTCCTCGCTGAGCTTGAGGATCTTTTCAAGCATCGCCGCCTTCGGTACTTGATACGGAACCTCCGTGATGACGATGAGCTTGCGTCCTGCCGAACCGTCCTCGATATGCACTTTTGCGCGCAGGGTCAGCTTGCCGCGTCCGGTCGCATAGGCGTTTTTAATCTCATCGTTGCGGATCAGCCGTCCGCCCGTCGGGAAGTCCGGCGCGGGCAGAACCTGCATGATCTCCTCAAGCGTCGCTTCCGGCTTGTCCATGACGAGAATCGCCGCGTCAATGGCTTCTTTCAGGTTATGCGGCGGGATATTCGTCGCCAGACCGACCGCAATGCCGGATGCGCCGTTGACCAGCAGATTCGGATAGCGCGCGGGCAGCATATCCGGCTCCTTCAGCGTATCATCGAAGTTAAAGCTGAACGGAACGGTGTCCTTGTCAATATCCCGAAGCATTTCCAGCGCAAGCGGCGCCATCCTCGCTTCCGTATAACGCATTGCTGCTGCGCTGTCTCCGTCGATGGAACCGAAATTGCCGTGACCATCGACCAGCAGCGCGCGCATGCTGTACGGCTGCGCCATGCGAACCATCGCATCATAGACCGAGCTGTCGCCATGCGGATGATATTTACCCAGGCAGTCACCGACGATGCGCGCGCATTTCTTATGCGGCTTATCGGGTGTCACGCCCAGTTCGTTCAGCGTAAACAGGATGCGGCGCTGAACGGGCTTGAGTCCATCCTCCACACGCGGAAGCGCGCGTTCCAGAATGACATGCTCCGCATAGGGAATCATGGAAATATGCATGACCTCGTCCATGGGCTTCTGGATAATCTCATGACGCGGTGCTGTTTCCTTGGGCGGCTGTCCGCCGTCTTTCCTGCGTGCCATTACTTCGCCTTCCCTTCTCGTGCCAGGAACGTATCGACTTTATTAAAGTCCGCATAGGTCGTGATATAATCGCGGCGCGGCTCAACCTTGTCGCCCATCAGCAGCGTGACCAGCCGCTCCGCCTCCGCGACATCCTCCAGCGTGACCTGCATCAGCTGGCGGTTCTCCGGGTTCATGGTCGTCTCCCAGAGCTGGGACGGATCCATCTCGCCCAAGCCTTTGTAACGCTGGATGGTGTAGCCCTTGCCGACCTTCGCCGTAACAGACGCCAGCTCCTTATCGTCATAAGCGTAGACGATCTTATCGCCCTTTGCCACGCGATAGAGCGGCGGCATGCCGATATAGACATGCCCGTCCGTGATGAGTTCGCGCATATAGCGGTAGAAGAACGTCAGCAGGATCGCGCGGATATGTGCGCCGTCCTGATCGGCATCGGACAGGATGATGACCTTGTAGTATTTCAAACTCTTGATATCAAAATCCTCGCCAATACCCGTGCCGAGCGCCGTGATGATGGAGCGGAATTCCTCATTCGCCAGCACCTGGTCAATGCGCTTTTTCTCAACGTTCAGTGGCTTTCCGCGAATTGGCAGAATCGCCTGAAAGCGCCTGTCGCGTCCCTGCTTGGCGGAGCCGCCTGCTGAATCGCCCTCAACGATGAACATCTCGTTCTCTTCCGCTTTTCTGCCCGTACAGCTGGAAAGCTTGCCGACAAGCGGCGCAGCGTCCAGCTGATTCTTCGCGCGCGCAACTTCCTTTGCCTTGCGCGCCGCCTCGCGGACCTTGCAGGCGCGCATCGCCTTTTCGACGATGGACTGCGCCACATCCTGATTCTTGAGGTTTTCAAGGTATTCCGTCATGCGGGCATAGACGAACGCTTCCACCGCCGGACGCACTTCCGTGTTGCCCAGCTTGCCCTTCGTCTGCCCCTCGAACTGCGGATTGCGCACGAACGTCGCCAGCACTGCCGTGATGCCCTCGCGGAAATCCTCGCCCATCAGGTTGTTGTCCTTCTCCTTGAGCGCGCCAACCTTGCGGGCATAGTCGTTAAGCGCACGGGTGAAACCCGCCTTAAAGCCCATCTCATGCGTGCCGCCCTCGGCGGTCGGGATGTTATTGACATAGGAAAAAATATTCTCCGCGTAATCATCCGTATGCTGGATGGCAAGGCAGATGCGCACATCGTCCTGCATGCCCTCCAGCATCAGCACATTTTCATACAGCGGCGTTTTGTCGCGGTTGATATAGCGCACATAGTCTGCCAGACCGCCTTCATACATGAAAACAGTCTTCTGCTTGTCAGGATCCTTTTCCCGCTCGTCGATGAACGTGATGGAAAGCCCTTTATTTAGATACGCAAGCTCGCGCAGATGCCTGCGAACGGTCTCCGCGTTGAACTTCGTTTCCTCAAAGACCGTATCATCCGGCAAAAAAGTCACCCGCGTGCCATGCTTACGCGTCGCGCTGATGCGCTCAAGCGGCGTAACCGGGCGTCCGGATGTGATTTTTCTTTCTTCCTCGTCGTAGTTGCTCTCAAAGCGCATGCGGTAATGTCCGCCGCCGGTGCAGCTGTCTACAACCATCCACTTGCTCAGCGCATTGACGACCGATGCGCCGACGCCGTGCAGACCGCCGGAATACGCATAATTCTGATGATCGAACTTACCGCCGGCGTGCAGCTTGGTATAGATGACCTCCACGCCGGTGATGCCCAATTCGGGATGAATATCCACCGGAACGCCGCGTCCGTCATCCTCGACAGACGCGCTGCCATCCTTATGCAGCTCTACGGAGATGCTTCTGGCGTAGCCGTTGGCGACCTCGTCGATCGCGTTATCCACGATCTCCCAAAGCAGATGATGCAGACCGCGGGAACCGGTCGAGCCGATGTACATGCCCGGACGCATCCGGACCGCATCCAGCCCTTCAAGCACCTTGAGCATGCTGGCAGAGTAGGTTTTCGCCATGAATAAAGCCCTCCTTACAATCGTACGAAACTAAATTATAGCACAGAACACTCTCTTTTTTCAATAGGGGCTATTATTCTTCCGAAACTGTAAGCAGAAACCCGCCTTCGACAAGTGCCAGCTTCGCAAAAAACAAGGCATTGCGAGGATGTGGCTGATTCTTTTATTTATCCACTTTATGTGCTGCACAGTTTCCGGATGTGTCGGCTCATTCGATGAAGGGTACAATGATTTCAGACATTGTGTTTTACAAGAGATTTTTGCTCAAAATACTCTCTCGGCGTAAATAGGGGCATTTGTGCACTTTTTGGGATTTGCTCATTTATAGCCTATTGTTATATTGCGATATGTCATCAAAAATTCAGGATTATCCATCAACTGCGAAACGTACTTTGCAAGCAATGCTTGTGTTTACACACCCATGCAATCTACGAAATATTAATCTGTATCGGTTACCTATGCTGTTGTCTGGCTTAGATGCCATCCCTCTCCCGTCAATTTATCTCTCGTCCT
>CAKTXP010000172.1 GCA_934631055.1 uncultured Clostridia bacterium | reverse complement strand
GTCGTCGCCCTCCAGGAGCCGGGCGACCATATCGACCTGCACCTCCCCGAAGATGAAAACTCCGCACCGGATCAGAAGCTCAAAGATCTTCTCGCGGAAAAAGACGATCACGCCGATTAAAACCGCTCCCCTTCTTATCCAACAGCGAAACAGAAAAAAGGTGCAGGGAACTGAGTTCCCTGCACCCTTTCTTCTTTTCGTGGCGGTTTTAAGCCATCATTTTAAATTTTTCCTTACGGCTGCTTACCGATATAGGCAAGGATACCGCCGTCTACATAGAGGATATGGCCATTGACGAAGTTCGACGCATCGGACGCGAGGAATACGGCAGGACCCTGAAGGTCTTCCGTCGTGCCCCAGCGTGCGGCAGGCGTCTTGGAGATGATGAACTGGTCAAACGGATGACGGCTGCCGTCCGCCTGACGCTCGCGCAGCGGCGCGGTCTGCGGGGTCTCGATGTAGCCCGGTCCGATGCCGTTGCACTGGATGTTCGCCTCGCCGTACTCGGAACAGATGTTGCGGGTCAGCATCTTGAGTCCGCCCTTCGCCGCAGCGTAAGCGGAAACCGTCTCACGACCCAGCTCGCTCATCATGGAGCAGATGTTGATGATCTTTCCATGACCCTTTTCGATCATGCCCGGAATGCACGCCTTGGACACGATGAACGGCGCGTTCAGATCCACGTCGATGACCTTGCGGAAATCCGCCGCGCTCATTTCCAGCATCGGGATGCGCTTGATGATGCCGGCGTTGTTGACCAGAATGTCGATGACGCCGACTTCTTCGCGAATCTGAGCGACAGTCTTCTGCACGGCTTCCTCATTGGTCACGTCGCAGACATAGCCGTGCGCCTTGATGCCCTTCTCTTCATAAGCAGCCAAACCCTTGTTGACCAGCTCCTGATTGATGTCGTTAAAGACGATGGTCGCACCCGCCGCGGCAAACGCGCTGGCGATGGCGAAGCCGATGCCGTAGGAAGCGCCGGTCACAAACGCGATCTTGCCTTCCAAGCTGAAATTCTTCATAAAATCGTTCATGGGAAGAAAACCTCCTTCAAAATAATACCTTCACAATTACTTCAAATCCATCGGGTCGATGTTATCCATATCGTCGAATTCCTGATTTTCGCCGCACATGCCCCAGATGAACGTATAGTTGCTCGTGCCTACGCCGGTATGAATGGACCAGGACGGCGAGATGACCGCCTGCTCGTTGTGCATAAGCAGATGGCGGGTCTCCGTCGGTTCGCCCATCATATGGAATACAACATTATTATCCTTGAGGTCGAAATAGAAGTAGACCTCCATGCGGCGCTCATGCGTATGGCAGGGCATGGAATTCCAGTTGCTTCCGGGCGCAAGCTGGGTCATGCCCATGCACAGCTGACAGCTCTGCATGACCGCGGGATGGATATACTGATTGATGACGCGCTTATTGCAGGTCTCAACCGCGCCAAGCGGGCGTTTATTCGCCTTGTCGATGTCGATTTTGACGGTCGGATACGTCTTATGCGCCGGACAAGTATTGATATAGAACTTTGCCGGATCGGCGGGATCGTCGCTCTCAAAGCTCAGCGTCTTGGCACCCATGCCGACATACAGACCGTCATACTGCTTGAGGTCGTAGACCGTGCCGTCCACGGTGATCTTTCCCTTGCCGCCAATATTGATGACGCCCATCTCGCGGCGCTGAAGGAAGGTATCGGAAGCCAGCTCCTTACAGCCGACCAGCTCAACACTCTTATGAACCGGCATAACGCCGCCGGCAATGATACGGTCGAAATGGGAATAGGTCAGGATGGCGTCGTCCGGCGCGAACACGGTCTCGATCAGGTATTCACTGCGCAGGCGCTCAGTCGTATAGTGTTTTGCGTCCGCGGAAGCGGACGGCTGACGAACGGTTAATTGCATCGGAATATCCTCCCCTGCTTATATCGTTGCATATAGTATAACACAGCTCGTGTGCAAAGACCATAGGTTTTTAGCTTTGAAAAGGGGAACGCTTGGGGTTTCCACCCCAAACCCCGCCTGAGGGATTTCAGTCCGGGAAACTCATATAGAAACGCAGGCGTTTCTTATGATTTCCGATTTCCATCACGCTGAACCCCGCACAGCGGGCGCGTGATTCCAATCCCCTCAGACTCCCTTCTTCGCTTCGCGGCGGTTTGAATAGACGCGAACATGCGCATGCATAATTTCCCGCTTTTCTGCGCAGGCTGATTTTTAAAACCGGGAAAGGATGTGCGCGCCGTCATGGAAGAGAATCCCATCGAGCTGCTTTCGTCGCTGGAGGGCAATCTGCGCGTTTTCCGCGCGCGGCTTTGCATGCCCGACAACGCGGACGTCATCCTCCGCCGGTTCCGGAGCGGCGCGTTTGAATCCGCGCTGCTGGCGATAGACGGCATGACGGACAGCCGCGAGATCGACGAGAATATCCTCAAGCCGTGCATGGATCTGCCTGCCGACACAGGGCAAGACGTCGCGGAAAGCGAACGCGTCGCCTTCCTGATGGTGCACGCCGTTTCCATCCTGCCGATGCAGCTCAAGACAAACATGGACGAGATCATTGCCGACGCGCTGTCCGGTCAATGCGTCCTTTTATGCGAAGGATGCG
Organism: uncultured Clostridia bacterium; assembly: GCA_934631055.1. Taxonomy (GTDB): domain Bacteria; phylum Bacillota; class Clostridia; order Christensenellales; family Aristaeellaceae; genus Ventricola. Next base: position 2,436 of record CAKTXP010000172.1, on the reverse strand, counting down.
CCGTCGCCTGCGTGATGGATACGCGCGGGTTTGAAAAGCGCGCCATCGGCAGACCGGAAGCCGAGCAGGTCGTCCTCGGTCCGCACGAAAGCTTCGGCGAATCCATCCGCACCAACATCACCCTCCTGCGGCGCATCGTTCAGCGGGAAGAACTTATCACGGAATTCATCTCCGTCGGCGGCAGGATGAAGACCCGCTGCGCGCTGATGTATCTGCGCGGCACGGCGGATGAAACCCTGTTGGCGCGCGTTCGCAAAAGGCTGCTGTCCTGCTCCTGCGATTTCGCGCTGACGACGGGCGAGATCGAGCAGGTCATTGAAGATCATCCCCTTGCGCTCATCCCGCAATGCGTCCATACCGAGCGTCCGGATCGCGCGGCGTCGTTTCTCGCGGAAGGGCAGATCGTCATCCTGACGGATGGTTCGCCCTCCGCGCTCGGCGCGCCCGCGACGCTGTTCCATCAGCTGCATACGCCGGACGACGCCTCCATGCGCTGGCAGTACGGAACGTTTCTGCGTATCGTCCGCTTCATCGGCATCCTCATCCATCTGTTCCTGCCGGGCGCGTACATCGCCGTCCTCCGCTTTCATACGGAGCTGCTCTCGCCCATCCTGCTGACCAGCGTATACGAGACCAGCTCCCGTGTGCCGACGCCCATCTTTCTGGAAGCGCTGCTGATGACGCTTGCCTTTGACCTCATCAGCGAAGCCGGTCTGCGCGCACCGGGCGCGATGGGCAACGCATTGGGCATCGTTTCCGGTCTGATTTTAGGGCAGAGCGCCGTCAGCGCGGATATCGTCAGCCCGCTTCTGCTCATCATCATCGCCGCCAGCGGTCTGGGCGGTTTCTGCGTCCCCCATTACGCGCTGAGCGTCGGCATGAAGATCGTGCAGCTCCTGTTCCTTACCGCGGGCGCGCTGGGCGGTCTGTACCTGATGGCGCTGCTGGGGCTCTGCCTGCTCTGCGCCGCCTGTGCGATGCGCTCCCTCGGTTCTCCGCTGACCGCGCCGCTGACGCCGCATCGACCGGGGAATCCCGATATCTTCATCCGTTTCCCTCTGTGGTTTCAGAAAGCGAGGGGATTCTTTGCCGGACGTCATGCCTGAAGAGCGTATCCGCGCCGCCTATCGGGCGCGCGCCTGCGCGGCTGGTATCGCCTGCGGCGCACAGATCTTCGCTGTCGGCGCAGGGCTGCTCATCCCCATCAGCCTGAACGCTGCGTATCTCGCCGCCCTGCCCGCGCTCATCCCCTGCGCAATCGTCGCCTTTTGCGCCCGAAGGCGTCTGGCTTCAGGCAGACCCGCGGGGCGTCAGCCCATCGGAAAAGCGCTTCTCCTCCTGCTGTGCCTGACGCTGCTTTTCAACTGCACGGTGCTGCTCTGCGCCGCGGTCGTCTTTACCCAGCAGACCCTTCTGCCGCAGGCGCATCTGACGACCTGCCTGATGCTGACGCTCGGCGCCGCGTTCCTCTGCGCCCTGCCGACTGGAACGGGCGTCAGCCGCGTGGCGTTCGCGCTGAGGTTCCTTCTTCCCGGCGCGCTCATCCTGTTTTCGGCGCTGTCCCTGTCGTCGGATTCCCCATCAGGACTGTTTCCCCTGCTCGGTTCAGGCGTCAAGCCGCTGACGCTCGGCATGCTCTGCGGCTTATCTTCCTGTGCGCCCGCGCTGATTTTATTTCTGCCTCCGGAGGAATTGACAAAAAGCTACGCCCCGCCCGTCGCCGTGCCGAACGCGGGTTTCTTCGTCGGGCGGGTGCTGCTGGGCGGACTGGTCGGCGTGCTGATGCTGCTGGCGCTGTCGCTGTGCGAAACCTACGAGCTGCTGAGCGAGCAAAGCGTCTGGGGCGCACGGATGATGATTCTATCCAGCTCGCGCCCGCGTGAGGGTATCATCCAAACGCTGCTGGTCATCGCGCAGCTGTTTGCGCTGCTGATCGGCGCGGTGAGCCTGCTCTGCGCCGCCGCGCAGAGTTTGAAGGCAGCTTTTCCGCGCATGCGGCTGAGCCTGCCTCTCTGCGCGCTGGCGCTGCTGGCGTCGCTCCTTCTATCCGCCGCTTTCGGCACGGAATGGCTGCTGCATGCGTCGCCGTTCCTGCTGATTCCGCTGGGCGTTTTCATGCTGCTTTCAGGAAGGATGTGAAACAGCCTTGTCAAGGCGCATCACTCTGCTCGTATCGCTGCTGTTTTTCTGCCTGACGCTGAGCGGATGCACGGGCGGGCAGGAGATCGAAAGCTGTCTGTTCGTCATCGCCATGGCGGTAGACGCCGCGCCGGACGGCAGCCTGACCATCACCGTCAAAGCGCTTTCCGGCACGCAGGAAGTCGTTTCCGGTTCGGGGCAAGCCGATTCCGGTTCGGGGCAAGCCGATTCCTCCGGCGGCTCTTCCGATGGCTCAGAGGACGGAAAAAACGCTTCCGGAAGCGATTCCGCGATGGA
>CAKTXP010000171.1 GCA_934631055.1 uncultured Clostridia bacterium | reverse complement strand
CGGCAGCCCCATCGTCCCCCATGCGCAGCATCCAAAAACGGGAGTCAGGGAGCGAAGCGTTCCCTGACTCTGACTAAGCCTGTTTTTACCCATCCCGGACAACCAAGACTCCAAACAAAAAATCGTAGTTTCGGAGCAGGACGTAAAACATCCCGCAATCAAAACGGATCATACACGAAAAACAGCCGGATCGAGCGTAAAACTCCATCCGGCTGTTCTTGTATTTTATGCCGACATGCATAAAATCAAACGGCTTCGCGTCGGGTCATGCCTCGTTCCCCGCACCCTTCCTTTGCGGAAGTTTCAGTGCTTATTTCTCCTGCGCCATCCGTCCGGCGTAAACCCCGCCAAAGACGCGGAGCCCCGGCGCGCATCCATCAAAGGCAAAATCCGCAACGCGCGTCGTCGTCGGCATCTTGACGAACGCCAATCTCGTGCAGCCAAAGAAAGCCATCCGTCCGACGCTGCTCGTCCCCCACGGCAGCGTCACCTGCGTCAGATTCTCGCAGCCCGCAAACGCGCTGTCATCAATCTTCTCCAATCCGCGTTCAAAGCTCACGCTGACAAGCTGACGGCAGCCGAAGAACGCGCTTTCCCCGATTTCGCTTACGCCGCCGCCGATGACCAGCTGCTCAAGCGTACCGTTGGCGAAGAACGCTTTGGGCGCAATCTTTGCGATCTTCCGTCCGCAAAGCTCCGTCGGAATCTCGATGCGGTGCGGCACGCTCTGCCTTGCGCCGGCGACGGTCAGCGTGCCGTCCTCTTCTTCCCGCAAGACAAGCTCCTCGTCGTCCTGCCAGCTCTGGGAATCGAACGCCAGCCCATTGAGCTTGGCGTATTGTTGGGCAGGCGCACCCTCTGCGCCGTAGAGCTTCAATTCCTTGCTGCATCCGAAGAACGCGCCGCCGCCGATCTGCGTAACGCTGTCTGGGATATCCACGCGCTTGAGCGCCGCGCATTTGGAAAAGCTGCTCGGCCCCAGCTGGACGACGCCCGGCTCGATGCGCACCCGTTCCATCTGACTGCATTTAGCGAACGCCAGCGTGCCTACGCGCTGAACGCCGCCCGGTATCACGACGCGGCGCAGATGTGTGCAGCCGGAAAACGCCATCTCTCCGATCTGTTTCAATCCGTCGGGCAGGATGACACGGCGCAGCTCCGCGCAGCCCTCAAACGCCTTTGGCGCGATGGCGGTCACGGTGCAAGCCCCCGCCTCAAACTGGATATCCAGATCATCCGCCTGTCGGTCGATGCAGCGCACGGCGGTCAGCGTGCCGTCGCCGTTGTCTGCGAAATCCATGACATGCCGCCCCACCATCGCGCAGGCGGAAGCAAAGTGCGTATTCTGCGCCGGGCGCCAAACGCCCTCCACAGGCACACTGAAGCTGTCCTGTCCAAGCGTCCTGTCGTCCTCAAAAGGCGGTTTTCTCATCAGCATGTCAATTCCTCCGCAATTGTCGCATAATCATATAGATTATAGCATTGCACGCAGGGGCTGGCAATCCCACCAGGCAGAACTTTCGAGTAATTTTCTCGTTTATATCTTGACAAACGCTTCTAACGGCTGTATCATAGTGATATCAAAAAGATATCATATCGACGCATGAAAGGAGCGTTTGTCATGTCTGAAAAGAAATCCACCGTTCTTCGCGCTGTTCCTGAGGAGCGCGTTGCGCCGCATACCAACGGCATGCCCGTCATGATTGCCCTGATTCTGTCGTTCATCGTCCTGACCGGCGGGTTTATCCTCGGCTGTGTCCATTCCGACGCCTTTTACAGCATTCCGCTGATTGTTCTGGGCATCGTCAGCTGGGTCGTCTGCCCGTTCATCATCGCCGGTCTGAAGGTCGTCGCGCCTAATCAGGCGATCGTTCTGACCCTGTTCGGCAACTATTACGGCACGCTCAAGACGCCCGGCTTCTACTTCGTCAACCCGTTCGTCACGTCCAACGCGCCCGCAGGCAAAAGCTCGTCGTCCTCTGTAAGCCTGCAAAACGGCTCCGTCTCCCTCAGCACGACGGATTCGGGCAGCAAGAAGATCTCGCTCAAGACCCGCACGCTGGACAACAACAAACAGAAGGTCAACGACGCGCTCGGCAACCCGATCATCATCGGTTCGGTCGTCATCTGGCACGTTGCCGACCCGACCCGCGCCGTCTTTGCGGTCGATAATTTTGAAGAATATCTCTCCACCCAGTGCGACTCGACCATCCGCAACATCGCCCGCCTGTATCCGTATGACTCCATGAAGGACGGCGACGAGGACGACGGCGAGACCGAAAAGACCCTGCGCGGTTCGAGCAGCGAGGTCTCCGAGATCATGCAGAACGAGCTGAGCCAGCGCGTCGCTGACGCGGGTCTGGTCATCGAGGATGTACGCATCACAACGCTCGCCTATTCCGACGAGATTGCCGCGGCGATGCTCCAGCGTCAGCAGGCGGTCGCCATCATCGCCGCGCGCCAGAAGATCGTCGAAGGCGCGGTAAGCATGGTCAAGATGGCGATCGACCAGCTGAGCGAGGAAGAGGTCGTCGTTCTGGACGAAGAGCGCAAGGCGGCGATGGTTTCCAACCTGCTGGTCGTGCTTTGTGGCAGCAAGGACGCGCAGCCCATCGTCAACAGCGGCAGCATCTACTGATGGGGGTGATTCTCCGTGGTCAGCAAGCCGCCGCTCACGCAGGAAGAACTGGATGCGCGCGAAGCGCAGCTTACCGCCCGTCTGGCGCGCATTGAAGAGATGGAAGCCCAAGCCATCCGCCGGGAAAAAGCCGCCAAAGAACGCGAAAAAGCGAAGAAGCAGGTGCTTCTCCGCCTTTCCCCTTCTCTCTGGGACGACATTGCGGCATGGGCGGAAGATGATTTCCGCTCTATCAACGCGCAGATCGAGTTTCTCCTGACCGAAGCCGTTCGTCAGAGGAAGAAGGGAAAATAACGTGGGGGGAACGGTTGGGGCTTTGCCCCAAACCCCACAAGGGAACTGAGTTCCCTTGACCCTCCACTACGCTATCGCTTCGCGATAGCTTGGAAAATGAAAAACTGAGTCGCATCTCCAGCCTTCCCCTTTGGGGGAAGGCTGCGCCCGCAGACGCCGGATGAGGTTCCTGCGGAGCGCGTCCCTCATACACAAAAGAGCTTTTTCCGATTCCTCGGAAAAAGCTCTTTTTACTTCACTTCGCTCGTACTCAGGCACCCGACCGACTGATCCCCCAGCATCACATAATAATAGCTGCCCGTCGTTCCGATGACCCGAACGCTGTCGCCGACCGCCAGCGCCGCAATCGCGTCATACGAATTGGACGGCTGGCTGCGCACCATGATGCTCTGCGTGCCGTAGGGCGAAACGACTTCCATATTCGGCGTCGCATCCGTCACGCTCGACGCATCCGTAGACAAATACGCCGTCATCATATAGCCGCTCAGCTTATTGTTTCCGCTGCCGATGGTCACCTGCGACCATCCGTTGCCCGCGTCCGAAACGATATCGACCGGCGTCCCGGTATAGAACTGCCCCATCGAATCCGCATCCCGACTGGGCTGCTCGCGCATATTCAGCCGCGCCGCCGCGTCCGAACCGTTGTTGACGACCGCGCTCTGCGCAAGCGCCCGTCCGCCGACCAGCGCAAACATCAGCATCAGCAGGCAGACGCCTGCTCTCTTTCCCCGCATAACCTTCACACCTCTCCCCGCGACGCCCGCCGCGGGCTGCGTCCGAAAGCCCTCATGCTCTCTTTGCCATAAAGACGATTTCCGGCGCTTTTTTCTTCCTTGATTTTGAAAAAAAGGTCGAATTTTCCTCATTCAAACCATATCGTCTGTATTGTACCACGAAGTCGTTTTCGGGAAAAGGGGGGAATTCCGCAAGTTTTTTTCGCAAAAGCCAAAAGTCTCCGGCTTTTCGGGTTTACGCTCGCCGCATTTTGTACTATACTATCAGAATACAAGCGGCTGACGAGGAATACAGCCGTTTTCCCGTACTTTCAGAAGAAATATGCGAATGTGTTTGGAGGTTGCCGCATCATGAAACTCTATTTGACGGGCGAGCCCTGTTCCCAGCAGCGCCATTGTTATTACATTCAGGGCGAGGATGCGTCCTTTATCATGGATTGCGGCTACCAGCGCTGCTACCGCGGGGACGAACTGCCCCATCTGACGCCCGACCAGATTCGTTCCAGCCGCTATCTGTTTCTGACCCATTCGCATGAAAACCAGTCCGGCGCGCTCCCCTATCTGCTCTCCAACGGATTCACCGGACGCGTCGTCCTGACGACCGAGACCGCGCGCCAGCTTCCGCTTGCCATCGACGACCCCATCGTTCTGGAAGGGCTGAGCGTTCCCTATGCCGAAGCGCCGCTCCCCGGCGGGCTCTCCGTCATGTGGGGACGCAGCGGGCATTGTTCCGGCAGCGCATGGTATCGCATTGCGGAAAACGGGCGCTCGCTCTTTTTTTCCGGCGATTATTACGACTGCGCGCGCGTCCATGCCCGCGATCCTATCGAAGGGCTGAGCGCGGACTTAGCCGTTCTGGACTGCGACTACGGCATGCAGCCGGGCAGCACCTCCCGCGACGCGCAGGTCGATGCGCTCATCAGCGCGATATCCGACGCGCTTTCCGACGGCAGACCGGTCATCCTGCCCGTCCCGCGTTACGGGCGCGGGCTGGGCATCCTGACCTACATCTGCGAGCGCCTTCCGGATACGGACATCTTCGCCGACCGCCATTTCATGACCGAGCTGGGTCACATGGACGCGACGGCGATGTGGGTGCGTCCGCAGGTACAGGACATGCTGAGCGGCAAGTTCATCCGCGCGATTCCGGAGGACTTCGTCGCGCTGGGCGTCTACTTTATCTGCGACCCTCAGCTGGATACGCCGGACGCGCGCAAGCTGGTGCGTCGGCTGCTGGTCTGCGGCGGACGGGTCATCTTTACCGGCACAGTCGAGCCGAACACGCACGCCTCGCTGCTCCTGCATGCGGGCAAAGCGCGTCTTCTGCGATACAGCGTCCACTGCACGCAGGCGGACATGCTACGCATTGCCGCCCAAAACGATTTCAAGCGCATCATCGCCTACAATTCAGACTATGCGCCGACGCAGAGGGTATACGAGGTATAAGAGAGAACGGGGTACGATTGGGGCTCTGCCCCAAGTCCGGGAAACTCGCATAGGGGCGCTGTCCTCTGCCTGCGGCAGACGCGCCCGCTTCGCGAACGTCAT
>CAKTXP010000170.1 GCA_934631055.1 uncultured Clostridia bacterium | reverse complement strand
TGCGGGATTCAGCGCGGTGGAGATTGGAAATCGCAATGAGCCGTAGGCGATTATGCGAGTTTCCCGGACTTGGGGCAACGCCTCAATCGTCCCCCCATCATTCGTATCCCCATTATAGCATCAGCCCATAGCGCGCGCAACCGTCCCTTGATGAATAGAGGGCTGTGTGCTATAATAAATCAAGAAAACCCGCTCCGTCCGCCGGAAAGCGCCCGGAAAGGGATCAGGAGGAACAACATGAGCGAATTCAAAGTAAGACCGGATTGGATGGCGTTCTGTCTGCCGGATATTTCGGAAGCGGAGATTCAGGCGGATGCGGATGCGATCCGCTCCGGCTGGTGGGCAAAGGGACCGCGGACGATGGAGTTTCAGGAGAAGTTTGCCCAGTATGTGGGCGCAAAGCACTGTATCGCGGTCAATTCCTGTACGGCGGCGCTGCATCTGGCGCTGCTGGCGAAGGGCATCGGACCGGGTGATGAAGTGATTACCACGCCGCTGACGTTCGCTTCTACGGCGAATACCATCCTGCATGTCGGCGCAACGCCCGTCTTTGCCGATATTGATGTGGATACCGGACTGATTGACCCGAAGGAGATCGAAAAGAAGATCACGGATAAGACCCGCGCGGTCGTTCCGGTGCATTATTCCGGTCTGGCGGCTGACCTTGACGCCATCGGAAAGATCTGCGATGAGCATCATCTTTTCCTCAGCGAGGATGCGGCGCATGCCGTCGAAACGCGTTACAACGGCGAATTGATCGGCCATCATCCGCGCGGCGCAGTCAGCTATTCGTTCTACGCGACGAAGAATCTGGCTTGCGGCGAGGGCGGCGCGCTCATTACGGACGACGACGAGATTGCCCAGAAGGCGCGCGTGCTGTCCTGCCACGGCATGAGCGCGGGCGCGTGGAACCGTTATGGCAAAGAGGGCTCCTGGCGCTACGACATCGAAGAGCCGGGCTACAAGTACAACATGTTCGATATTCAGGCAGCGTTGGCGCTAACCCAGCTTTCCCGCATGGACGACATGCAGCGCCGCCGTTTTGAGGCGGTCAAGGTATACGAAGAAGCGTTCGCCGACGTGCCGGAGCTGCGCCTGCAAAAGACGCCGGAATACTGCCATCACAGCCGCCATCTGTATGTGATGCGCGTCGTTCCGGAGAGACTGACAATCTCCCGTGACCAGTTCATTGAAGAGCTGAAGGCACGGAATGTCGGCGTCAGCGTGCATTTCATCGCGCTGCACACGATGAGCGCTTACCGCAATCGTTTCGGCTATAAGCCGGAGGATTTCCCGAAGGCGTATGCGTTCTCAGAAAGCGAGATCAGCCTGCCGATGTATTCGACGCTGGGCGTGAAGAACGCGGAATATGTCGCGGACGCGGTGCTGGATATCGTAAAGAAATATAAACGATAATATAATATTTCACAAAGAGGGCTTGCCGAGGCGCATAGCCCTCTTTATATTTCGCAAATTAAGGGCGAATGCGGGGAGAAAAGGCGAAGCGTTCATTTGCATAGAATCGGCATGAAAAAACGCAAATTCAAACTGTTTTTTTCTGAGTGAATTTGTGAAAAAATGCAGAATTAAAGCGTGAATACTTCCGCAGAAAGATGGGAAGAATCAGGGTCAACCCCTGAATAAATTTAGATTCTGTCAAGATTCACAAAACGGGGTTCAGAACCTTGTTGAAATGGAATTCGTTTAAAGTTTGACAAATGCACTCGAAGCGCGTATAATGCACATCGTCAAGGAAATAACAAGGACGGCATCATCAACAATCCGATCTTTCAGGAGGATGAACAGTATGCAGGAATTCAGACCGATCGACTGCGTTGAGGCACTTCAGGAGCGCATGCGCATCATGCGTGCGGCACAGCGCGAATTCGCCAAGTTCACGCAGGAGCAGGTGGATCATATTTTCTTTGAAGCGGCGATGGCGGCGAACAAGGCGCGCATCCCGCTGGCTAAAATGGCTGTGGAAGAAACCGGCATGGGCGTGATGGAGGACAAGGTCATCAAAAACCACTACGCCAGCGAGTATATCTACCATGCGTACCGCGACACAAAGACGGTCGGCGTCATCGAAAAGGACGATGCGTTCGGCATCAAGAAGATTGCGGAGCCGATCGGCTTGGTCGCGGCGGTCATCCCGACGACGAATCCGACGTCTACCGCCATCTTCAAGGCGCTGCTGTGCCTGAAGACCCGCAACGCCATCCTCATCAGTCCGCATCCCCGTGCCAAGAAATGCACCGCGGAAGCCGCACGCATCGTTTACGAAGCGGCTGTCAAGGCGGGCGCACCGGAAGGCATCATCGGCTGCATCGAATACCCGAGCCTTGAGCTGACGGGCGAATTGATGCATGAAGCGGATATCATTCTGGCGACGGGCGGCCCCGGCATGGTGCATGCGGCGTATTCCTCTGGTAAACCGGCGCTGGGCGTCGGCGCGGGCAACACGCCGGTTATCATCGACGAGACTGCCGATATCAAGCTGGCGGTCAGCTCCATCATCCATTCCAAGACGTTCGACAACGGCATGATCTGCGCATCCGAGCAGAGCGTGACCGTGCTGGACAGCGTTTATCAGCCTGTGCGCGACGAATTCGAGCGCCGCGGCTGCTATTTCCTCAAGGGCGACGAGCTGGATAAGGTGCGCCATACCATCCTCATCAACGGCGCGCTGAACGCGAAGATCGTCGGTCAGAGCGCATATACCATCGCTAAACTGGCGGGCGTGGATGTGCCGGAAGAGACGAAGATCCTCATCGGCGAAGTCGAAAGCGTCGATATCTCCGAAGAGTTTGCACATGAGAAGCTTTCTCCGGTGCTGGCGATGTACCATGCTAAGGACTTTGACGAGGCGCTCGATAAGGCGGAAACGCTGGTCTGCGACGGCGGTCACGGTCATACGGCGTCGCTGTACATCCATCCGGCGCAGAAGGAGAAGATTCTCAAGCATGCCGAGCGGATGGAAGCCTGCCGCATCGTCATCAATACGCCGTCGAGCTTCGGCGGTATCGGCGACCTGTATAACTTCAAGATGGCGCCGTCGCTCACGCTGGGCTGCGGCACTTGGGGCGGCAACTCCGTTTCTGAAAACGTCGGCGTGAAGCATCTGCTCAATATCAAGACCGTTGCCGAGAGGAGAGAGAACATGCTTTGGTTCCGCGCGCCGCAGAAGGTGTACTTTAAGAAGGGCTGCATGCCGGTGGCGCTCGATGAGCTGGGCACGGTGATGGGCAAGAAGAAGTGCTTTATCGTCACCGACAGCTTCCTCTATAAGAACGGGTATGTCGCGCCGATCGAAGCGAAGCTTGACGAGCTGGGCATTCAGCACACCTGCTTCTACGATGTTGCGCCGGATCCGAATCTTTCCTCCGCGCTCAAGGGTGCGCAGGCAATGCGCCTGTTCGAGCCGGACTGCATCATCGCGCTGGGCGGCGGTTCCGCAATGGACGCCGGCAAGATCATGTGGGTGATGTATGAGCATCCGGAAGTGGACTTCCTGGATATGGCGATGCGCTTTATGGATATCCGCAAACGCGTTTACACCTTCCCGAAGATGGGCGAAAAGGCGTATTTCGTCGCCATCCCGACCTCTTCCGGCACGGGCTCTGAGGTCACGCCGTTTGCCGTTATTACAGACGACCGCACGGGGACGAAGTATCCGCTGGCGGATTACGAGCTGCTGCCGAACATGGCAATCGTTGACGCGGATAACATGATGAATCAGCCGCGAGGGCTGACCTCTGCCTCCGGTATCGACGTATTGACGCATGGTCTGGAAGCGTATGCGTCCATGATGGCGACGGATTACACGGATGGTCTGGCGCTCAAATCCATGAAGAACGTGTTTGAATATCTGCCGCGCGCCTACGAATATGGCGCCGCTGATCCGGAAGCCCGCCAGAAGATGGCGGATGCCTCCTGCATGGCGGGCATGGCGTTTGCCAACGCGTTCCTGGGCGTCTGCCACTCGATGGCGCATAAGCTCGGCGCGTATCATCATCTGCCGCACGGCGTTGCCAACGCGCTGATGATCTGCCACGTCCTGCGCTATAATGCGGCAGAAGTACCGGCGAAGATGGGTACCTTCCCGCAGTATGACCATCCGCATACGCTGGCGCGTTACGCGGAATGCGCGCACTTCTGCGGCGTCTGCGGCAAGGATGACGAGGAGACGCTCGACCTGTTCATCGACAAGATCGAAGAACTCAAGGCAAAGGTCGGCATCAAGAAGTCCATTGCGGAATACGGCATCAGCGAAGAGACCTTCATGAGCACGCTGGATCAGATGGTCGAGGATGCGTTTGACGACCAATGCACCGGAGCGAACCCGCGCTATCCGCTGCTCAAGGAGATCAAGGCGATGTATCTCAAGGCGTATTACGGCGAAAAGGCGTAAGCGCAGGCGATGGGAGGGCGTTCTCTCTCTAACGGGGGGAGAACGTGCATCCTTCCGTTTCTTTTAGAAGAAGCCATGTAAAACCGTTTAGGAGGATTCAACATGAGCAAGGAAATCATCGTAGAGCGCGGGACTAAGACGGTCTACCGCGACGGCGACAAGATCATCAAGCAATTCAAGGCGGGCTATCCCAAGAGCGCCGTCATCAAGGAAGCTTTCAACCATGCGCTGGCGGAAGAAGTCGGGCTGAATGTGCCGGAGCTGCTGGAGATTAAAGACACGGGCGAGGGCTGGGCGCTGGTCATTCGGAATATTCCGGGCAAGACCATGGCGCAGCTCATGCAGGAGAATCCGGAGGATATCGACAGCCTGATGGAGCAGTTCGTAGATATTCAGAGCGATATCCATAAGCACACCTGCAAGCAGATGGGACGCCTGAAGGATAAGCTCAATACGCAGATCTCGTCCCTGCGCGACGAGCTGGACGCGACGACGCGCTACGAGCTGCATGTGCGTCTTGAAAACATGAAGCCGCACACGAAGATCACGCATGGCGACTTCAACCCGACCAACGTTCTTATCGGCGAGGACGGCAAAGTCTATATCCTCGACTGGGCGCATGCCGCCATCGGCAACGCGTCCGCGGACGCCGCGATGACCTATCTGCTCTTCGCGCTGGAGGATCAGAAAAAAGCGGATCAGTATCTCAAACTCTTCTGCAAGAAGAACGACATTGCGATGCAGTATGTTCAAAAGTGGCTGCCCATCGTTGCCGCTGCGCAGATGACCAAGAAGCATGGCGCGGAAAAGGAATTCCTGACGCGCTGGACGCAGGTCGTCGAGTTCGAGTAAGACTCTTTCACCATATTTAATGATCCA
>CAKTXP010000169.1 GCA_934631055.1 uncultured Clostridia bacterium | reverse complement strand
GGAAAGGGCTATTCTCCCCCTTCGGGGGGAGAATAGCTTTTTGTCTACAGTCTGGGGAACTGAGTTCCTTTCACCTTACACATCGCTATCGCTTTGCGATAGAGGAGGATAACCATATTTAAGCCGCCGCGAAGCGGAGAAGGGAGTCTGAGCGGCAGCTAGGCGTAACTCCATATAAAAAAGCGGTCCGCTTCCCTGAATGGGGAAACGGATCGCTTTTGATATGACGCTGAATCAGCGCTCGACACGACCGGAGCCGGAGCCCTTCATCAGGCTTTCGACTTCCTTGACGGTCACGCGGTTGAAGTCGCCGGAGATGGTGTGCTTCAGGCAGGAAGCAGCGACCGCAAACTCCAGAGCCTCAGCCTGGGTCTTGTAGGTGTTCAGACCGTAGATCAGACCGCCGCCGAAGGAATCGCCGCCGCCAACGCGGTCAACGATATCGGTGATGGCATACTTACGGGAGACATAGAACTCCTTGCCGTCGTAGATGCAGGCAGCCCAGTAGTTGGTGTCCGCGCTCTTGGACTCACGCAGGGTGATGGCGACGGTCTTGAGGTTCGGATACAGATCCATCGCGGTCTGCGCGATCTGCTTGTAGACGTCGCGATCAAGCTCGCCGCTCTCGACGTCGCTCTTGGCGCTGATGCCCAGGGACTTCTGGAAGTCTTCCTCGTTGGCGATGGCGACATCGACATACTTGGTAAGCTCGCTCATGACTTCCTTGGCTTCCTTGCCGTACTTCCACAGGTTCTTGCGGTAGTTCAGGTCGCAGGAAACGGTCACACCCATCTCCTTGGCAGCCTTGACGGCGGCGAGGGACAGGTCGGCAGCGGACTGGGAGATCGCCGGGGTGATGCCGGTGATATGGAACCAAGTCGCGCCGTCGAAGATCTTCTTCCAGTCGAAGGTATCGACCGGAGCCTTGGCGATGCAGGAATCCGCACGGTCATAGACGACCTTGGACGGACGCTGGTTGGAGCCGGTCTCCAGGAAATAGATGCCCATGCGGCCATCCATCATCTTGATGTTGGACACGTCCACGCCGAAGCTGCGGACGTCGCGCAGGCACGCCTCGCCGATCGCGTTGTTCGGCAGAGCGGTAACGAAAGCGGCATCCATGCCGTAGTTGGCAAGAGAAACAGCCACGTTCGCTTCGCCGCCGCCAAAGGTGGCTTCAAGGGACGGGCTCTGGAAGAAGCGCTCCAGAGCGGGGCTCTTCAGACGGAGCATGATCTCACCGAGAGTAACAATACGAGCCATTGTCAATCACTCCTGAATTTATATTTGAGCAGGCGCGGTAAGGAAAAACGCACACTGACTCATTTTCTGACCTTATTATACACGATGCGCATGCGCAAATCAAGACATCAGACCAATAAAGAGAAAAACTTGCCGATTTGAGCGAAAATGGACGGAAAAGCGCGGACTATATTCGTATAAAACGCGGAAGATGTCAAAAAGAGACGGTCTGTTTTTGAAAAAGAACGCCCTGAGGGACGCTCGTATCGGATGAATAGGGGAGAGGGGAAAAGCGCATGATGAAAGGCGGACAGAAGGCGCGCGAAACGGCGCTTTCTGTATTTTCCTTGCCACATAAAGGAATCTATGTTATAATGGCTGATGGGTCTGTTAAAAAAACAGAGCTTTTATCGGGTAGAAAAAGCGGTCGTCCGCTATCAACCATATATGGGAGGGTTTTGTCATGCCTCTGCAAAACGAGTATAACAAGGATACCATCAAGGAATCCATTCTCAACAAACTGCTGCGTTATTATGGCTGCACCATCGAAGACGCGACGCCGAAGCAGGTCTATGCGGCTGTGGCAAGCACGGTTCGCGACCAGATCATGCTCAAGTGGCGCTTTGAGAAGGAAGCGCGCCGCAGCGAAAAGGCGAAGCGCCTGTACTATCTTTCCATCGAGTTCCTGACGGGACGCTGGCTGCACAACAATCTGCTCAACCTCTGCTCCACCAAGGAATATGAAGAGGCGTTTGAAGAGCTGGGTCTGACCCTGCGCGGTGTGCTTCATGAGGAGCCGGAACCGGCGCTGGGCAACGGCGGTCTGGGCCGCCTGGCTGCCTGCTTCCTGGATTCTCTGGCGACGCTGAACCTGCCGGCGATGGGCTGCACCATCCGCTACGAGTATGGTCTGTTCCGTCAGCGCATCGTGGACGGTCAGCAGGTCGAAGTGCCGGACGAGTGGCTGACCTACGGCAATGCGTGGGAAATCCCGACGCAGCGCGACGCGGTCGAGGTCTGCTTCGGCGGTCAGATGGTCGAAAACTGGGTCGGCGGCAGAAACTACGTTACCCTCAAGAACACGGAGAACGTCATCGCCGTGCCGTATGATCTGCCGATCCTCGGCTATGGCAGCGACGTCGTCGATCGCCTGCGCACCTGGAGCGCCGTTCTGCCGCAGAACTTCAACCTGGAGAAGTTCTCCGCCGGCGATTACAACGGCTCTGCCGAGGACGGCAACTCCATCGCGGCGCAGATTTCCAAGGTGCTTTATCCGGAAGACAACACCTACAACGGCAAGAAGCTGCGCCTGATGCAGGAATACTTCCTGGTCAGCGCGACGCTTCAGTACGCCATCAAGGACTTCAAGCGCGTCTACGGCACGGACATGAGCCTGCTGCCGGAGAAGGTTGCTTTCCACATCAACGACACGCATCCGGCGATGGTCATTCCGGAACTGATGCGCATCCTTGTGGACGAGGAGCGCCTGCCGTGGGAAGAGGCGGAGCGCATCACCCAGGCGACTGTTGCGTACACCAACCACACCATCATGGCGGAAGCACTGGAAAAGTGGCCTGAGAACATGATGCGCGAGACCCTGCCGCGCATTTACTCCATCATGCAGGAGCTGAACCGCCGTCTCTGCCAGAAGCTGTTTGACGCGTTCCCGGGACAGTGGGATCGCATCGGACACATGGCGATCCTGGCTTACGATCAGGCGCACATGGCAAACCTGTGCGTCGCGTATTCTCATGCGGTCAACGGCGTTTCCCAGCTGCATGGCGAGATCCTCAAGCACACGACGTTCGCGGATTACTACTCCATCATGCCGGAGAAGTTCTGCGCGATCACCAACGGCATTACGCCGCGCCGCTGGCTGATGCTCGCCAACCCGGGTCTGTCCAGCCTGCTGGATGAATCCATCGGTCAGGGCTGGCGCACGGATCTGATGGAGCTGGAAAACCTGCTCCCGTTCGCGGACGATGCCGCGTTCATCGAGAAATTCGCCGCTATCAAGAAGGAGAACAAGGAGCGCTTCAGCCGCTGGATCTACCGCCATCAGGGCATCGAGCTGGATCCGACGATGATGTTCGACGTGCAGGTTAAGCGTCTGCATGAGTACAAGCGTCAGCTGCTCAACGCGCTGCACATCCTCGTACTCTACAACCGCATCTGCGACGATCCGAACTACACGATGGCGCCGCGCACCTTCATCTTCGGCGCGAAGGCTGCGCCGGGCTACCGCCGCGCCAAGGAGATTATCCACTTCATCAATGTGCTTGCCGCGAAAGTCGCTTCTCATGAGCGCGCCAGCAAGATGATTAAGATCGCCTTCCTCCAGAATTACAACGTATCCACGGCTGAAATGCTGATGCCGGCGAGCGAGGTCAGCGAGCAGCTTTCCACCGCGTCCAAGGAAGCCAGCGGCACGGGCAACATGAAGTTCATGATGAACGGCGCTGTGACCATCGGCACGCTGGACGGCGCGAACGTGGAGATCGCGGATCTGGTCGGCGAGGACAACTGCTATATCTTCGGCATGCGCTCCAACGAGGTCGAAGCGCTCTATGCCGCGGGAACGTACCGTTCGCTGGATATCTACGAGACGAACGCGGAGCTCCGCCGCGCGCTGAACATGATGTTTGACGGCAGCCTGACGCCGGAGAACCCGAAGATGTTCGAGGGTCTGTACCGTGCGCTGGTCTTCAGCGACAACGGCGGCATGGCTGACCCGTATCTGGTGCTGAAGGACTTTGGTTCTTACCAGCAGGCGCAGGGCCGTCTGGGCATGGATTACCTCGATCAGAAGGCGTGGACGCGCAAGGAGATCATCAACGTCGCCAAGAGCGGCATCTTCTCCTCTGACCGCACGATTCGCGAATACAACGACATGATCTGGCATCTGACTCCGCTCACCAAGAAGCACGAATAATCATAAATGCGTGAAAGCGCGTCTGGCTCCCTCGAAAGAGGGGGCTTTTTGTGTTTCGCAGGAAGAAAATGGAAGTGCGATCCGTTTTTATAATTGAAAAGCATTGCTGCAAGGACGATTTGTGGCGCAGACATTTTTAAGGAAGGGCGGATGATAAAATGAAACATACGCTGGTTGGACGCATCCTTTTGATTTGTATGATGCTGTGCATCGGCTGCTGCACGGCTTTAGCGGATGGCGGCGACGCCTATGCGGTTGTGCAGAATCCGAACGCCGCAGACCGGCTGAATCTGCGTGCCGCACCGAGCAAAGAAGCGGAGTCGCTGGGCAAATATTATAACGGCGTGGAGGTTCAGATTCTTGAAGATTTGAACAACGGATGGGTTCGGGTTCAAATCGGTCGTCGCGGAACGGCCGAAGGTTACATGATGAAGGAATATCTGCAAGAGAACAGCGCGCAGACGGTCGAATCCGCAATGCCGACGTATATCTCCACAAGTAGCGCGTGGGAGCTTTATCGATCCCGCGACGTAAACGGAGCGTATGACATGCGTGGCTATGGCGAAACGGTGACGCTTCTGGGCTTTACGCCGGAGTGGTGGCATGTTCAGGTCGGGGAATATACCGGGTTTATAACGGCGGACGGCTCAATTCTGGATCAGCGGACGGGAAATTACTACGACGGATATGCGACTGCGCAGGTTTATAACCCGGTTTCGACAGATCGGCTGAATCTGCGCGCAGAGAAAACGAAGAACAGCGCATCGCTTGGCAAATACTACAACGGCTGTACAGTTGCGATTATTGAAAAGGGAAGCGATGGATGGAGCAGGGTTAAAATCGGCAATCTTGAAGGGTATATGCGGAATGAATTTCTTGATTTTAACGCTTCAAAGGATCAGCAAACCGAAATGCTGCCCAAGGTGACGATTCAAAATCCCAATGGGCAGGGGGCAAATCTGCGGAAGCAAGCTTCGACCTATGCTGACGTTAAGGCGTTGTACCCGAACGGAACGCAGGTACAGGTGTTGGGTTTGACGAAAGAATGGTGTCATGTGCTGATCGACGGGAAGATCGGCTTTATGATGACCCGATATCTTGTGCCCCGACTCAGCTTTGAATCGACGAG
>CAKTXP010000168.1 GCA_934631055.1 uncultured Clostridia bacterium | reverse complement strand
AGATGGGGTTTGGGGATGAAATCCCCAAGCAGGTTTGGGATTGGAGTCACGCGCCCGCTGTGCGGGATTCAGCGTGACGGAAATCGGAAATCGTAAGAAACGCTTTGCGTTTCTATACGAGTTTCCCGGATCGGCAGCCCAACGTCCCCCGTATATCTTCCTTCGTCTCCGCTCATACTATGGCAAAATGGAAACGGAGGCGTTTTGATGAGTAAAACCGAAATCACCAGCGTCATCGGGCGTCAGGTGCTGGATTCGCGGGGAAACCCAACCGTCGAAGCGGAAGTTCAGCTCGCATGCGGCACAGTCTGTACAGGCATCGCGCCCAGCGGCGCATCCACCGGTCAGTTTGAAGCGCTCGAGCTGCGCGACGGCGATATGCAGCTCTATGGCGGAAAGAGCGTCTTGCAGGCATGTAAAAACGTATCCGGCGCGATCCATAAAACCCTCTGCGGCATGGACGCCGATAACCTCGCCGCCATCGACGCCGCGCTTATCGCGCTGGACGGCACGGAGAATAAATCCATCCTCGGCGCAAACGCGACGCTCGCCGTGTCCATCGCCTGCGCAAAGGCAGCGGCATGCGCGCAGCATGTCGCGCTGTTCCGCTATCTCGGCGGCATGCAGGCTCATATTCTGCCCATGCCGATGATGAATATCCTCAACGGCGGCGCGCACGCGGGCAATGGGCTGGATATTCAGGAATTCATGATTCTGCCCGTCGGCGCGGAAAATTTCTCCGGCGCGCTGAGGATGGGCGCGGAGGTCTATCATGCGCTCGCCGCCCTGCTCAAAAAGAAAGGGCTTTCGACCGCAGTCGGCGACGAAGGCGGCTTTGCGCCGGATATCGCGGATGAGCATCAGGCGCTTGACCTCATTCTTGAAGCCATCAGCCGCGCGGGATACGCCCCAGGCGCGGATTTCGCCCTTGCGCTCGACGCCGCCGCCAGCGAATGGCGGCACGGAAACGGCTATAAGATGCCCAAGAGCGGGCGCACGTTCACCGCGCATGAGCTGACCGAGCATTGGCAGAAGCTCATCGCGCAGTACCCCATCCGCTCCATCGAAGACCCGCTGGGCGAGGAGGACTGGACGGCATGGCAGGCACTGACCAAAACGCTGGGCGCATCCTGCCAGCTCGTCGGCGACGACCTGTTCGTGACCCACTCTAAACGGCTGGAAAAGGGCATTTCGCTGGGCTGCGCAAACGCGATCCTTCTCAAGCCGAACCAGATCGGCACGCTGAGCGAGACCATGCAGGCGCTTTCGCTCGCCCACCGCCACGGATACGGAACCATCCTCTCTCATCGAAGCGGCGAAACGGAGGATACGACCATCGCCGACCTCGCCGTCGCGCTCGGTGCCGGACAGATCAAGACCGGTGCGCCGTGCAGAAGCGAGCGCGTATGCAAATACAACCGCCTTCTGCGCATCGAGGACGCGCTTGGGGCGTCTGCGGCGCTCGGCAGTCTGCCGCTATGATCTATCTCATCCTCAGCGGCATCAGCGCGTTCTTCGGGCTGACCGCAGGCTTAGGCACGACGACGCTCCTGCGTCCGCTGCTCGACGCGGTTTCTCCGCTCGAGCCCGCGTCCGTCGCCATGCTCTGCACGATGGCGACGCTCTGCGCGGCGCTGGTCACGGCGTTTTTCGCGCTCGGCAGCCCGCTTCCGCTGCATCCGGACGAGCTGCTTCTGCTCGCCGTCGGCGCGGCGCTCGGCGGCGTGCTGGGCGATTTAGCGAGCGCACGCTTTTTCGCCGCGATGGAGCGTTCTTCTGCCGTGCTGCTGCAAAACGCACTGCTGTTTACCATTATCGCCCTGCCGTCCGTATACTTCGGTCGGCTTTCGCACACGCTTGCGCCGCTACGGGCGAACCGACTCTTCTCTCTGCCGACCGCGTTTGCGGTTGGATTGCTGGGTTCGTTCCTCTCCTTCGGCGCGGAACCGCTGACGCTGATGCTCTACGCTTTCCTATTCGCCGCGGACGAGGAAGAGAGCGCCATCGCCGCGCTGACCGTTTCGCTCTTCGCGATGACGGGCAAATTCATCGTTCTTTTGATCCGCCAGCGTTTCCGGCTGCCGGATGCCGACGCGCTGCTCTGGCTGCTGCCCGGCGCGGTCGGCGGTTCGCTGCTGGCGATGCTGCCCGCGCTGCAAGGGCGTCAGCGCGGCGCGGGCAGCGCGCTCCTGCGGCTGAGTTTATTTACGTCGCTGCTGAATATCGCGGCGGCGCTGGCGTGAGGAATCCGCTTCACAGCGTCCTGAACAAAAACTGCATATGCTAAAAGGCTGTCGGGATTTGCTCCTGACAGCCTTTAATTATCCTGTTTTCCCCTCATTCTCCCGTCAGCGTAATATCCACGACCGTGATATCCGCATCCGTGCCGATACGCATATCCGGGCCATACACGCCGACGCCCGAGGTCACGATGCTGTACATGTCATCCTTTTTCAGAAGCCCCGCCGGATTCTCCCAAGCCGAGCGGATGGCGATATTCAGCGGGAAAAACTGTCCGTCATGCGTATGTCCACAGAGCATCACGTCCACGCCTGCATCCGCATTCTCCTGAAGGAAGCGCGGCTCATGTTCCAGCGAAATGACCATGCGGCTCGTATCCAGCCCATCCATCAGGCTCTCAAGGCTCGCGCGGTCTTTCGTTCCGTCGCCCGCGTTCTCGTAATCCCTGCGCCCGATGACGTAGAACGAATCGTCGATGAGCTTCGCTTCATCGGAAAGCATCACGATGCCGCAATCGGAAACGAACCGTTCCATCTCCTCGCTCCGATACGTCAGCTCAAGGCGCTTTGTGCTGAATCCGCTGAACAGCCGTTCATCCACGTCGTGATTGCCCCAGCAGGCGTAGACGCCCAACCTGCTCTTCAAGCTCCTGAGCGACGCTTTGACGGCTTCCGGATCGTCGATGCCGTCCACCGTGTTGTCAAAGATATCGCCCGCAATGAGAATGATGTCCGCATCCTGCTCATTGACCAGCTTCGCCATATTCGCGATGCGCTTTTCGCCGACGCTGTATCCCATGTGCAGATCCGCAAGAAGCACGACGCGCAGGCTGTCCCGGTCTCCGCCGTCCTTGGCGACCTGAATATCATACTTTCGCACGGTCAGGTCGGAAGAATGAAGGATGCCCAGCACGCAGGTCAGGATGATGCCGCACCAAAGCACGCCGCCAAACAGCAGCTTGGCATTGCCGCGATGCTGAGGAATCCTTTTCGTCCTTGGAATATGCCGCAAAATCAGAGAACCGATTTCAACGATGATATACGCCGAAAACAAATAGATAAAGATGCCGTAGAACCCATAGGACACGCGCAGAATGCCCTTCCTCAGCGCGCTTTCCGGCAGAAAATGCGCAACCGGCATGCCGCAGGCAAATATCGCGTATACCCCCGCCGTCCAGAAGGAAAGCCGTTTTGCCGCCCGTCTGGGCAGATTGCGATGGAGAAAGATCGATGTGCGGGCTGCTACATATGCGTTGGCTGCCACATAAAAAGCCAAAACGCCCAATACGCTGAGCCGCATCAGTCCGCGCCCTCTTCCAGCGCGAGATTCTGCTCCACGCCGTCCGTCTTGCTGACGACTTCGCCGGTAATGCCCTCGCCCTCGTTGGGATAGAAATGCGAATAGACCTGATCCACGCTGAAGAGCGCGACCAGCACGGCGCACACCACGATGAGCGTATTCCGCTTGAAGCGGTGCAGCCAGTTGTCAAACATCGGCGCGACGAAGTACACGATCGCCATGCCGCCCAGACCGAACACCAGCAGACCTTCCGCGCAGATGCGCCCATGCAGATTGAGGAAGTAGCCTGCGTAATCCCACCAGCGGCGGTCATAGACCGTTTCCAGATAATACGCCGTGAAATACTCGACGATGCCGCAGACGACGACCGTCGCCGTGAACTCCAGCCACGGCTTATCGCGCAGCTTGTAGAGGACCATCAAAACGAGTACGCCGCCCGTTCCGTAGATCGGCAGCCACGGGCCGTGCATCACGCCGCGGTTGACGAACGTCGCGCTCGTCACCAGATACAGCATGACCTCCCAGCACCAGCCGAAGAACGCGAACAGGAAGAACATCAGGATAAGCGTCGTTACCGGATACTTGCGGGTGAAGAGCGCCGGCTCGCGATCCTTATGTTCGTATTGCAGCAGCGGACTCAGGCGGATCGGATACGCCTTGCCCAACTCGCAGCGGCGCATGTAGCGCAGGCGGTACTCCTGATCCTGTATCTTTTCGCGCTCGACATCCTGCTTATTGACGAACAGCGTCACGCCGAGATATTCGCCAAAGAAATGGGAGACCTTGCTGCCGTAAACGCGTTCCGGCATTTGGGGCGGTTTTTTCAGATCATTGTAGGCGTTGCGAAGCACCTTTTCGCTCGCATGTTCGTACAGATAGGTGTCGCGCAGAGCTTCCGCGTCTCCCTCTGCCTTGACCTGCGCGCGGACATGCGCAAAGAACTCCGTGCGCACCGCCGTACGGTAAGCGCAGCCGAAGAACAGGTCGCTCAAGCCCATCGTCACGGACGCCAGCAGGTGCCATGGGAGCATCGTCAGCTCCATCACGAAGCATTCCCACTTGTGTCCGTTCATCATCTTGCGGGAAAGCGCAATGGCGTCTTTGCCGCTCATCGTCGGGTTTTCCGCGAGGATGAACGGAACGAGGTAATACGAGAACGTTTTGATAAATCCGCCGACGATCGTCAGATACCAAAGCATCAACTGCACGCTTGCGCGCAGATGCGCCAGCGACGTACGCGCCCAGCAGCGCGCATTATGCAGATACATCAGCCGGTTCGCCGGAACATCTTCATACATGCGCATCTCAAGGAATATGCGCCGCAGAATGACCACGAACGTATTGGTGATGAAGATCCAGTACAGCACGGAACCCACGCCGCTGACCGCGACGCCAATCGTCAGCCCTACGTCGCCCGCGTTAATCATCGACGCGATGGTGTCTGCGACGATATTTTGCAGCGAACCGCTCGCCAGCTTATTGACCGCCATCGCGAATACGCCGCGGCTGTTCGCTTCCGCGCCCGGTCTGCCGAAAGACGCAAGGAACGCGGAGACCGTATTCCACTTTTCCTCCGTCAGATGCAGCAGGCTCAGCGAACCGCCGAATTCCGCGCCGAGGAACGCCGCGACCAGACACAGGAGGATCGCCATGCCGTAATGGCTGCAAACCGCTTTGCGCGCCGCGCGTTTCCAGTCCCGGCGCGCCTGCCCGTCAAACGCGGCATAGACCTTCTTTTCTTTCTTTGGCTCCATGTTGTTCTCTCCCCATCAATGGTTTACGCGCCATTATATCACAGAATT
>CAKTXP010000167.1 GCA_934631055.1 uncultured Clostridia bacterium | reverse complement strand
CACGCGCCCGCAGTGCGGGATTCAGCGTGACGAAAATCGGAAATCACAAGAAACGCTTGCGTTTCTATGTGCGCTTCCCGGGTCGGCAGCCCAACGTAACCTGAGCGAAGCATCTTTTAAAAAGAAGTCAGGCAGCGAAGCGTCCCTGACTCTGCCACACTCTATTTCATTTCTATCGCATTCTTACATATTTTCTTTCTTTCAGGGCATCCTGTATCCAAAAAGCAACGGAGGCATGCGCTTTGAAGGAGAATCTGCTGTGCGCCATTCTCGCCGCGCCGCGTCATGCGGGCGACGTTTCCGACCTGATGCGCCTGCTCCGCGCCATGCGGGATGCGGCGGATGCGCTCCTGCTCTTTTGCGACCTGCCCGACGCTTCTTCCGCCGTCCTTCCCGAAGATGACGCGCTCATCCGTTCGCTCCAATCGGGCGTGATGACGATCGCTGCGCGCATGCCGAAGCGCTTTCTCCTGCTTGTCCGCAGCCGCGTCTGGGATGACGCCGCGCGCCGCTATCTGGGCGAAAGCCAGCCGATCCGCCCTCATGCCGTTATCGCCGGTCTGATGGATTCCGGTCATGCGCTCTCCGCCTTTTCCGCCGCGAGCTTTTCTCCCGCATCGCTTGCCGCTCAGTTTTCCGCCGTCCTCTTTCTCCCCGTCTCTATCGCCTGTACGCCGGATGTCCCCCGCCGCATGCTTGCCGCTCTGGGCGAATGCGGCATGCTTCGCGCACGCGTGCTTCCGCCCTTTCTGGATGATGAACCGCTCCTGTCGCGCCTGTCCGCACGCGGCTTTTCCCTCTCCGCGCCGTATGCCGCCGCAGCCGATCTTCTCGCCCGCCGCAATCTGTCCATAGATTTTGACCAGCCGCTCCTCTGTTCGGCGCAGGCAGTCTCTCTTTTGAAGCAGGATGGTTCGTTTGCCTGCCCCCTCTGGTCGGAAACAGCTTTTGTCCGCCAAACCTTCCCCACTTTATACGAAGAAGAGCATGCTTTCGAGCGCCTGCTCGCTTCCGCCTGCCGTGCGCCGCTCATCGCCCATTCCGGCGGCTCCCTCCCTAAAGGCTCCCGCTTCCTCTCTCCGCTCATCCTCTGGACGCCACTCCTGCGGATGTTCCTCGTCTTTTTTGCCGCCGTCACCGGCTGGGAGCTTCCGGCGATACTCGCGCTCATCGAACCCTATGCCCTGCTGCATCCCCGTCTGCTTCCCGGCGCGCTTGTGCGCCTGTCGCTTCTGCCTGTTTGCGCTGTCCGCGCCTTTAACGCGCTCTTTGCGCATTGGCTTGCCCGTTCGCCGCTCATCCGCGTTCGCTTTCCGAATGGCGCAAAGTCACCGACCGCCTGCGCCGTCTGCGCAGCTGCGCTCATTCCCGCGGCTTTTTTCAGCTTGCATGCGCTTGCGCCGCTCTTTGCGCTGGCTCTTCTCTGGCTTTCCGCGCCGCTGGTCGTCCGTTCTCTCGCCCTGCCTTCGCGCGAACGCATCCCCCTTTCCGTCGAGGAGCATCGCCGCCTGCTTGCGCTTGCCAAAGACGCTTTCGCCCTGCCCATCGACCATGCCTTGTCCGGTTCAGCCATGCTCTGCGCGTGCGCCGGATGTATGCTCGGCTATCTCGAACCGGATGAAGCAGCACGCCGCGTGCAGCCCCTCTGTGTTTCCCTGCCGCAGATTCAGGACGCGCCTTATGAACAGGCTTGCGCGCTGACCGCCGCCCAATTTCTGCGCGAGCATATGGGCGCATGCGATGCGGCGCTTCGCGAACTGCCCGCGCAGATTGAAGCCGCCCTTTTCCCCAAAAACGAAAAAAAGCGGGACGAACCCGCTTGTATCGCCGCGCTTCTTCAAAACGATTCCGCAGAGGCAGCTCTGTTCCTGCCTCTGCGTTTGGCGCGCTGCGCCAGCCCCGCGACCCATCCGCATGCTTTTCTGCGCGGCGCGCTTCCCAAAAGCCCTGCCGAAACAACCGGCGCATGGGCGTTCCTCTTCCTCTGCGACGCCGCGCTGGGGCATCCCTTTGAGCCGCTCTTCTGGCGTTCGCCTTTCGCTATGCCTTATTGGGCAGGGGTTACGTTTTCTGGGGCTTTGCCTCAAAACCTACAAGAGAACTAAGTTTCTTGCCCCTCTACTGCGCTATCGCAAAGCGATAGCTGAAATTAAGTCTGTTCAAACCGCCGCGAAGCGAAGAAGGGAGTCTGAGGGACTTGTCCCTCAGGCGGGGCTTGGGGCGGCAGCCCCAACCGTTTCCCCCCGTCTCACGCCCTGTTCCGCACCGGACCGCGCAGCATGTCTCCCGCTTCCAGCCTGCCCCCGCAGGGAATGCGGACTTTCTCCATCGGCACGTTGACCACGCCGACATGCTCGCCCGTCCGCTCGATGACGATATCCTCGATGACCAGCTTCTCGCTTCCATGCGGCGTGACCGTTTCCAGCTCGTCGCCGACAAAGAAGCGGTTCTTCATCTCTACCAGCGCTTCCCCGCCGGAAACATCCAGTACATAGCCCATGTATTCCGCTTCCTGCGTCACGCCGACCGCTTCTCCGCAGACCTTCGGCTGCCCGAAATAAAACCCCGTGTCATATACGCGATGGCTGATCTTATCCAGCTCGCCGCGCAGCTGCTTTTGCAGCGCCGTGTCCGCCTTGTAGGCTTCCGGATCTTTAGCATATGCGTCCATCGCCCGTCGATATGCGCCGATGACTGTCGCGATGTAGATTTCCGTCTTCATCCGTCCCTCGATTTTAAAGCAGCAGACGCCGCTCTCCATCAGCCGCGGAAGATGGTCCATCATGCAGATATCTCGGCTGGAAAGGATCGCCGTCCCGCGCTCGTCCTCTTCGATGGGCATTGCCTCGTTCGGACGCGTCCGCTCGTGCAGCGTGTATGTCCACCGGCAGGGCTGGCTGCATGCGCCGCGGTTCGCGCTCCGTCCTGTCAAAAAGCTGGAAAGCATGCAGCGTCCGGAATAGGACATGCACGCCGCGCCATGGATAAACGTTTCCAGCTCAATCTCGTTGCCGACCGCCGCGCTCATCGCTTCAATCTGCTCAAACGTCATCTCGCGCGCCAGCACCACGCGCTTTGCGCCCAGCGATTTGTATATCCGCGCGGATTCGCTGTTCGTCGTGCTTGCCTGCGTGCTGACGTGGACGTCAAGTCCCGGCACCTCGCGGGCAATGCGTGCAATCGCGCCCAAATCGGACACGATTGCCGCGTCCACGCCCATCTCGTGCGCCGCTTTCGCTGTACGCACCATGCCGTCCAAGTCGCCGTCAAAGGCAAAGATGTTCAGCGTCAGGTTGACCTGCGCCCCCGCGTCATGCGCCATGCGCACCGCCTGCGCCAGCTGCTCTTCGTCAAAATTGTTCGCCTGCGCCCGCAGGCCGTATTGTTTCGCGCCACAATAAACGGCGTCTGCGCCGAAGCGCAGCGCCGTTTGAAGCGCCCTCATGCCGCCCGCAGGCGCGAGCAGCGAAGGCATGGTTTTCATCAGTTCAATCCTCTGCTCTTGTCGTATTCTTCCCACAGCGGGCGATACATTGCAACCGCCGCGTTGTGTTCCTCCAGCGTCTTGGAGAAGTGCAGTTCGCCGGACGCCGGATCCGTCGAGCAGAAGTACAGGTACTTCTGCGCCACATACTGCTCATCCGGATACAGCGCCGCAACGATGGCGTCCATCGACGGATTGCAGACCGGTCCGACCGGCAGTCCCTTATGCGTATAAGTATTGTAGGGCGAATCAACCGCCAGATCGTTGTCGTTCAGATACATCTTCTGCGAACCGGACGCGTACTTGACCGTGACGTCCGAGCCGAGCGTCATGCCCGCCTTGAGCCGGTTGTGGAATACCGCGCTGACCTTGGCAAAGTCCGCCGTCTTGGCTTCCTTTTCGATCATCGACGCCAGCGTAAAGACCTCGTCCATCGTCATCCCCAGCTCCTGCGCGCGCTCGTCATAGCCGCTCAGGTAAGCCGCTTCCGTCTGCGTGAGCAGACGTTTGATGATGGTATCCGCGCTCGAACTGGTATAGATCTCGTAAGTGTTCGGCGAGAGATAGCCTTCCAGCGCATATCTGCGCTGATCGACCGCGTCGGTCTTGAGCATCTCTTCGATGAAGTAATATCCGCTGTATGCGTTGCCGGACTTGCACAGGCTCAAAAACTCGTCTGCGCTGGAAAGCACTTTGATCTCGACCAGATAATCCGCAACATCCTCGACCGTCCAGCCCGGAATGATCGTGATCTTCGTCGTCAGCGGCTTTCCGTCGCCGGAAATCAGCTGATCCAAAATCTCCGTCGCAGACATCGCACGCGTCAATTCGTAGTTGCCGCTCTGGATCTTCTGACCCATGCCCATGAAATCCGCCATGTACTTGAATACGGTATGGTTGTGGATAAGCCCCGCCGCTTCAAGGTTCTTGCTGACCGTGGACAGCGAACTGCCGGATTTTACGCTGAAAGAAACGACTTCCTCATTCTGGCTGTCCGTCGGCGCGAAAAACATCTCGTCCACTTTCTGCCATCCTGTGTATACCAGCCCGCAGATGATGACGAACGAGCAGACAAAGACCAGCACCGGACGCAGCACGCGCCAGATCCAGTCATACCAGAAAAAGCCATACCGCCTGCTCTCAATCAACTCGCGTTCTTCCGCATCGTGCAAAGGGCGTTTCTTTTTCTTCGCCAAGTTCGCTTTCCTCCCGGATCATGATATTACTGCTTTTCCGGCACGTCGAAATGAATGCCGGCAGCCTCGGTCAGGATCTTGAAAATGTCTGCCAGCGTCTTTTGCATCTGCATCTCCGCCATCAGATAAGCCTGCACGTCGCTGTTCATATACAGCAGCGACGCCAGCTGCTGAAAGCGCTGCATATCCTCGCTGGGCATCTGTCCCGCCGCGCCGACCATGCTCATCTGAAGCTGCACCTGAAGCCGCTTATATTCGTCCAGCAGCAGCCGGTTCGTTTCGTCGGCATAAGCGCGCTCGCGAAGCTCCGCCAGATGGACGCACTCATCGCTCTTTTTAATCTCGTCAGCAAGCTTATGCGCCGTATCGTAAATATTCATGTCTTTTCAAACTTCCTTATTCTAGCAATTATGGGGGAAAACGATTGGGGCTTTGCCCCAAACCCCACAAGGGAACTGAGTTCCCTTGACCCTCCACGACGCTATCGCGAAGCGATAGCTAAAGTGAAGCATATTCAAATCGCCGCGAAGCGAAGAGGGGAGTCTGAGGGACTCGTCCCTCAGGCAGGGCTTGGGGATTGGAATCACGCGCCCGCTGTGCGGGATTCAGCGTGATGGAAATCGGAAATCGCAAGGAGCGCTTGCGCGTTCGCGAAGCGGGCGCGTCTGCCGCAGGCAGAGGACAGCGC
>CAKTXP010000166.1 GCA_934631055.1 uncultured Clostridia bacterium | reverse complement strand
GGCAGACGCGCTCCTTGCGATTTCCGATTTCCGCCACGCTGAATCCCGCGCAGCGGGCGCGTGGCTCCAATCCCCAAGCCCCACCAGGAACCTGAGGTTCCTGGATTTCCCGGTTCGCTTCGCGGCGGCTTGAATATGCGTTACGAAACGACGCGCACGCGCGTCGTATGCCTAAGTTGATTAAAACCGGCGCGAAGCGAAGATGGGGTCTGGGGACTGGTCCCCAGACAGGGTTTGGGGCAGTAGCCCCAACGTAACTCTTTATTATTGAATCTTATGAAAGTTTGTGACAAACGATGTTATTCCGCGCTGTCAGCCGCTTTGTCGCTCTGCGCGACCGCTCGACATAGCTCCAGCATCAGCCGCTGAGCCTGCGGGGAACAGCCGTTGGCGATAACCGCGATGGACTGTCCGAGCGATTCCGGCGCGCCGATTGGTTTGCGGTCGAAACGATCGTCGACGACACAGCCATTCAGAAGCGCGGAGAGCGGCGTTTCGAGGATATCGGCGATGAGCGCGAGCATTTCCAGCGAAATGGGACGGTCGCCGCGTTCAAGCCTGCCAAAATGAAGCTGGGATATCTTCAAGCGTTCCGCTACGTCTTCCTGCGTCAAATTCATATCCATGCGCACGGCGCGGATGTTGCGCCCAATGGCTTTAAAGGAGATCAGCATCCCCATTCCTCCTGATTGAAATTTGATGCTTTTATATTATCCTGAATGAGCCAAAAAGAACACATCCGTAAAAATCACTTCAAGCCTTTATGGATTGAATTTGAATGTTTTAACGATATATTATTTTTATGCAGGAAGAAAAGAAAAATCCCCCTTTTCGGAAGGAAAAGGAGGAAGAAACGGTATGGAGACGTCAGGTGACGCTTCGCTCCCTGACGAGTTTTTATGTCGCTTCGCGATAGGGGGGACGATGGGGCTCTGCCCCAAACCCCGGCAGGGGGATGATCCCCCTGCACCCTCACTTCGCTTCGCGGCGGTTTTAATTATTTTTCTGCATCCGGTGCATCGGCGGGAGCGTTTCGTCATTGACCATAGAGGTAAATGTCCGCAGGATGATGCGCACATCGACCCAGATCGTCCAGTTTTCGATATAGGCGATATCGCAGTCGATGCGCCCGCGGATGGAGGTATCGCCGCGATAGCCGCTGACCTGCGCCAGACCGGTGATGCCGGGCTTGACCATATGGCGGATCATGTACAGCGGCACTTCGTCGCGGAACTGCTCGACAAAGTGCGGGATCTCCGGGCGCGGCCCGACGATGCTCATATCGCCCTTGAGGACGTTGATGAGCTGGGGAAGCTCGTCAATGGACAGCTTACGGATGAGCGCGCCGAAAAACGTCCGTCGGTCGTCCTCGTTGGTGGACCATGCGCTGTCCTCTCCGTCGTTGGGCTTCATGCTGCGGAACTTGAGCATTTTAAACGGCTTTTTGTTCTTGCCGATGCGGGTCTGCGCAAAGAAAACGGTGTCATGCGTGGACAGACGCACGCCGATCGCCGTGACGAGCATCAGCGGCGAGAGCAGGATCAGCGCGGTCAGCGAGAGGATGATATCAAACGCGCGCTTGATAAAAGCGTTATACAGGCGGTTGAGCGGGATATCGCGGATGCCGATCATCTGGATATCCTCAAATTTGCTGGTCACGATCTGGTAGCTGACGCGTTCCTCGTAACAGGGGATGATGCGCAGCGGCACGCCGTATTTTTCGCACAGGGCGATAATGCCGTCCAGCAGGACATATTTGCTCGCGGGCAGGGCGATGATGGCTTCATCTACCGGCGTCGAGGCGAGGGTGTTTTCCAGCGCGTCATAATTGCCCAGACGTTTGCTGTTGACATACAGCGTCTCGTCGGCGATATAGCCGACAAGATGATGACCGGCTTCCGGTTCGTCGATGACGGTGGAAGCATAGCGGTGCGCGGTCGCGCCCTCGCCGATGAGCAGCGTCGTGCGCTGGCAGATGCCGCTCCGCAGGAGCGTCGAATAGACGCGCATGACGATATAATGCTTGACGTTGATGAACAGGATCGATACGCCCGCGCTGATGAACACGGCGATACGCGATACATTCTGCAAGCCGACAAGGAACAGAAACGCAAGCGTCAGCCCGGCGCAGAGCGCTTCGCAGAGGATTGTGCGCTGAACCAGCTTTCCGAAACGGCGGTAAAGGTTCATCTGCGGATAGAAAAACAGGCTGTATATCACATAATGCAGCACGGCGAAGCCGCAGCCCATTGCCAGATAGACATTGAAGCGGTAGGAAAACGCGCCGTGCATCAGGTAAAAGCGGATATAGTAGCCCAGCAGGAAAGAAAAAAAGCTCAATACAGAGGTGAGCAGCGTGTGCATACGGGTGGACATCTGCGGTGAATCCATAAGCAGCTCCTTTGCGTAAATTCAAAGGGAATAGAATATGCAAAGCGATGGAAAATGCGATTTGAAACCAGTGATAGCTATTATAACAGATTTAATGGATTCTGTCTACTTGTGGATTCCTGCGAGAGAAAACGGAAAGACCCTCTCCGGCTCTTCGGGTTGTCCGCCTCAAAGGAAAGCAGACTGTCATGAAGGAGCGGAGAGGGCGCAGGGAAAACTTAATCGAGTATCTTTCCGTCGATAGACAGGGTGACGACCTGCCACGGAATGAATTTTCCGCTTGCGCGCAGGGCGTTCTTCGCCGCCGCTTCGATGCCGCCGCAGCAGGGAACTTCCATCCGGACGACGGTCAGGCTCTTGATGTCGTTCCGGCGGATAATCTCGGTCAGCTTTTCGGTATAATCGACCATATCGAGCTTCGGACAGCCGATGAGCGTGACCTTATTGCGGATGAAATCGCGATGGAAATTGCCGTAGGCGTATGCCGAGCAGTCCGCCGCGATGAGCAGGTTTGCGCCGTCGAAATAGGGCGCGTTGATGGGCGCAAGCTTGATCTGCACGGGCCACTGGCGCAGCTGGGAGGGCACGTCGGAAGAGGACGCCTCCGCGCCCTGATTGCCGCCGTTCAGGTTGAACTGGTGGATGCGGCTTCCGGGACAGCCGCCTGCGTGCGCGGCGGTCTTTTGTTCCTGCTTGCGCGCTTCCATATGCTTGGCAACGGCTTCCTCGTCGTATGCCGCGGCTTCGCGCTCTTTGACGGTGATTGCGCCGGTCGGGCATGCGGGCAGGCAGTCGCCCAGCCCATCGCAATAGTCGTCACGGATGAGCCGCGCCTTGCCGTTTACCATTGCGATGGCGCCTTCATGGCAGGCGTTGGCGCATGCGCCGCAGCCATTGCATTTTTCTTCGTCGATATGGACGATTTTACGGATCATGAAATCACTCCAATTGATGTCTGCTTTCTCATGAGTTTTGACGGTTCAGCTCCATTTCATCCGCCTGATCTGATATTCAGTGAAGCAGTTGATCAGCTCCAGCCGATTGCGCTGACGCAGCGGAAAGCGCATGCCGTTCGCCATCAGGATGCTTTCGCCGTCCAGCTTGAGCGCCTCGTCCATGTTGATGAGTACACCGCGGTTGCAGGGCAGGAAACGTTCGTCGCCCCGCAGAGCGGCGTCCAGCTCGCTGAAGGTCATCGAGCTTTTCAGGCATGCGCCCGGTACAGTGAAGATATCCACCGTATGCCCGTGGGAGGCAATGACGGCGATCTGACTGTGCGCAAGGCGGATGCTCTGGCGCGGCAGGCGGATTTCCAACTGCGTTTCGGATTCCGCCATGACGCGGTAGGCGGAATCCAGCACGCGCGCGATGTCCTCCGGACGATAAGGCTTGATGAGGTAATCGAACGGATGGATGGGGAAGGCGTCGAACGCGTATTCGCGCGATGTGGTCAGAAACACGATCAGGCATCTTGCGCTCCGCAGACGCACGCGGCGCGCGGCTTCAATACCGTTCATGCCATCCATGCAGATATCCAGAAAGATAAGCGAATCGTCGCCCGGCGTAAAGCCGTGCAGGAACGCCTCACTGCTCTCAAAGCAGGAAATCGACGCGCTCAGACCGACAGGCATATGCAGCGGCAGATCATTTTTCAGCGTTTCACGATCCGGCTGCTGGTCATCGACGATAGCGATGCGGATATTCATGGAAAATCACCTGCCTCCCCGAACGGACGAAAATGGGATACCCTAAGTATAGCACAAACCGGACGGAGAACCAAGCGATTGTCGGGAATGAGGGCAAATTCGGCGTCATTCGTGCAGAAAAAACGTCGTTCGTGCAAAAAGGGTTGCGGAAGAGGGAAAAAAGCACTATAATATCTCACAACAAGCAAGCCGCGGTGGATGGGGCATCCGCCGCGGCGCGTATCGGTAAATCGCAAACCATACCGATGAATGAAAGGAAGGAATCCACAATGAAGAAATGGATCGCACTCGCACTTGCACTCGTTACGATGACGTTTGGTTCTCTGGCAATGGCTGAGGAAGTCCCTGCCGCGGACGCAGCGCAGGACGCCGCCGCGCTGGAAGAGCTGAAGGCGGAAGGTCAGCTGATTCAGGGCGAGAGCTTTGAGTTCTATATTCCCGCCGACTGGCAGGATGTCGAGCTGACCGACGAGCAGGCGGAAGCGGGCTATCTGTACGCGGCGTCCTCTGCTGACGAAGCGCAGGGACTGGTCGTCGTATGGACGGAGCTGGAGACGATGCAGACCGCTGAAGAGATTCAGACGGGTCTGGTGACCGTATATGAGAATGCGCAGGTGCAGGAAGTCAACGGCATTGCCGTCGTCGTCTTTGCCGACGCTGAAAACGATATGCTGGGCATCGTGATGCCGGACAGCGTGGATGCGGGTTACTACATGTTCCTCTTTACGCCGGCTTCCGATGCGGCTTTCCTGCCGGTGGCGGACGCGATTGCGTCTTCCCTGACTCCGATCACGGCGGAGTAATTGATTTGCCTTCCCTGATTTAAGTTTTTTAAAGAATCTGAAAACAACGCGCTCCCCTGTATGGCAGCAGGGGAGCGCGTTGTTTTTGGACTGCTTATTGCAGCGCCGCAATAGCGGCGTCCAGCGCGGCGACGGAACGAATGGTCTGCCGCCGGACGAGGAGCTGCCGCCGGATCTGCGCAGGCGCGCGCTCAAAGAGCCGCCGGGCATGGGAATCGCTTTCAAGCAGCGCATACAGATTGGGATACAGGTTCATATCAGCCACCTCCGGATGACAGCAGTCTGCGCAGAAACGGGGGCAGATATTCCCGCGGCGCGCAATTTACGGGGCAGGCTTGACGCTGGTTTACTGAGGGCGATATAATAAACTGATAAATTAGGGGAAGGAACGCTGGGCTGCCGCCCAGACCTGCTTGGGGCTACCGCCCCAAACCCTGTCTGGGGACCAGTCCCCAGACCCCATCTTCGCTTCGCGGCGGTTTGAATCATCTTATCGAACGATGCGCATGCGCATCGTATGTTTAC
>CAKTXP010000165.1 GCA_934631055.1 uncultured Clostridia bacterium | reverse complement strand
GCTCATTGCGATTTCCAATCTCCACCGCGCTGAATCCCGCACAGCGGGCGCGCGGTTCCGATTCCCCGGCAGGGAACCTTGTTCCCTGCACCCTTTCTTCGCTTCGCGGCGGTTTGAATAAACATATCATCAGCTGTCGCAAAGCGACAGCGTAGTAGAAGGTCAAGGGAACTTAGTTCCCTTGCGGGAGTTTGAGGGTGGAACCCTCAACGTTTCCCAACGTCCCTCAACGTTCCCCAACGTCCCCCAGAAAGGAATGCGCTCATGCTTGAGGATTACATCTCCGCCCGAAAAGAGGGCGTAAAGGAATTGCACGCGCTGGAATCGCGCGGAAAAGACCCCTACCTGCCGGTTCTTGCCGAACTCGTGCCAAAGCTGAACCAGCTTACGCAGGTTTCGCTCGGTCTGGTGCAGATTGCGCTGGATCAGATCGCAGGCACGGCGACAAAAGGACGCACGACCGCGTTCTCCCGCAGTTTCCTGCCGCTGCTCGAACCGGATTCCGAGTTTGCGACCAAATGGAGCATCCTCTACGACGGCATCATTGAGGATGGTCTGCGCCAGCCCATCGTTGCGCTGGAATACTACGACCAGTTCTATATCGTCGAGGGCAATAAGCGCGTGAGCGTCATGCGCAGGCTCGACGCGGTCAATATCGAGGCAAACGTCACCCGCGTCCTCCCCGAACCGGAGGACAGCG
Organism: uncultured Clostridia bacterium; assembly: GCA_934631055.1. Classification (GTDB taxonomy): domain Bacteria; phylum Bacillota; class Clostridia; order Christensenellales; family Aristaeellaceae; genus Ventricola. The sequence continues at coordinate 4,751 of CAKTXP010000165.1, read as the reverse complement.
AACGCTACCGCATCTATCAGGAGTTTCTGAGCTTCTACGCCGATACGAAGATCAACTTCATCTATTTCTCCCATGAAGGGCGCTTTGCCCGCCTGTATGAGCTTATGGGCAAAACACAGGGCGAAAAGTGGACGCCGGAAGACCTGTTCGATTTCCAATCCTGCTTCTACCGCTTCCAGCAGGCGTATACCGCGCAGGCGGGTTCTCAGCCGCCCATGCCCGTCTGCGACGCGCTGCTGACCTATTTGGAGGTCTTTGGCTATAACGACAGCGTGGACAAGAGTCCAAACGAATTCAAGCAGGAGATCGCAAGCATCTGGTCGGAGTTCATCGTCGCGGGCGCAAACAAGCCCGCCGTCCTGCTCTCCCATCCGACCGAAAAACAGCAGGGGCTTTTGCAGTCCGTCTGGCGCAGACCGCCGCAGAAGGTCCGCTGTGCGTTCCTGTACAACCGTTCGCCGCAGGATTCCGGCTGGTCGTACTGGCATGAGCTGGGGCGGAAAGCGCTTGAGGATACGTTCGGTTCGCGCGTGGAAACGGTCTGCAGCGAAAACGTCTCTCAGGCGGACGCCGAATCGGTCATCGAGCAGTTCATCGCCGACGGATACGACGTCATCTTCGCCGCGTCTCCCGTATTTCTGGACGCCTGCATCCGCCAATGCGCCGCACACCCGAACGCCAAGATTCTGAACTGCTCCGTGCTTGCCAGCTACCACAACGTCCGCAGCTACTATCTGCGCATCTACGAAGCCAAGTTCATTCTCGGCGCGATTGCCGCTTCCCTGTCCGAAAGCGACAGCGTGGGCTATATCGCCGATTACCCCATCTATGGTACGCCGGCATCCATCAACGCCTTTGCGCTCGGCGCTCAGCTCGTCAACCCCCGCGCGAAGATTCAATTGGAATGGTCCACCATCCCCGGTCATAACCCGGAAGCCGCCCTTGCCGCGCGCGGCGTACATATCATCTCCAGCCGCGACATCAGCGCGCCGCATCTGGAATCCCGCGCGTTCGGTCTGTATCACGAGCAGGACGGCGTCATCTCCAACCTCGCCATGCCGGTCTGGGGCTGGGGCAAACTTTATCAGGGCATCGTCCGCAGCATCCTGACCGGCGCGTGGAGCGACGAAGGCGAGCATAACGCCGACCGCGCCATGGCGTATTATATGGGCATGTCCACCGACGCCATCGACCTTATCTGCTCCCAGCGTCTGCCTGCTCGGACGCAGAGACTCGTCGATCTGCTCCATGAGCGCATCCGTTCCGGCGCATTCCTGCCGTTCGTCGGTCCTATCGCCGATCAAAACGGCGACGTCCGCGTCGAAGCCGACGTCGCGCTGACCCCGCAGGAGATCGTCGGCATGGATTACCTCGCTTCCAACGTCGTTGGGCGCATTCCCTCGCTCAGCGAGCTGAACGACGTCGCCAATGGACTGGTCTCCCTTCAGGGCATCCGCGCCGCCACCGAATCCCAGAACGTCAGGAAAGGGTGATTCCAATGAAGATCCTGCTCATCGCCGACAAAGCGGAGCCGATTCTCTGGGATCATCTGGACAAGCGCAAGCTGGAAGGTGTCGAGCTGGTGCTGTCCTGCGGCGATCTGCCCGCTTCTTACCTCTCTTTTCTCACCTGCTTTACGCCTGCGCCGATTCTGTATATCCACGGCAATCACGACGACCGCTACGCTTCCGAGCCGCCGGAAGGCTGCACCTGTATTGAGGATACCGTCTATACCTACAAAGGCATTCGTATCCTTGGACTGGGCGGCTCCATGCGCTACAATAACGGCATCAACCAGTATACCGAGTGGCAGATGCGCATGCGGGTCAACCGCCTGCGCTTCAAGCTCTGGCGAAGCGGCGGCATCGACATCCTGCTGACTCATTCCCCCGCGTTCAATCTGGGCGACGACAAAGACCGCGCGCACACGGGCTTTGCGACGTTCCTTGACGTGATGGACAAATATCATCCGCAGTACATGTGCCACGGACACGTTCATCAGAATTATCACTATGATTTCAAGCGCATCCACCATCACGGGGATACGACGGTCATCAACGTTTACGGTTATTATTTTCTGGATATTCCCGAAAAAGGAACGCTGTCCACGCCTGAGCCGTCCCAGCCCTGAGTTTCTCTTTCCTTCAGCTCAGCTGAATCTCAAGGCAGACCACCCATTCGCCGTCTGCCATGCCCGCTTCAAATCAAAAAGGACTCATCTTTCTCTCGATAAGGGAAGGATGCGTCCTTTCTTGTTTTAAGGAAACGTTCGGGGCTGCCGCCCCAAGCCCTGTCTAGGGATCAGTCCCCATGCCCCATCTTCGCTTCGCGGCAGTTTGAATAAAGTAAGCATACCCACAGCTCGGCAGCCATGCTTCCTGCTCAAAGTAAAAGCGGGAGTGCATCGTTCAAACGCACTCCCGCCGAAATTCTATCGTTCCCGACTCTCTCTTTGTAACTCCTGGTTAAAGATATTTTCCTATTCCCTCAAACACCCTGCCGTTCGCGGCTTTTACGTCGTCTGCACAGCAGAGCGAATTGAGTACCGCTTCCTGCGTCGCTTCAGCAATCGCGCGGAACGCCAATTCAAGCGTGTGTTCCGTCAAAACCTGCTGCGTAAGAACCCTGTGCATGCCGCCTGCGGGCATTCGGTTCGCCGTCGTGAAGCCGATCATCACATCGCCGCTTCCATGCCCGAAATACGAGCCGCAGCGCGCCAAGCCGACGCTGCAACGCTTGATGATGCGCCGGAGCTGTCTGTCCGATACCGGCAGGTCTGTCGCGACGACCATCATAATAGAGCCTCGGTCATTCGGTTCAGGCGTCGGCGCGGCGTTTCGCTTGGCAATGATTTCCTCGCCCAGCCGCCGTCCGTTGACCGTCAGTTCTTCCAGACAGCCGTGATTGCTCTGTACCAGCACGCCCAGCGTATAGGGCTTGCCCGCGATCTCAACGACGCGCGACGCCGAGCCGATGCCGCCCTTCAAACCATGGCAGACGGTTCCCGCGCCTGCGCCCACGTCGCCCTCGTCAAAATCCTCGCATGCGCTTTCGATTGCCGCGCGCACATGTTCCTCCTGAATCGGTCTGTCAAGGATGGCATTGAGCTGAGCGTCGTTGCATTCGCCGACGACCGGATTGATGGAGTGCATCTCCACATGATCCTTCTTGCATCGCTCCGCCATCACGCTGACCAGCGCATCGTGAACCAGACCCACATTGAGCGTATTCGTCAGCGCGATGGGCGTTTCCAACGTTCCCAGCTCGTCTACCTGAACCAGTCCCTGCGTTTTGCCAAAGCCGTTAAGTACAAAACTCGCCGCCGTCAGCTTTCGCGCGAACATATTGTCCTCGCAGGGCATGATGACCGTCACGCCGGTATGATGGCGCTCGTCGCAGATGGTCGCATGCCCCACGCGCACGCCCGGCACGTCGGTGATTTTATTGAGCCTGCCCTTTTTCATGCAGCCGATTTGGATGCCATAGTCGGCGATATGCTTTCTGTTCATTGTCATTCTCCTTGTGTGATCTGTCTGACCCGCAGAGCCGCCTGCACTGCAGACTGCTGTTCGGCAATCGACAGCGCGGAAAGCGCCTGCTCATCCTCCGCATCGACCACGCGATAGACATTTCCGCTGTCTTTGCGCTGTCTAGCGATATACAATGGCGTAATGCGCATCTCGCCCGGATATGCGCGTCGGGTGCTTGAATCATAAACAAGCGTCAGATTCACCGCCATGCCTGCCGTATTCTCGCTGTTGCGCGCATCGGTCAGCAGGCAGCCCAGTGAATAACAGACGACCGTTTCATACGTCAGTCCATCCGAACGGACGGTATGGAGCCTCTCGACGCCCTGTACGACGTTCGGATGCGCACCGAGGATGACGTCCGCGCCCGCCTGCGCCAGCGTCTGCGCCAGCGCGCGCACGCTTTCTGGCGTTTCCGCGCGGTTCTTCGTCCCCCAATGTGGCAAAACGACAACGATATTCGCGCCGTCTACACGTGCGCGCGTGATATCCTGCGTCATTTTCTGAACATCCATCAGCGCAAGCACGCCGCGGGAATCGTTCTTCGTCTGTTCCCTGCCCTCGTCGCTCAAGCCATAGGAATAGGACAGCACGGCGACCTGCACCCCGTCGATATTCATCATCGTTGCGTTTCCGCCTCCGCTGTCCGGATAGACGCCCGCATAAGCCAGCGCGCGGCTGGTCAGCTCGCTGAGGGTCAGATCCAGCCCGTCATAACCCTTATCCAGCGCGCGTTCCGTCGCCAGCGCGACCAGATCGACGCCGCATAAGCGAAGCGCATCAAGGAGCTGAGGCGACGTATTGTAATTTCCATAGCCTTTTTCGCGCCCCGCCGTCGTCGTTTCCAGCGTGACGATCGCCAGATCCGCCGCGCTGAGCGTATCGCCCAGTCCATCGAATATGGACGCAAAATCGTAGTGATCGCCGTTCTCCTGCGCGCTTTCGCGGATAGCCTTCGGCGCATAGACTGTTCCCGCCGCCGCGAGCGTGAACGTTTTAAGCCCCGGCGAAGGGGTAGGCGTCGGCTCGGCAGTCGGTGTTGCCGTCAGCGTCGGCACGCGGGTCAGCTCCATCGTCGGTTCAAGCGAAGGCACAGGCGGCGGCTCCTGCGTTTCGGCAAGCATGCCGAAGGCGGCGCGCGCCCGCTCATACACGCCGTTTCCCGCGATCAGAAAGAGGAACGCGGCGGTCGCCACAAGCACGCAGGCAGTCAACGCAAGCATC
>CAKTXP010000164.1 GCA_934631055.1 uncultured Clostridia bacterium | reverse complement strand
CAAACTCCCGGCAGGGAACTGAGTTCCCTGCACTCTTTCTTCGCTTCGCGCGGTTTTAATAAACATAACATCCATTTATCGCGAAGCGATAAATGCAAGTGGGAAATCCAAGAACCTCAGGTTCTTGGCAGGGTTTGGGGCGGAGCCCCAATCGTTCCCCCCCGCATGCCTAAGGAGATGAAAGCGTGGAATCGAAAGCGACCGGTAAGCTCGGAGAAATCAGAGCGGAGCAGTACCTCGTCGAGCAGGGTTATGAGATCCTTGCGCGTAACGCGGTGTTTCCCGGCGCGGAGATCGACCTGATCGCACAGGATGGACGGACTATCGTCTTTGTCGAGGTCAAGACGCGAAAGAGTGGCGCGTATGGACGCGAAGCCGTAACGCCAGCCAAACAAAAGAGAATATGCAGGGGCGCAGTTGCCTATATGATGAAAAACGGTCTGATGAACAGACAGGCGCGGTTTGACGTCATCGAGATACAGGGCGCGCGGCTCACGCATATCAAGGACGCTTTTCCCTATCAGGGATTCCTGTTTTAAATCCGGAGGTTCGATGGATGAATAAACGTCAGAAAACAGCCGGCATCGTGGCTGTGCTGATTCTTCTTGTTTTGGCGGCGGCATTTGCGCTGACCCGAAGCGGGAAGGACGAAGCGCCGCAGGCGGGCAACCTGATCGTCAACGGCGATTTTTCCGCGGCGACGGACGGCATGCCCGACGGCTGGTCAACCGGTATGTGGGTGACCAGCGCGGGCGCGTCGTATCTGGAAGCGGTGACGCTGGAGGACGGAACGACCGCCGCGCTGGTAGAGAACGCCGCGTCTAACGACGCGCGCTTTGAACAGACGGTCGCTGTCCGAGAGAACACGACGTATAGGCTGACCGCGCGCGTGATGGCGGAGGACTGCGGCGAGGGGCAGAAGGGCGCGAACGTGTCCTTCTCAGGCATCTACGGAACGAGCGCCGACCTGCATGACACAGCGGGACAGTGGGAAACGCTCACCCTCTACGCGCGCACCGGCAAGGGACAGCGCGAGGTGACCGTGATGGCGCGCCTTGGCGGATACGGGTCGGAAAACAGCGGCAAAGCGTGGTTCACCGACGTTGCCTTGGAACAGGTAGAGACTGTTCCGGTCGGCGAAACGGTGCTTGACCTGTCCACGCCTGCGCCAAGCAAAAAGACGGAAAGCACGACGCCGGTTTCGATGAAGGAGCGGAGCATTCCGCTTCTGGGCATGGCGGCGGCGGTGTATCTGGTTCTCGCGCTGATGCTGGCGCGCGGACTGAGCGGGGCGGAGCCGAATGAGCGCCGCGCCGCGATGGGATTGGTGCTGATGCTGGCGGCTGCGTTCGTCATCCGCGCTATCCTCGCCTTTACGGTTGAGGGATACGGCGTGGACATGGGCTGCTTTGGCGCGTGGGCGGGCAGGATGGCGTCCGGCGGCGCGGCAAACTTCTATCAGGAAGGCTATTTTTGCGATTATCCGCCGGCGTATATGCTGGTGCTGGGTCTGTTCGGCGTCATTGGCAATCTGCTGGGCATGAGTACGGGCAGCATGGCGTTTCAGGCGCTGATGAAGATGGCGCCGATCGCCTGTGACCTCGCTTTGGCGGCACTGTGCTATGCGGCGGCGAAGAAGAAATTCGGAAGCGGCGTATCGCTGGCGGCTGCCGCGATGCTGGCGCTGAATCCGGCGTTCATCGTCACCGGCAGCTGCTGGGGGCAGATTGACTCCGTATTGGCGCTGCTGCTGGTGCTGATGCTGCTTGATGCCCGCGCGGGACAGTGGGCGCTTGCGATTCCGCTCTTTGCGCTTGCCGTGCTGGCGAAGCCGCAGGCGGGTCTGCTCGTGCCGCTGGGCGTTGCAGCCTTGATGAAGGAAGCGAAGCTCGGCGAGCATCGCGGAAAGTCCATCGGGCTGGGGCTGCTGGGCGGCGTGGTCGTAACGCTGGCAATCGTCCTGCCGTTTGCGTGGGGCGAGAATATCGTCACATGGCTGGTGGACAAGTACGCGGCGACGCTCTCCGGTTATCCGCATGCGACGCTTTCGACCGGCAATCTGATGTTCCTGCTGGGCGGCAACTGGGTGGATGAATCGACGGCGCTGATTGGCGGCGTGACCTACGGACAGCTCGGCGTGGCGCTGATGATCGCGTCGTTTGCGGCGGGCATTGCCGTCTACTGGCTGGGTCAGGGCAGAAGCCGTTTGTTCCTTGCGTCGGCGATGACGATGCAGCTTCTCTTTGCGCTGACGACCAAGATGCACGAACGCTACATCCTGCCTGCGCTGGCGCTGCTCTTCTTTGCCTTTGTCGAAACGGGTGATCTGCGCCTGCTGATTTCCGCCGTGGCGGCGTCGGCGGCGTCGGCGGTGAACATCGGCGTCGTGCTGGCGTATGATTATCTCGTTGCGCCGAATACATGGCTGGGCTATGTGCTGGGCGTGGTGCAGCTTGCCTGCGCGGCGCTGACGGTCTATACCGCCGTTCGGCTGACGATAGGCGCGCCTGCGCTCGCTCTGCCGCAGAGAAGGAGAGCGGTTGCGGAGGACAGACAGACAGAAGAAGCGCCCTGCGCGGCAGAAACGCGCATGCGCGATGAACTCCTTCACGAGAAGGATTGGCGCATGCACCTGCGTCCGCGCGACTTCGTTCTGATGAGCGCGATGACGCTCGTTTATGCGGTCGTGGCGTTCTATCATCTGGGAACGGACAAAGCGCCGCAGACGGGTTATGTATCCACCGCGGAAGGCGAGAGCGTGGTCATCGACTTGGGCGATGTTCACGAGGATTTCCACGTCTATTACTACGGCGGCATTTCGGATACGCAGTTCTCGTTTACGGCGTCCGACGACGGCGTGACTTACGGCGAGGAAACGGGCGCGTTCTTTGACCGCGGCGAGTGCTTCAAATGGCTGGCGCTTAGAACGCCGACCTACGACGCGGACGGTGTTGTCGTGGGTGCGTCCGGAAGCATGACCGCGCTGAGCGGGCGCTATCTGCGCGTGACGTTTAAGGATGCAGGCTCCGCGCTCTGGGAAGTGGCGGCGGTTGATGCGGATGGAAACGTCATTCCGGCGGTCTCTGCGGCGGCGAGCGGCGCGCTGGAGGGACGCGGAAGCGACCCGAATACGCTTATCGACGAACAGGATACCGTTCCCGAAAAGCCGACCTACGAAAACAGCATGTACTTCGACGAGATTTACCATGCGCGCACGGGCTATGAGCATGCGCACAGCCTGTATACCTACGAAACGACGCATCCGCCGCTGGGGAAGGTCTTTATGAGCTGGTGCATCGATCTGATGGGGATGACGCCGTTTGCGTGGCGCTTTGCGGGTACGCTGACGGGCATCCTGATGATTCCGGCGCTCTACCTGCTGGCGATGCAGCTGATGAAGCGCACGCGCTGGGCTGCGCTGAGCGCGCTGCTGCTGACAGCGGACTGCATGCACTTTACGCAGACGCGTATCGCGACCATCGACTCCTTCCCGGTGCTGTTCATGATGCTGATGTTCCTGTTTATGGCGCGGTGGATGCAGATGAGCTTTTATCATCAGAAGCTCAGCCGGACGTTTATTCCGCTGGGCTTGTCCGGCGTGTTCATGGGGCTGGCGATATCGAGCAAGTGGATCGGCTGCTATGGCGCGGTCGGGCTTGCCGTGCTGTTCTTCTCGCGTTTTATCACGCTGTATAAGCAGAGCCGATACGCGCAGAAGCACAGGGAGGAAGAGCCAGCGTTTGCGCGCGCCGCAGATACATTCGTGCAAAAGGGCGCGCTGACCCTTGCCGCATGCGTCGTGTTCTTCGTCCTTATTCCGGTGACGATCTATGTGCTGAGCTACATTCCGTATCTGAGCGCGTACGGCGAGGTGAAGCTGAACGCCAAGATGTTTGAACGCATCTGGAACGCGCAGGTGACGATGTTCGAGTACCACAAGAACCTCGTCGCGACGCATTACTTCTCGTCGCCGTGGTACGAATGGCCCCTTATCGTCAAGCCGATGTGGTATTACAGCGCGGCGTTCCCTGAGGCGGGCAAGGCGAGCACCATCATGGCTTTCGGCAATCCGGCGGTCTGGTGGACGGGGCTGCTGGGCATCCTGTTCGTGCTGGGATACAGCTTCTACCGCAACGCGCTGCCGATGATGCGCGTCATGGACGGCAGGGACGATGAATATGACCGCGCGATGCCGGTCATTGCGGTGGGCTTCCTGTCGGCGTATCTGCCGTGGGTGCTGGTCAGCCGATTGACGTTCATCTATCACTATTTTGCGAGCGTACCGTTCATCATTTTGGCGACGGTGCAGGCGCTTCGCTATCTGGAGCGGAGAAAGCCGAAGCTCAGCCATGCGCTTGCCGGTGTGCTTGGCGTGGCGGCGGTCGCGCTGTTCATCGCGTTCTATCCCTATGCGTCCGGTATGGAGGTCTCAAGGGATTGGCTGGCGGCGATGAACTGGTTTAAAAACTGGATGTGGTATTGACCATGCAGAATCTTCATGCGCACAGCGTCTTTTGCGACGGCAAAAACATGCCGGAGGAGATGATCCGCGCCTGTCTGGCTGCGGGCATGGATTCGGCGGGCATCAGCATCCACAGCCCGCTTCCGTTTGAAAACGGCTGGGCGGCAAAGGCGGAGAACGTCGCGCCGTTTCTTGCCGAAATGCAGCGTCTCAAGGCGGCTTATGCAGGACGGATTGCCGTGTATGCGGGCGTGGAATGGGATGTGCTCAGCGATGCAGAGTGGCTCGAACCGTTTGATTATGCCATCGGTTCGGCGCATTTCCTGCCCGTCGGCGGCGATCCGGCGGCTTATCCGACCGTGGACGACAGCCCGGAAACGACGCGCCGCTTTTTGGCGGAAGCTTTCGGCGGCGACAGCGACGCGGCGGCGGAATGCTATTTTGCCCAGCTTAAACGCGTCGCCGACGAACCGCGCGCGCAAATTGTCGGGCATTTCGACCTGATGACGAAGTTCGATGAGAAAGAGCATTTCTTTGACGAAACAAGCCTGCGCTATCGGGCTGCCGCGCTCGATGCGATGGATGCGCTCGTCTCGGCAGGCAAAATCTTCGAGGTGAATACCGGCGCCATCAGTCGCGGCTGGCGAACCACGCCGTATCCGTCCCGATGGGTTTTGGAGCAGCTCAAAAGGCGAAACGCCCAAGTAACGATTTCCTCCGATTCGCACGGTGTCGGCACGGTGGATTGTGCATTCGATCGGGCAAAAGCCCTGCTTGAAGCCTGTGGGTTTGAGAAAATCCGGGTGTTTGACGGAAAGACGTTTGCGGCACAGAAAATTGAATAAGCAAAGCCCCGCAGATTCGGCTGTGTGCCGACTGCGGGGCTGATTTGGTATACAGGAAAAAAGTTTGAACACGTGTGCAAAATTTTTGCTCTTTTCAGGCTTGGGCGGAAGCGCAGACGGGGTTAGCCCGCTTTTACAGCGCCTTGATCTCCACGCCCTTTTCGCTCAGCGCCTGACGGATCTTCTGAACGAACAGGAGCGCCTTTGCG
>CAKTXP010000163.1 GCA_934631055.1 uncultured Clostridia bacterium | reverse complement strand
GACAACCCCTCCGGTCAGGGAGACGAGCTGACGCCGTTCATCCTCATCCGTCCGCTGAAGGATTGATTTTTTTCAAAAACATCCTTTGCGCCGCTCCTTCTATCTCATCATGTACATAAAACCGCCCCTGCGCTTCCTCGTCGTCTTTGACGCAGAAAAGCACAGGGGCGGTCGATGTTTTTTGGGGAACCCAAAACGCCGGAACGGGCGCGAAGCTGTCATGCTCCGCGCCCGTTCCGGCTATCATGGGGAAACTCCAATGGTATGGACATTAGGAGGGCTGAATCAATCCTCGAAGGTATACGGCTTGATCTCGCGAACCACGTCGAGGATGGTGCCGTCGCGCGCTTCCAGAACGGCGACAACCTTGTCTTTGAACTGAACCGGATCCGGGCGGCCTACGATGCTGTACGCCTTCTCCTTCAACGATTCAATGGAAACATGCGGGATGCCCGCGTCATCGAGGCACTTGATGAGGTCCGGACGCAGCGGATTGACCGCGATGCCGTAGTCCGTGACCAGCACGTCCACGCAGTCGCCCGGCGTCGTGACGGTCACGACGTTTTCGCAGACGGTCGCCATGCGTCCGCGCACGAGCGGCGTGACGATGACGCAGACCTTGCTGCCCGCGGCGGTATCCGGATGTCCGCCCGGCGCGCCGCGAAGCACGCCGTCCGAGCCGGTCAACACGTTGACGTTGAAGTTCGTGTCGATCTCCAGCGCGGCAAGCACGACGAAGTCCAGTTTATTGACGAACGCGCCCTTGTTCGCCGGATTGGCGTACTGGCTGGCGCTCATTTCAAAGTGATTCGGGGTCTGGTTGATGGAGTTGACGGCGTCCAGATCGAAATCCTGCACGTCGATGACCTTGCCGACCTTGCCCTTCTTGAGCATCTCGACCATCGGTCCGCAGATGCCGCCAATCGCCCAGCCCATCTTGATGCCGCGCTCGTCCATGTACTTCTCCAGGAAGAGGTTAGCGGCAAGGCTCGGGCCGCCGACGCCGGTCTGGAAGGAGAATCCATCCTTGAAATACGGCGTGGAAGCGATGACCTTCGCGACGTTCTCCGCCATCATCAGGTCGCGCGGGTTCTGGCTGATGCGCGCCGCGGCGGAAGCGATCTTCTTCGGGTTGCCAATGGAATCGACGACGACAACCGCATCCACGTCGATCGCTTCAACGGAAGCCGGCATGTTCGGGAAATCAACCAGACAGTCGGTCACGACGACGACGTGATCCGCATACTTCGCGTCCGTCATCGCGTAGCCCATCGAGCCGCAGTTGCTCTTGCCGCCGATGCCGCGGCAGTTGCCGACGCAGTCGCTCGTCGGCGCGGCGACAAAGGCGATGTCGATATGCACTTCACCCGCTTCGATGGCGCGGGGACGTCCGCCGTGGCTGCGGATGATGGCAGGCGTTTTCAGCTTGCCTTCGGAAACGACCTGACCCATCTTGCCGCGGATGCCGCTGGTCTGGATGCCGATGACCTTGCCCTGCTCGATGTACTCGGCAATCGGGTCATGCGCTTCGCCCAGCGAGGTCGCGGCGATGGTGAGATCCTTCAAGCCCAGCTCTTCGATGGCGGCTTTCATGACCATATTCACCACATAGTCGCCGTTGCGCAGGTGATGATGGAAGGAGAAGGTCATGCCGTCCTTCGCGCCGCACTGACGCAGAGAATCGGCGATGGTCGCCACGATCTTGCTCTCCTGCGGCTTTTCATAGCGGCGGGTGCAGGGGGCAGCCTTCTGCATGTATTTGCCGTCCATGTAGTTTTTGCCCTGATAAACTTCCTTGCCGTTTACAAGCAGCTCGTCAGGGATATCGCGTCCTACTGCATTTTTCATACCAAATCCCCCTCGTACATGCCGCATGCCTTCGCCAGTTTCAACGTGCGCTCAGCGCCCGGAATGAACGCGACATCGACCATCTTTCCGTTGACCGTGAACACGCCGATACCGGCGGCGGCAGCCTCGCGGAACGCGCTGACCATCGCCTCCGCCTGCATGACCTCTTTCTCGGTCGGGGCGAAGATCTGGTGAACCAGCTGGATCTGCTTGGGGTTGATGAGGCTCTTGCCGTCAAAGCCCATCGCCTTATTCTGGCGGACCTCGGCTTCAAAGCCTTCGTTATCGTCAAGGTCGGTGAACACCGTGTCAAAGCACTGCACGCCAGCCGCGCGCGCCGCCATCAGCATCTGACCGCGGGCAACGAGCATATCGATGCCGTCCGGCTGGAACTTGGTCTGCATGCACTTACGGAAGTCGCCGCCGGAGATCGCGCAGCCGAGCATACGGTCGGACGCGGTGCAGATCTCATAGGCGTTCATGATGCCTTTCGGGCTTTCCAGCGCCGCCATCAGCAGCGTGCGCCCGACTTCCACGCCGAACTCGCGCTCGGCGGCTTCAACATGCTCCTCAACCGTCTTGACATCCTGCGCGCTCTCGCACTTGGCGATACGGATACCGTCCGCGCCACCCGCGACGCACACGCGGATATCCTCCTGCCAATGCGGGGTGTCCAGACCGTTGATGCGGACGATGACTTCGGTGTTGCCGTAGTCGATGGTCGTCAGCGCATGATACAGGGAAAAGCGCGCGGAGTCCTTCTGATTCTCGGCAACAGCGTCCTCCAAGTCCAGCATGATGGAGTCGCAGCCGTAAATATAAGCGTCCTTGATGAGTCCCGGCTTCTGCGCGTTCATGAACATCATGGTGCGGCGCAGGCGAAAGCGTTCAGGCTTGGGGCGTTTGATCATTTGATGACACCTCCCCACGGAATACCGGCTGCGCTCTTATCGCAGCTGCGGAACACGGCGCATTCCACGCGCGCCTTCAATGTGCAATCCAACGCGCCCTTATCGACGACGGTCACCTTGCCGCTCTCGACGTCAAGGCGGTCGAGGGTCTCCAGAACGGTCTGGCGGATCTGCCGTCCATACTGATTCATGACGCTGGAAGAGATTTCAAGTTCAATGCCCTGCTCGGCAGGCTCGACCGTGACCATCGCGTCACTGGATTCGAGCGTACCCGCCACAGCGTTTTTTTCGATCTGCATAGTCTACCTTGCCTTTCTCCGAAACAAGGGGTACGAAAATGGGGAAACAAAGGGAAGCGCGCGGGCTCTGCCCCGCCCCCCGCCAGAAACCTGAGGTTTCCGGATTTCCCGCTTTATTTATCGCTCTGCGATAAACAGGAATCACGCATCTGCGTAGGTTTTTTGAAAACTGCGGAACCGAAAGCAGCGCCCGCCCTATCTGGCGGGCGCTGCCCCGGAACCTGAAGAAGCAAATCGTTCTCGCCGATTTGTTTAGATAAGGACGCCTTACTTGGCAGCCTTCTTCTTCTTAATCGACATAAAGATCGGGCTGACCAGCATCACGATGCAGACGATGATGAGAACGAAAGCAATCGGATGAAGCGTCGGGTTGAACATCGTGAGGATGTTTGCCTTGCTCATCAGGTAGCCGCGGGAGAAGTTCTGCTCACACATGCTGCCCAGAACAAGTCCCAGAACGATAGCGGCGCTGTTGAGGTGGCAGGCGCGGACAATAAGACCCAGAACGCCTGCCAGAACCATGATCTGAACGCTGGTCGCGGACATCTGGTCGCCATAGGTGCCGATGAGCGCAAGCATCAGGATGATCGGGCCAAGGTAAGAATACGGAATAGCGAGAATCTGCGCAAACACCTTCGCAATCGCCATCGCAACAATAACCATCAGGATGTTGGTGACGATCATGGACATGAAGGTCGCGGAGAGGTACGTCGGCTGGTTGGTCAGAAGCAGCGGTCCAAGCTGGACGCCCTTGAGCGTCAGCGCGGACATCATGACCGCCGCGGCGTTGCCGCCCGGAATACCGAGGGACAGCAGCGGAACCATAGCGCCGCCGGTCGCGGCGTTGTTCGCCGCTTCGGACGCGGCGATGCCGTCGATGATGCCGGTGCCGAACTTCTCAGGATGCTTGGAGAGCTTCGTCTCCATCGTGTAGCACATGAAGGATGCGATGGTCGCGCCTGCACCCGGCAGAATGCCGACCACGGTGCCGACCACGGAGCAGCGGATCATCGTCCACTTAATCGACCAGATTTCCTTCAGAGAAGGCATCTTGGTATTGACCTTGCCGCCGGAGATACCGTCCTCGGCGGAGAGGCGCTTCTTCTTCGGGTCGGTCTGCTTAAAGACCTCGGTCACAGCGAACAGACCGATGAGAACCGGGATCATGTCGATGCCAGCCAGCAGGTTGCGGCTGCCGAAGGTCAGACGCTGTACGGCGTACATCTTATCCTGACCGACGCAGGCGAGCAGCAGACCCAGCAGACCGGAGATGATGCAGGTAAGGATATGGTCGCTGTCCAGGCAGGTCAGGATGGACAGACCCATGAACGTAACCGCGAACAGGTCGCTCGGGCCAAACTGCAGGGCAGCCTTGGTCAGCGGCTGAGAGAGCGCGAACATCGCAATCGCGGAGAACAGACCGCCGATAGCGGAAGCCAGCAGCGCGACGCCCAGCGCCTTGCCTGCTTCGCCGCGCTGCGCCATCGGATAACCGTCAAACGTCGTCGGCGCGGAAGAAGGAACGCCAGGAATCTTAAACAGGATTGCGGTAATCGAGCCGCCCGTAATGGACGAGCAGTAAATCGCAACGAGGAAGACGATCGCGGGAATCGGCTCCATCGTGTAGGTAAAGGTCAGACCGAGGGCAACCGCCATCGTAGCGGAAACGCCCGGCAGCGCGCCGAAAATCGTACCGAGGATGATAGCGACGCAGACCATCAGGAACATGCCCGGATTGAACACGGCAGCTATGCCAGAGGCAAGAAGTTCACCCATACTCATAATGCTGTCGCCTCCTTAAAAGATACTCTTGACCGCGGCGACGATGGATTCAAGTCCCAGCGCGAAGTCGCGCAGGAAGCCGATCGTACCACGCGGCAGGTTGACGCTGAGCATGCCGCTGAACACGATGTAAAGCACCATCGTGATGCAGACGGAAGCGATCAGAAGACGAACGACGTTCTTCTCGCCCAGCAGCAGACCGTAGAAGAAGAGAACGAACAGGGAAGTGACGATGAAGCCGACCGTTTCCAGAATAAAGGAAGCGGCGACCATGATCACGATGCCCAGGAACAGCTTGCTCTTGAGGAAGCCGGGAATGCTCTTGGCGAAAGCCGCGAGCGTGAATTCGGGATTGCCCTTGTTCTTGCGGATGATCTGAATGATGTTGATAATCAGACAAATCTCAAGCAGAATGATGATCACCTTGGGCCAAACGTCCGGCTGAAGCACGTAGGGGTTTTTAGCCACCTTGATAGGAACCGCCGCTTCCAGCACATGCGTGAAGAACGTAAAGCCAAGGAAGATGACGAGCAGAATGTTGATAATCAGCTCAAACACAGTGCCACAACTCCTTTGTGATTGAGAAAGAGGGGAACTTTTCCCCTCTTTCTGTGTTTATTTCCATCAAGAATCCGTTAAGAATCACTTTACGGACTCTGCGGATAATCCCTTACTTGAGGTCGTCGTAATCCTT
>CAKTXP010000162.1 GCA_934631055.1 uncultured Clostridia bacterium | reverse complement strand
AAAAAAATCTGAAAAAAACAGTTGACAACCGCCCCGTCTTCGTGGTATGCTTTATCACGTTAAAGCGATAGCACATTAAAGCAAACCCCTACGGACACCGTTTCGGGTCCATGAAGAAAGGAGCAATACCCCTATGAAAAAGTTTCTTGCCGCTCTGCTTGCCTCTGTGATGACGCTCTGCTGCGCCGCCGCTTTCGCGGAAGATACCGGTCTTGCCGATGTACAGGCGAAGGGTACCTTCGTGATGGGATTTGACGAGGAATATCCGCCGATGGGCTTTGTCGATGAGAACGGCGACCACGTCGGTTTCGATATCGACCTGGCGAAGGAAGTCACCTCTCGCCTGGGCGTGGAACTCGTTCTCCAGCCGATCGCATGGGACTCCAAGGAGCTTGAGCTTTCGGGCAAAAATATCGACTGCATCTGGTCCGGTCTGACGATGACCCCCGAACGCCAGGAGCAGATGACCTTCTCTATCCCGTATCTCGCCAACGAGCAGATCCTCGTCGTCCGCACGGATTCCGGCATCACGTCCAAGGATGAGCTTGCGGGCAAGGTTCTCGGCACGCAGGCGGGTTCCAGCTCGGTCGATGTGCTGGAAGCGAACCCCGACCTCAAGGACTCCGTCGCGGAGGTCGCGCTGTATGACGATTTCGTCGCCGCGCTGATGGATCTCAAGCTTGGCGGCATCGACGTTCTGCTGATCGACTCCGTTGTCGGCAACTACTACATCGCCCAGCAGAATGACCCGACGCTCTTCACCGTTCTGCCGGAAGTCATGGACGCCGAGGAATACGGCATCGCCTTCCGCAAGGGCGAGGATACGCTCGCGGACGCCGTCAGCGAAACGCTCATCGCCATGGCTGAGGACGGCACGCTGGACGCCATCCGTGCGAACTGGTTCGCCAACGACATCACGCTGGTTTCCAAGTACGCCGCGGACTACAAGAAATAACAGGGTTACGATTGGGGCTGCCGCCCCAAGCCCCGCCTGAGGGACATTGTCCCTCAGACTCCCTTCTTCGCTTCGCGGCGGTTTAAATCGGATTATCATCCATTTATCGCAAAGCGATAAATGAAGGAAAGGGTGCAGGGAACAAGGTTCCCTGCTGGGGTTTGGGGCAAAGCCCCAAGCGTTCCCTGTCGTACTCCTCGCACTTTAGAAAAGGGACGCCGTAAGGCGCCCTTTTCGCGCGATTTCGCAACGCTCTTCAAATTCACTGACTCCGGAGGCTTTCATGAGGTATTTCAATAACTTCGACGCGCTGATGAAACTGATCCTCTCCATGATGGGCGGTTTCGGCAATACGCTGATCATCTTCTGTTTCACGCTGATCTTTTCTCTGCCGCTCGGACTTGCCCTTGCGCTACTGCGCATGAGTAAAAGAAAGATCATCAGCGCGCCGGTCTCGCTGTATATCCTCGTGATGCGCGGTACGCCGCTGATGCTGCAAATCTTCGCGATCTATTTCGCTATTCCGACGCTGACCGGCATCAATCTGGATCGCATGAACGCTACGATATTGTCCTTCTCGCTGAACTACGCGGCGTATTTCGCCGAGATCTTCCGCGGCGGCATCCAGTCCATCCCCGTCGGGCAGCATGAAGCCAGTCAGGTCTTAGGGCTGACGAAAACGCAGACCTTCTTCCATATCGTCCTGCCGCAGGTCATGAAGCGCGTGCTTCTGCCGGTCAGCAACGAGGTCATCACGCTGGTCAAGGATACCTCGCTGGCAAACGTCATCGCCGTTTCCGAATTGTTCCGCGCGGCGAAGAACGAAGCGAGCCGCACGGCGTCGGTCGAGCCGCTGTTCGTCGCGGGTCTGTTCTATCTGCTGATGAACGGCGTGGTCTCGCTCATCTTCAATTATCTCAACCGCCGCATGGCGTATTACAAGGATTAAGGGGGATTCGTCATGCTTCAGGCGATCGACATCAAGAAAAAATTCGGGGACAACGAAGTCCTCAAGGGCGTGACCGTCCGCGTCGCGCGCGGCGAGGTCGTCGCGATCATCGGCAGAAGCGGTTCGGGCAAAAGCACGCTCCTGCGCTGCATGAACCATCTGGAGACCATCGACAGCGGCGAGATCCGCATCGACGGACAGCCGATGGTCACAACCGGCGCGGACGGCGTGGCACACTATCAGAGGGACAAGGGTCTGCGCGGTCTGTGCCTGAAGATGGGGCTGGTCTTTCAGGATTACAATCTCTTCCCGCACTATACCGTTCTGCGCAACCTCATCGCGCCCCAGCAGCTCGTTCTGCATCGCAGCCGTCAGGAAGCCGAGCAGAAAGCGATGCTCCTGCTGGAAAAGGTCGGTCTGGCGGATAAGGCGGACGCTTACCCCTGCAATCTCTCCGGCGGGCAATGTCAGCGCGTCGCTATCGCCCGTGCGCTCGCGATGGATCCGGAGATTCTCTGCTTTGACGAGCCGACCAGCGCGCTCGACCCCCAGCTTACGCAGGAAGTTCTCGGCGTTATCCGCCAGCTTGCCGAAGAAAAGCGCACGATGATCGTCGTCACGCATGAAATGAATTTTGCCCGCGACGTCGCCGACCGTGTTATCTATATGGCGGATGGGCTTGTCGTCGAGGATGGGCCCGCTCAGCAGGTTTTGGGCAATAACCGCAGCGAAGCTATCCGCGCATTTGCCGGAGAAAGCAATTATTGAATCCATAAAGTCCTTTGCCTTTTACGTCGGCAAAGGACTGTTTTCATGCTCCTGCGTTTAGCAGGATTAAACCCACACAATTTTATCGCTGAACTTTCATATTGACAGGAGGGCTTTCATAGCATATAATCATGCTGTTTTTATAGGTTGACCCTAGAAATACAGCATGATTTCAGGGAGGATAACATGCAGGATACCCTTCTTTCCTTACAGCATATTTCCAAGAATTTCGGCGAGGGCGACGTTCTGCGCGATATCTCGCTGGATGTCGCGCGCGGCGAGTTCGTCACGCTTCTGGGCGCGTCAGGCTGCGGCAAAACGACGACCCTGCGCATCATTTCCGGTCTGGAAACGCCCGACGAGGGCAGCGTCATCCTCAACGGAAAAGACGTCACCGACCTGCCGCCGGAAAAGCGCCCCGTCAACACAGTCTTTCAGAGTTACGCGCTCTTTCCGCATATGAACGTGGAGAAAAACGTGGGCTATGGTCTGCGTGTGCGCGGCATGGATAAGAAAGCCGCGGCGGCGCGCATTTCCGAGATGCTTGAACTGGTTCAGATGAGCGACTATGCCAAGCGCATGCCCGCCCAGCTTTCCGGCGGACAGCGCCAGCGCATCGCCATCGCCCGCGCGCTCGCGCCGGAACCGGCGCTGCTGCTGCTGGATGAGCCGCTCGGCGCGCTGGATCTCCAGCTCCGCCGCCAGATGCAGCTGGAACTCAAGCGCCTGCAAAAGAAGCTCGGCATCACCTTCGTCTATATCACGCACGATCAGGAAGAAGCCATCAATATGTCCGACCGCATCGCCGTCATGCGCGGCGGGCGCTTTGAGCAGATCGGCACGCCGGAAGAGATCTACGACGAGCCAAAGACGCGTTATGTCGCCCAGTTCATCGGGCGCTCGACGCTGCTCAGCGGCAGGGTCGAATCCGTCGGCAGAAATACGGCGGTCGTCCGCGGCGCATGCGGCAGCTTCACCGTGGACGCGTCGCGAGCGATGCTCATCGCCGGAGAAGCCTGCGAATTGTGCGTCCGGACGGAGCGCATGCGCGTTTCCAGTACGCCGATCGACGGTTTCAACATTCCGGCGACGGTTCGCGAAGCGCGTTACGCCGGCGGCAGCGTGCTGACCTACCTTACTTTGGCGGATGGCAGCGAAGCCGTCGCGACCAGCGAAGGACGGCTGGCGGACGCGCTCGAAGCCGGAGCCAACGCCTATCTGTATTGGGATCCCGCGCAGGCGGCGGTCATAGGAGGTTCGTCCTATGGCGCGTAAAAACGGACTGAAAGCGCACGAGCGGCATATCGACGCGCTGATGGTCGCGCCGATGGCGTGCTTCGGCGTGCTGATGGTCGCTCTGCCGCTGATCTATGTGCTGTGTACGTCGCTGGTCGTCGGCGGCAAGTTTGAATGGGGCATGGCGCTGACGCTCTCCAATTACAAGGCGCTGCTCCGCGCGGATTACCTCAAGGTATTCGCCAACAGTTTGCAGCTGGCGTTTTTCACGACGCTCATCTCCTTCATCATCGGCTATCCCTTCGGCTACTGCATGGCGCGCGCTTCCAGAAAATGGAAAGCCCTGCTGATGATGCTGGTCATCATCCCGTTCTGGACGAGCGCGCTGGTGCGAATCTACGGCTGGAAGATCCTGCTTCAGGCAAACGGCCCCATCAACGGCGTGCTGCGCGCGCTGGGGCTTATCGACAAGAATATCAAATTCCTCGGCTCTTACGGCTCTGTGCTGCTGGCGATGGTCTACTGTCTCATCTCCTTCATGATCCTGCCGTGCCACAACGCGGTGGATAAGATGGATTTCACGCTGGTGGAAGCCGCGCGCGATCTGGGTTCCCCGCCCTGGCGCGCGTTCCTGACGGTGACCCTGCCGCTGACCACGCCGGGCATTCTAGCGGGCTGCGTGCTGGTCTTCGTGCCGAGCGTCGGCTTGTTCTACCTGTCCGATATCATGGGCGGCGGTCTGGTTCTGGTCGGCAACCTCATCCGCGACCAGCTGCTCAAGGTGCGCGACTGGAACGTCGGCTCGGCGATGAGCATGATCCTCATCGCGCTCTCGGCGGGCATCTATCTCCTTTACCGCAAGGTCGGCGGCGATGATTTGGGGGTGATGTAATGGCGGCGGCAAAGCGGCGCAGAAAGCGCAAGATCTTTTCCCCCATTTATCTGACGCTGGTTCTCATCATCCTGTACCTGCCGATTTTGATGGTCGTCATCTATTCGTTCAACTCCGGGCGCACCATCGGCAGCTGGCAGGGCTTCACGACCAGCTGGTACAGCCGCCTGTTCTCCAACGCGCTGATGGCGGATGCGCTCAAGAACTCGCTCATCCTCGCCGTCGTATCCAGCCTGCTGGCGGGCGGCATCGGCACGCTGGGCGCCATCGGACTTTCCCGAAGCCATTTAAAGCTGAGCGGCGCAATCGAGTCGCTGGCGACCCTGCCGATGATGATTCCCGAACTGGTGCTGGGCATGGCGTATCTGTCCGTGTTCACGGCGGTCGGATTCAAGCTGGGCATGGGCGCGCTGATCCTGACGCATACGACGTTCTGCATTCCCTATGTACTCATCAACGTCAAATCCCGTCTCATCGGCATGGATCCTGCGCTGTCGGAAGCGGCGCGCGACCTGGGCGCAAGCCCGATGCGCGTACTGACAGATATCACGCTGCCGCTGGTGTTTCCCGCCGTGCTGTCGGGCATGATGCTCTCAGCGGCCATGAGCCTTGACGACGTGGTCATCTCGTTCTTTGTGACGAGCGCGGAAACGACGACCCTGCCGCTGAAAGTCTACACCGGTCTGCGTTCCGGCGGCACGCCGGAAATCAACGCGCTTTCCACGCTGATGCTTGGCGTCATCTTCATCTGCGTTGCGCTCAGCCAGCTTCTGACCGCGCGCAGCAACGC
>CAKTXP010000161.1 GCA_934631055.1 uncultured Clostridia bacterium | reverse complement strand
ACGACGCGCATGCGCGTCGTATGTTGAACATGATTAAAACTGGCGCGAAGCGAAGAAGGGAGTCTGAGGGGATTGGAATCACGCGCCCGCTGTGCGGGATTCAGCGTGACGGAAATCGGAAATCGCAAGAAACGCTTGCGTTTCTATGCGAGTTTCCCGGGTCGGCAGCCCAACGTCCCCCATGGAGGAAATATGTTTACCTGTACCCTTGATACCGGCAGCCGTATAACGCTGACCGAACAACTGTATACCGCTCTGCGCGAAGAGATGGAGCGCGGCGGCATCCGCCCCGGCGAACGCATGCCCTCCAAGCGTGAACTGGCGGCGCATCTGAATATCAGCACGGCAACCGTCGAAGCAGCTTACGCGCGGCTCATCAGCGAAGGACGCTGCGAAAGCCATCCCAGAAGCGGCATCTACGCCCTCGGACAGCCTGCCGTGACGACGGATGCGGCGCAGAATAAGAAACCGCCTGTCCGCTGGGATTTCGGCACGGGCGCGGCGGACGCCGAACACTTTCCCTACGCGACGTGGGCGCGGCTGATGCGCGAGGTGCTCAGCGAGCAAAGCACGACGCTGCTTCTTTCCGGCGACCCGCAGGGCGACGCGGCGCTTCGCCGGGAGATTGCCGGTTATCTGCACAGGATGCGCGGCGTGGATGTCTCTCCGGACGCCATCGTGCTGGGCTCGGGAACAGAGGTGCTGGTCTCCGCGCTTGTTTCGCTCATCGGGCGCGAACGCCTTTTCGCGGTGGAGGATCCCGGCTATTCCCGCGTGCGGCGCATATTGGTCGCCAGCGGTGCGCGGATTGTGCCGACGCCGCTCTGCGATGGAGCAATCGACATTCGCGCGCTGTATGCGGGCGGCGCGGGCGCGGCGTATGTCACCCCGACCCATCAGTTTCCGACCGGCGAGGAGATGCAGACCGGTCAGCGCGAGGCGCTTCTGCGCTGGGCGAGAGAGACCGGCGGCTATATCCTTGAGGATGATTACGACAGTGAGTTCCGCTTCAGCGGCGCTAACGCGCCCGCCCTGCGCGCGATGAACGGCGGCAGTCAGGTCGTCTATATGAACACGTTTTCGCGGACGCTTGCGCCTGGTCTGCGCCTGAGTTTTATGGTGCTGCCCGACGAGCTTGTGCCGCGTTACCGCGCGATGCACGCGGCATGCACTGTGCCGGGATTTGAGCAGGAAACCCTGCGCAAGTTTATCGCGGGCGGCTATCTGGAGCGGCATATCGCACGAATGCGCGTCGTCTATCGGGCGCGGCTGCAAACGCTGACCGACACGGCAAAAAAGCTGGAGCTGGGCGAGGTCGCGCCCTGCGGCGCGGGGCTTCATGTGCTGCTCAAGGCAGGCGGACGGGCGGCGGCAGGCGAGTTGATTCCGCTGGCAGAGCGGGCAGGCGTCCATTTGACGCGGCTGTGCGACTATGCCGTGATGCAGGGAACGGGCGAGACGAACCGCGTCGTCCTGCTGGGCTTTTCCGGCATGGACGAGGAAGCCATACGCCAGGGGCTGGAAGCGCTGAAAAAGGCGTGGCGATAAAGGAGAATGGATATGAAAAAAATCATTTGCACAATGCTTCTGATGGCATTGGTCATCACGCTTTCGGGCTGTACAAAAATCGAAGGCACGCTGCACGAGGTTGGCGAAAAATTCAAGAGCGAACAACTGGATACGCCGCAGAGCGGAAGCGCAAGCGGCGATTGGAGCTTTGTTCCGGTCGTGCGGGAGATGGCGGTCAAGACATTCACCGATGCGTTTCCGGATGCAACCGTGACGGAGACGGGCGTCGCATGCAAAACGACGGGCGCGGACCGCGTGATCGTGACGCTGACCTATCAGCTGAATGGAAAAACGGGCAGCTACGGCTTTGACTATGAGAAGAACGAACAGGGCGAATACATCCTCAAACGCTATGGCGGCGGTGTGAGCAGCGACGATTTATAAGCGCGGCTGGATTCGCAAGCCGTCAGGAAGGAGCAACATGAAAAAGACGAATGGGTTTGCAGGACTGCTGCTGGCGGCGATGCTTTTGCTGTCAGGCGGCGCACGGGCGCAGGCGAGCATACCGCAGATTGTGGCGGATACGCTTCGAGCCAATCATCCCGCGCCTTACACGAATATCACGAAAGAAGCGTTTGACGCGCAGGCGGAAGCACTGGCGCAGAACTGGGACGAGCTGGAGGAACAGGGAGAAGCGGGTTTTGCGCTGTGCCGATGGGTTGCGTCTTTGAAGGATGAGCATACGCAGCTGTTCGACGGGGCATGGTACAATGTTCGCACGCCGTATGTCGTGATGGCGGTCGAGGGGAAATATGTGATCGTTCAGGGGCAGGAATGCGCGAAGCCCTATCTGGGATGGACGATTGCCGCTGTCGGCGGTATGCCGATTGAAGAAGTCGAAACGGCACTTTCCGCCTACATCAGCTTCGAAACGGAAGGATGCCGCAGGACGCAGACTGCGCGGAATTTGTGCATGCTCGCTCTGCTCAGGGAAATCGGAGCGACGGATTCGATGGACGCCGTCGAGGTTACGCTTGAAAACCCGCTGGACGGGGAGAAACAGACGGTCGCCTTTGAAAGCCTGACCGAATACGCTTACGACACATCGACCATCCTTCCGTTGGCGGATACGCTCTTGCAGCGCGGCACATACCGCGCAACGCTGGCGGAGGAAGGAACGCTGTTCATCCAGTACAACGAATGTACGAACGACGAGAACATGCCGATGAAGGATTTTGCCGCGGCACTTGACGCCCAGCTGACGTCTGCGCCGGAAAAGATCATCGTCGATTTGCGCCATAACGGCGGCGGGGACAGCAGCGTCATTCAGCCCCTGATTCAGCTCCTTCAAGAATATGAGGAGCAGGGAAGCCGGCTTTTCGCGCTGATTGGCGCGGGAACGTTCTCTTCCGCGGTGATGAATGCGGAGGATTTGCGGGAAATCGGCGCAACGCTCGTCGGGGAAACGACCGGCGGGACGATTGGCTTTGGCGAATTGAATGCGGTGAATTTGAAGGATAAGCTCTATCTGATGTATTCAACGAAGGATTTTGCGAACGGTGCGCCGCACAAGCCTGTTGAGCCGGATATCCTGATTCCGCAGACGCTTTCCGATTTCGAAAAAGGCGTGGACACAGCGGTGCAGGCTGTGCTGGAACTCGAATAAACAAAGACACATCCTTTGGGCTTTACAGCCGAAGGATGTGTCTTTTATGTATGGGAAACTGTACCCAGCCAACTGCGGATTGGAGAAAAGAGCGGGCGGATTCAGAATGTGAACCCATACGCCTTCACCGGGGAAAGCCGTTTCAGCCGCGGAACAGACTTACGGCAGATTCAGACTCTTGACCAGAATCGTCCGCGTGATGAACCACAGCACCGCGTCAATCAGGACTTCGATGACCACAGCGCCGGTCAGTGAACCATAGAAAATCTTCCATTCGCCGTCCGTGCTGTTCAGAATGTCGAAGGCAAAACGCCCCAGAGCGTCAACCAGCGATTCCATATGCGTAAAAGCGAAGGAGACAATCAGAAGGAAAAGCACCTGCGCGATGAATTGCAGAACGAAGAACGTGATGATGCTCGCCAGCTTGCGCTGCTGCGGGAAGAAGCCGCCGATAGCGCAGCAGAGATAGGTGTACAGATAGAACATCGCCACGCCTGCCAGCAGGAAGAGGACGAGCAGAAGCACGAAGCTGATCGGGGTGTTTTGCAGCACGTTCAGCCCTTCTCCGAGCATGGTGCTGAACCAGTTGGCGGGCTGATTTGGCAGCACGATGACAAAGCCGCACAGGTTGAGGAAAACGAGGGTCAGCAGGGTGGTCAGCACGGCGGAAATCAGCTTCGCCGCGATGTGCTGATGGATGGTCACGGGCAGGGACATTTCCAGATAGCCCCGATGACCGAGCATGCGGTAGAAGCTGCCGACGTTGGACATCAGGCAGATGACCACCACCGCGATGAAGCAGATGAACGTCAGCAGCCCGACCAAGCCGCTCAGCAGCGGATAGAACGGAAGGCGCGAAAGGTCAAATCCCTTCGTGGCGGAGCCGACCATCAGCGCGGAAATCACGCTCAGAATCGCCATGCCCAGACCGATGGGAAAGAGGGAATGAGAAGCATCTTTCAGCTCATATTTAATCAATTTGCTCAGCATTTGAAAACCTCCCTGAAATACTCATCCACGCTGCATCCTTTTTCCTCGCGCAGTTCATCCACGCTCTGATGCAGCATCACGGTGTTGTCCTTGAGAATCAGCACCTCGTCCAGCGCCTTTTCGATATCGCCGATGAGATGCGTCGAGAGCACGACGGCGGCGTTTTCGTTGTAGTTGCGCAGGATGGTGTTCAAAATATAATCACGCGCCGCGGGATCGACCCCGCCGAGCGGTTCGTCGAGCAGATAGAGCCTTGCGGCACGGGACATGACCAGACAGAGCTGCATCTTCTCCTGCATGCCCTTGCTCATTGCGCCGATGCGCTGGCTGTCATCCAGATGCAGGTCGAGCAGCATGTCGCGCGCTTTCGTCCGGTCGAAATCGGTGAAGAAATCCGCGAACATCGCCACGGCATCGCGCACGCGCAGGCTTTCGGAGAGCGCCATGCGGTCGGGAAGATAAGCGGTCATGGCTTTGGCTGTCGGACCGGGCTTGACGCCGCCGATGACGATATCGCCTGACGTCGGCGTCAGAAGCCCCATCGAGCATTTGATGAGCGTCGATTTGCCTGCGCCGTTCGGGCCGAGCAGACCGACCAGACGTCCCGGCTCGATCGAAAAGCTGACATCGCGCAGAGCCATATGCCCGCCGTATTTCTTGGTCAGATGTTGAGCGGTATAGATTGCTGTCATGTTTTATTCCTCCTGTTGAAGCAATGCGAGGATTTCCTCGCGGGTAAGCCCGAGCGCTTTTGCCTGCGCGAGAAAATCACGGGCAAGCGAAACGGCGAGCGCCTGACGCGTTTTGGCAATCAGGTCGGTATCCGAGGTGACGGTTCGTCCGGCTGTGCGCTGGGTCTCAAGCAGACCGCGCGATTCCAGCTCGGCGAGCGCGCGCTGCATGGTATTGGGATTGACCTGCGCCTGAGCGGCAAGGTCGCGGACAGCGGGAAACTTTTCCCCTGTGGGGTATTCGCCGGTGACGATAGCCAATTCAAGTTGCTCGATAAGCTGAATATAGACAGGGCGACCGGCGGCAATGTGCCATTCCATAGGAAGCTCCTTTCTTGTATTGATGTATTAAGCACTTGACACAATAATACAACAGTACAATCCAATTGTCAAGAGAAAAAACAAAAAAATCCCAAGTCTTTCGACTTGGGAGAACAGAAGAGGGACGTTGGGCTGCCGCCCAAACCTGCCTGAGGGATTTCATCCCTCAGACTCCCTTCTATGCTTCGCAGCGGTATCAATAAATTAAACATACGATACGCATGCGCATCGTTCGATTAAAGATTCTTAAAACTGCCGCGAAGCGAACCGGAAGGTGCAGGGAACTCAGTTCCCTGCCGGGAGTTTGAGGGCAGAGCCCTCAACGTACCTCCGTCCTTACGCCAGAACTTCTTTGAGCGCGGCGATAAAGGCGTCAAGCTCGGATGGCTCGATGATGAGCGGCGGCGCAAG
>CAKTXP010000160.1 GCA_934631055.1 uncultured Clostridia bacterium | reverse complement strand
CACGTGAGCAAGCTTTATGCAATTTCCTATAAGGTGAAAAAGAAGCGGCATAGCCGATATTTCTACCGACTATGCCGCACTTTTTTCCGGGATTAAAAATCCCTATGGAGCGCCTTCTAAAAGGACGCTCTTTGAACTGCGTAGAAAAATTACTGCGCAACCGGGTACACGCTGCAACGGGTCTTCTTCTTGCCCAGGCGCTCGAAACGGACAACGCCGTCAACCAGAGCGAACAGGGTATCGTCGCCGCCGATGCCGCAGTTGGTGCCGGGATGAATATGAGTGCCGCGCTGACGGTACAGGATGTTGCCCGCCAGAACGAACTGACCGTCCGCGCGCTTCGCGCCAAGGCGCTTAGACTCGCTGTCGCGGCCGTTGTGGGAAGAACCGGTGCCCTTCTTATGAGCGAAGAGCTGAAGATTCATCGTAAGCATCTGCTTGCCTCCATTCTTCTTGCTGTATCCGAATCAGATTCGGATAGATTTTTTGAATGTCTGTCAGTCCCGTCATGACCGTTTGGAGAACGATTTGCGCTCTTTCCGACTGCTCGGAAGTCATCTGTTCCGGAAGGATACATTTGAGATATCCGTCCTTCACCTCGACGACAGGCGTCACTTTCACGACAGCTTCAAGCGCATTGACGCCGGTCTGCGTCAGCGCGGAGACCGCGCAGCAGACCAGATCGTATCCCCTTATCTTCTTCCCGCCCGCATGACCGCTGGCAAGAAAGCCGCGGATACCGGCAGAGGAAGAAGTATAGACCGTGATGGTGGTCATCTCTTAGCCGATCTTGGTGATCTCCACCTTGGTGTACGGCTGGCGATGACCCTGCTTACGGCGATAGTTCTTCTTGGACTTGTACTTGTAGACGACGATCTTCTCGCCGCGGATCTGACCGACGACCTTGCCCTCGACCTTCACGCCCTCGACAACCGGGGTGCCGATCTTCACATCGCCGTCGTTGCCCACGAGCAGGACGTCAAAAGAAACCGTGGAGTCAACCTGAGCATCGATCTTCTCGATGTAGATCACGTCGCCCTCACTAACGCGGTACTGTTTGCCACCAGTCGCAATAATCGCGTACATATGGTGACACCTCCTCATAAATACTCGCCGGGTTTAGGTAGCCGATGCGGCATTTGCAGACCTGTCCCGAGCGGCTTGCCTTTCTATGATATCAGTTTTTTCTGATGCTGTCAACGTTTTTCTACGCTTTTTTCCGCTTTTTGACGCAAAAACTCTCCGTTTTTCCGAAATCAGCTCAATACCCGCTCGCTTCCTCGTTCTTCACGAGCTTCACGATGCGGCTCGTCCCCAGGCGCGTCGCGCCGAGTTCGATAAACTTCTCCGCGTCGTCGAGGGACGCGATGCCGCCCGCCGCCTTGATGTCCTTGCCGGGCGCCATGTGCGCCTTCATCAGCGCTACATCGTCAAACGTCGCGCCTGCGGTCGAGAAGCCGGTCGAGGTCTTGATGAAATCCGCGTCGGACTTGGAAACGATGTCGCACATGCGGATCTTTTCCTCTTCCGTCAGCAGGCAGGTCTCGATGATGACCTTGAGCGTATGTCCGGCGCACGCCGCTTTGACAGCGTTGATCTCGGCAAGGACTTCGTCGTCCCGTCCATCCTTGAGCATGCCGATATTGATGACCATATCCACTTCGTCCGCGCCGTTTCTGACCGCGTCCGCCGCCTCAAAGACCTTTGCCGCCGTCGTGGAATAGCCGGTCGGGAAGCCGATGACCGTACACACGCCGACCTTGTCCGCCTTATCCTGCATGTATGCCTTGCAGCGCGCGACATAGCTCGCCGGGATACAGACCGTCGCCGTATGATACTTCATGGCATCGTCGCAGATGCCCTTGATCTGTTCCCATGTCGATTCCGGCTTGAGCAGCGTATGATCGACCATCGACAGAATGCGCTTGATATCCATAATGATTCTCCTCCTCATTTTCGCTGGTTTCATTATACGCTATCCGCAGGCACAGGGCAAGTTTTCTCTTTCCTTTTTCCGTGCTTTGTCGTATACTGTCCCCATCATCACATCAGGGAGGGTTTGACATGATCATCGGTATGCGCGGTCACGATTTCGGGCGCATGCAGCCTGAGGCGCTTGCGGACGCCATCCGCGAAACGGGATTTGCCGCGACCCAGCTCGCCTTTTCCAAAGCTTTTCCCGAACCGGCAGAATCCTACATGACGCCGGAAGCGCTTCATCATATCCGCGACGTCTTTTCGGGGATCGCCCTGCCCGTCATGGGCTGCTATGTCAGCGCAAGCGACCGCGATCCGGACAAGCTCGCAGACGCAAAGGCGAAGTTCAAACGCGCGCTTTCCGCCAGCGTGATCCTCGGCGCGGGATGCGTCGGCACGGAGACCACCCACTTCACCTTTCCGGAAACCGAGCGCGAAGCCGCCTATGCCCGCCTGCTCGATTTCACGCGCGAAGTCTGCGCCTATGCCGAACAGGTCAGCGCGCTGGTCGGCATCGAGCCGGTCGCCGTCCATACGCTGAACACGCCCGAGCTTGCCGCGCGGCTTGTTTCCGACGTAAACAGCCCGAACCTGCGCATCATCCTCGATACGGCAAATCTCATCACCCCGCAGACGACCGCGCCTGAAGCGCAGATGGAGATCCTCGAACGCGCGCTCGCCTGTTTCGGCAGCAAGGTCTGCGTGCTGCATGTCAAGGACGGCGTCTTTAACAGCGAAGGCAAGTGGGAGAATCGTCCGCTCAGTCAGGGCGTCATGGATTGGGCGCGCCTTCTGCCGCGGCTGCGCATGCACAACGATACGCTCTGCGCCCTGCGCGAAGGCGTTTTCCCCGGCATGGCGAAAGAGGAATGCGCCATCATGCACCGCTGGCTTGAAGGATGAGAGGAGCGTTCTGCATGGAAGAAGTTCATCTGCGCGTCGCCCGCGTTTCGGATGCGGCGGCGCTGCTCGCCATCTACGCGCCATATGTGCGCGATACCGCCATCACATTTGAATACGATGTGCCGGAGGAGAGCGAATTCGCCGCCCGCATCGAACATGTTTTGGAAAAATTCCCCTATCTCGTCGCGGAAGTGGGCGGCGAGATCGTCGGCTACGCTTACGCAGGCGCATTCCATCCCCGCGCGGCATATCAGTGGTGCGTGGAGATGAGCGTCTACGTCAAGCGGAATGCCCGGCGCATGGGCATCGGCAAAAAGCTCTATGCCGCCATGGAGGACATTTTGCGCATGCAGCGCGTGACCAACGTCGAAGCCTGCATCGCCGTCCCAAACGAGCCGGACGAGCATCTGACGCTGGACAGCGTGCATTTTCATGAACGGATGGGCTACCGCATGGTCGGCGAATTCAGGCAATGCGGGTACAAGTTCGGGCGCTGGTATAACATGGTCTGGATGGAAAAATTCATCGGCGAACACGTTTCCGAGCAGCCGCCCGTCCTGCGTTTTGAGCAGATAAAAGGCGACGTTCACGAAAAAATGAACATCGCCTGAATACAAAGAGGACGGCTCTCGCCGTCCTCTTTCTATTTTGATGCAGGGAAATCAATACCAGCCCTCGGTGAGGGTGCTCTCCTTCGCGCCATAGCTCTTCTTGAACTCAACGCGATAAAAATCATCGATCTGGCGCGCGGCATCCGCTCGACGCCCATCATATACGCAATACGCAACGTTCACAACAATCAACGCAGCAAAGACGAAAACAGCGGTCATATCCAGCACTCCTTCTGATCGGAAAATCACTTGTTTTTCTTGGAAACGGCTTGTCTTTCTTCCGTTCCTCTCTACGCCTATATTATAGCACCGGGCCCATTTTTTCGCACGAATTTTCTTTGCAAAACCCAAATAACCCAACGCGTTTGCGCCCCTGCAAACTACCCCTTTGCAGCCACTGACCCGAGCCATTTTCCCCTTGCATTTGCATTTTGAACTTTCGATTTTTTCATTTTTGGGCGTTTTTGCTTTCATTTATGCAGGATGAGTTTAAAAAAACTTTTTCGACTTTTCCTGACCAAGAATTCAGCTCACGTTCATGTTGCCAACCGTTCAGCCTTATGCTATAATGGCAGGGTAGTCAAGAGGTCTTGCACGGTGGTGTCCCCCGCTTTCGCTCTACAAAAGCAGAAAGCGAGGTGGTAAGCATGACAAATGCTGAATTGTTCAGCGCAATTTTGTCCGTCGCTTCGATCATGCTCACGCTGTACTTCGGTTTGCGTCCGCATAAATAACAATGCCGCCGTGTAAGACACCAACTTACACGGCGGCAGCGTTGTTGCGGATTTCCCGCGAAAGCGGAAAATTATCTGTACAAGGCTCCAACCTCTTGACTACATTCTACTGCATTTCCGGCTCCGCGTCAAGGCGCGGGGCTTTTTTTGAACTTTTTTCCTGACGCGCATTTCTTCCGGAACACTTGTTCCCATTTTTAATCTATGCTATAATGGGGAATCATCCCCCTTATCCGGATATTCAGGAGGTCAATATGCAGGAAGGGCGCTTCGTTCTCAAATCCCCGTTCAAACCGCAGGGCGACCAGCCGCAGGCAATCGACGCGCTGACGCAGGGCGTACAGAGCGGCATGCCGTGTCAGGTTCTGCTGGGCGTCACGGGTTCGGGCAAAACGTACACGATGGCGTCCGTCATCGAGCGCGTGCAGCGTCCGACGCTCGTCATCGCGCACAACAAAACGCTCGCCGCACAGCTGTGCGCGGAGTTCCGCGAATTCTTTCCGGACAGCGCGGTCGAGTATTTCGTTTCCTACTACGATTACTATCAGCCGGAAGCCTATATCGCTTCGACCGATACCTATATCGAAAAGGATTCCGCCGTCAACGAGGAGATCGAGCGCCTGCGCCACAGCGCGACGGCGGCTCTGCGCGAGCGGCGGGACGTCATCGTCGTCGCGTCCGTTTCGTGCATCTATTCTATGGGCGACCCGTCCGAATACGAGGGCATGATGATCTCCCTGCGTCCCGGCATGGCGATGGAACGCGACGACCTGATCCGACAGCTGGTCGAGATTCAATACGACCGCAGCGATATCGAGTTCGAGCGCGGCACGTTCCGCGTGCGCGGCGACGTGGTGGAGATCTTTCCCGCCGGATACGACAAGAGCGCAATCCGCGTGGAGTTTTTCGGCGACGAGATCGACCGCATCAGCGCGATCGACGTCGTAAGCGGGCATACGCTGATGGTGCTTGAACACGTCGCAGTCTACCCCGCAACGCATTATGCGACGCCGCGCGACGCCATTGACCGCGCCATCGGCGACATCGAGCATGACCTCGATATACGCGTCAAAGAGTTCAAGGAAAAGGGCGATCTCATCGAAGCCCAGCGCATCGCCCAGCGAACGCAATACGATATCGAGATGCTCCGCGAACTGGGCTACTGCACGGGCATCGAAAACTACTCCCGCTATTTCGACGGCAGAAAGCCCGGCGACGCGCCGTACACCCTGCTGGATTACTTTCCGGATGACTACATCGTCTTTGTTGACGAAAGCCACGTCACCCTGCCGCAGATCCGCGCAATGTACAACGGCGACCGCGCGCGCAAGGAAGCCCTCGTCTCCTACGGCTTCCGCCTGCCGAGCGCCTTTGACAACCGCCCCCTGCGTTTTGAGGAATTCGAGCAGCGCATCGGTCAGCTC
>CAKTXP010000159.1 GCA_934631055.1 uncultured Clostridia bacterium | reverse complement strand
CCCCAAACCCCACAAGGGAACTGAGTTCCCTTGACCTTCCCCTTCGCTTCGCGCCGGTTTCAATAAATTTAGGCATACAACGCGCATGCGCGTTGTTCGATAAAGAGTTTTTAAACCAACGCGAAGCGATGATGGGGTCTGGGGACTGGTCCCCAGACAGGGTTTGGGGCGGTAGCCCCAATCAATCGTTCTTTTTATGGATAAAAGAATATGCCGGTAGAGGGTAAACCGGCTTCGTCAATGAGCTGGCGGGCGGCTTCCGCAGCGTCAATGTCGCTGAATAAATCGGGGTACATCGACGAAGCTAAATAAACGGCTGCCGCGAGGCGCGTCGTTGGCGTTTGAAGCAGCGATTCGGAAAGCAGATATACGCGCGTTTTCTTGACCGCGCCTGTGCTGCCCAGCCCTTCGCGCGCCATCAGCCCGTGGCGGATGCTCTGCGCCGAGTCGGTCAGAAAGACGCCGCTTCCCAGTACACTTTCGGAAACGACTTTGACCAGCGCGTCCGGATTTTTGCGCGCGATCCAGCCGTCGTCTACGGTCAGCATGTTCTCCGCGCGGCGGGATGCGACGTCATACGCGCCTGCGCTCAGCAGGAGCGCGTGTTCTTCGGAGGATCTGCCGATGGTGACATGGTCGCTGGCAGTCTCCCAGTAGACGCTCAACCGCTGGCACTCAAAGAGCGAATCCAGACGGGAAGAGAGCAGCGCCGCGTAATACTGTGCGGCGGTTTCGGCGGTCTGTGCGTCGCTGGCTGTGCCGAGCCGGTCAGCGCTGTCGTCGGGCAAGGTCACGGTGACGGGTAAAAGCGCGCTGTCGTCAAACTGTGTGGCGGCGCTTGGCGAATCGGCGCTTGAAAGCGGCTGGCCGCCGCCCTCGCCGTCACCCTGTATCGGGCGGTGAGCGGTAAAGTCGATGCTCGCGGCGGCGCTTTCGTCGTATTCTCTGCGGGATGAATTCGGGTCTTCGACGGTCTCACTGTCGGGATCAGCGTCCGGAGAATGGGTTTGAGGTGCGGCGCGGCTTGAGGTGTCGCCGTCCAGCGGCTGAGCGTCGGCGGCGCTCTGCGGAACGGGCGCGGAGGAGGATGTCCGCCTGCGGCATCCGGCAGCGGTCAGCAGGAGCGCCAGCAGAAGAAAAAGCAGAATCGTTTTTTTCATCGTCATGTTGCCTGAGGGTGTTGTTTTTTGGAGCTTGACGTGGAGAACAGCCGCTCGGTCTCTTTAAGCAGGCGGGCAACCTGCGCGCGCTGGTCGTTGCTCGGCGTGCGCTGACCATAAGCGGCGCTCTGCCAGAGGGCGGCGCAGGCTTGATATTCCGCTTTGTACGCTGGCGGCATGGGAAGCTCGTCCGCAAGATGTGAATAAGATGTGCCGGGCGGCATAGGATTCGCCTTGAGCCAGAATTGAGCGATACAGGGAAACAGGGCGCAGACGGCTTCACGATTGTCGGCGGAATTTATGCGCGCGCGAAGGGCTTCTTTTGCCTTGCGGCGCTTGCTTCCGAGCAGGAAGGGCAGAAACGGCACGATTAAAAGCGCCAGAATCAGAAGCGCGATCAGCGCAACACGCAGAATATTCCATATGTCCGGGACGGAAACCTGCTTTTCCAATTGCGTTTGCTGGCGGTAAGCGTTGTTTTCCTGCGCCTGACCGTCGCCTTCGGAGAGACTGAGCCGGTTTTCACGGCGCGTTTCCAGCGCTTCTGGAGCGGATTCGGCAGGCAGATCGAAGGTCTCCTGCGTGAGCAGGCTTAACCTGTCGCGGACGCGTTCGGAAGCGGCTTCCGTCGCATCGTTTACGCCGGAGAAGAGAAACGCCGAACCGAGCAGGACGATGATAAAGAGCGGCAGGCATTTGATGGAGCGTCGGCGGAGCATGCAGAAGCCCAGCGCACCGAACAGGGCGAGGTTTGCGCCCGTCGGCAGGGATACGCCCAGATAGGTCTGAACGAAAACGAACGCGGCGGCGAGAATCAGCGCGGCAGGCTTGAAAGAATACGCGCCCAAAACCAGCACGGGCAGGCATAGGGAGAGAAGCGCCAGCGCGGGAACGGGAGATGTGTCCGCGGGAATGGAAAAGAAATCGTAAACATAAGCATTCCGCGCTTGGCTGAGCGCGAAGAGCCGGTTGCAAAGGAGCTGGGCGCTTTGGCGCGCGGGCGGCAGGAGAAAGAGAAGGAGAAGCGCCAACAGCCCAAGTGTGGCGGAGAAGAGGAGAAGGCGCTTTTTTGACATAAGGCAGAGATTCCTTCTAGGTTATAGTTGAAAGCTGTACAACGAAGAACGTTTGGGGCGATGCCCCAAGCCCCGGCAGGGAACGTTGTTCCCTGCACCCTTTCTACGCTTCGCGCTGGTTTTAATCAACTTGGGCATACGACGCGCATGCGCGTCGTTCAGTAAAAGCAATTTAAACCGCCGCGAAGCGAAAGGGAAGGTCAAGGGAACTCAGCTCCCTTGTAGGGTTTGGGGATTGGAGCCACGCGCCCGCTGTGCGGGATTCAGCGTGGCGGAAATCGGAAATCGCAAGGAGCCGTAGGCGACTATGCGAGTTTCCCGGATCAAAGCCCCAAACGTTCCCTCCCCCTATAATTCCAACATCGGCTGGTTTTCGCCAAGCGCGGCGACGCGTATCGCGCCCGGAGAAGCATAAACGCCGACGCTTTCCGGCAGGATGAGCGTCACTCGGTTTTCGTGAAAAAGGGAAATGGCGTCGGTGTCCGGTCGGGGAGAAAAGACGCCGATGTGCGAAAAAGAAAGCGCATCGGTTGTTTTCGCAAAATCGGAAGGCGTAAACGCCAAGAGCATCGCCTGCGCCCAATCGCTTTCGGAAGAAATGGGAATCGCTTCTCCGCTTTCGATAGAGAAGAAATGCGGAATGCCTTGCAAGAGAAGCGCGCGGGAGACGGAAAACAGGTTGGATAGCGTTTCGTCCATCGCGTTGGGTGCGGGCGGTTCGGGGAATGCCGTGCGCAGGGTCAGCAGGATGCCGAAAGACGGCGGTTCGCTGGTCTCGCGAAGCATGGTTCTGTCCAACTTGCTGGACAGCTTCCAATGAATCTGGCGGACGGAATCGCCCGGCAGATACTCGCGGAAAGAAGTCGTGTCCGAACCGGAAGAAAAGTCCGGCGCGACCGGCGTAAACGCCCCTTCGCTGAGCGGCGACGGGTTTTCGCCCAGAACGACATGCGCGTCGAAAATTTTGGGAAGGACGATTCCTATTTTGGAGATGTCCGCGCGGACGGGGAAGCGGAACAATCCGAAAACATCCGATATTCCAGCGTCTTGCAGGGTCAGCGCGACTGCGCCGCTGTGGAGCGGGAGCAGGGTCAGCGTAGTGTTTGCGGAGAAAGAGAGGGCAAACGTTTCGCCGGTCAGCAGATGGGCGACGGAAAGCGTTCCCTCGGCGTCGGCAAAGGGCAGAGCGTGCGAAACCTCTACGCGGCAGAAAACCGTTTCGCCCGCGCGGCATTCATCCGGTGCGGACAGGGAAAAGACGGTGCGGCGCGCGCTGAGCCATGCGCTGAGGATGGACGACAGCGGCAGGATGACCGACGCGATCAGTATGGCGCGCGTGCCGCTGTTGTTTTCAAAAAAGTAGAGCGAGGCGACGGCGGCAAGCCACAGCGCATAGATAAGCCTGCGGCGCATCATATGCGTTTATCCGGACTTTCCACCGAGGAAAGCAGGTCGCTCAGAATATCCGCGCCCGTCCTGCCGGCAAGACGCGCTTTCGGTGTCAGGACGACGCGGTGCGCGCAGACATCCTGCCAGGCGTCCTGCACGTCTTCGCCGACGACGTAATCGCGTCCAAGCAGATACGCCTGCGCTTTCGCCATCCGGCACAGGCACAGTGCGCCGCGCGGACTGACTCCGACGCTGAGCATAGGATGTTCGCGGGAAGCCGTCGTCAGGCGCGTGATGTAATCCAGAATCGCGTCGCTGACCGAAACCGCGCGGACGGAAGCCTGCATCGCCAGGACGTCCTTGCGTGATGCGACCTGACGCACGCGGTCGATAGGGTTATCGTCCTGTCGGGCGCGGAGCAGCGCCATCTGCGCGTCGTGGTCAGGATAGCCGACGGACAGGCGCACCAGAAAGCGGTCCATCTGCGCATAGGGGAGCAGCTGAGTGCCTGCCGTGCCGACGTTGTTCTGCGTGGCGATGACGACGAACGGTTTGGGCAGCGGGTAAGTGTGTCCGTCCACGGTGATCTGACGCTCTTCCATTGCTTCCAAAAGAGCGGACTGCGTTTTGCTGGAGGTGCGGTTGATTTCGTCGCCCAAAAGCAGATTGGCGTTTGTCACCGCACCGGGACGGTAGACGAATTCGCCGCTCTGCCTATCGTAGACGGAGAAGCCGACGATATCGGAGGGAAGCACGTCGGGCGTGAACTGGATACGGCTGAAATTCAGCCCCAGCGCGCGGCTGAGCGCGACGGCGAGCGTTGTTTTGCCGACGCCGGGAACGTCGTCCAGCAGGATATGCCCTTCGGCAAGCAGCGCCGTCAAAATCTTTTCGATGACGCTGCGTTTACCGACAACGGCTTTTTCGATCTCGGAGAGGATGGGTTCAAGCTGTGGATTCATATTTTCCGCCTTTATGGAGGACGATTGGGGCGCCGCCCCAAACCCCGCTGAGGGACATTGTCCCTCAGACTCCCTTCTTCGCTTCGCGCTGGTTTTAATCATCTTAGGCATACGACGCGCATGTGCGTCGTTCATAAAAGACGATTTAAGCCGCCGCGAAGCGAACCGGGAAGTCCAGGAACCTCAGGTTCCTGGTGGGGTTTGGGGCAGAGCCCCAATCGTTCCTTTATTTCAAGATGATGCGTTCCTGCGGCGCGGCGTAGGCGTCCGTTACCTGGTTGCTCAGCTCGTCGGCGATGTATTGCCAGACAACGTCGCGGACAACGGCGGTCGTAATGACGCTTTCGGCATGCTCTTCCGCCGCGGCTTTAAAGACGTAGGAAGAATCCATGCCGTTGTAGTTTGCGTTGCTCGTTACGACAGCATAGAGCGCCTGCGTGTCAAACGGCTGACCGTTGACAGATTCGATGGTCACGCGGCTGACGGAATCCGCCTGATACCAGAGATCGCCGTAGGCTTCACCCTGATCATATGCTTTCGTCGTGTCCACCGTGTAGACCAGACCGGAGACCTGCATGAACGATGCGCACGCGTCCGCGCTCTCCTCCGTGTAAGGAAGCGCCTGAGAAGCGGCTTCCAGCGCTTCGGCGAGCTGCGCGCCGGTCATGTAAACGACGGCGACCTTGTTCGGGAACGGAAGGACCTCCGCCAGTTCAGCCGCGCCGAATTTGCCTTCCGCGATATCGGCGCGCAGGTTTCCGCCGTTCCAGAGAGCGACGATGTGATCCGCATCGACGGCGATATGGTCTATGCCGTTGGCGACGTCGTCCTCGTCAAAGGCTGCGTCGATGTTTCCGGAAACGGCGAACCAGCGCAAAGCGTCCGTCCAAAGGTCGCCGAGGTTAGTCTCCGCCTTACGCGCGGCGTTGTCTGCGCCGGAGAGCGTGACGGCGCTGTACGCTTCGAGGGAGTCATCCAGCTCGATCTCATTGCCGTGGGCATCGGTGAACGTAGAAGCGAGCGCGCAGGAAGAGGACAGCAGCAGGCAGAGCGCCAGCGTCAGAGAAAGAACTTTCTTTTTCATGGGTAAAACTCCTTTTT
>CAKTXP010000158.1 GCA_934631055.1 uncultured Clostridia bacterium | reverse complement strand
GCCTTCGGGTTGACCGCCTTGTACGCCTCAATCAGCTTTTCCATGATGGGCGACACAGAAGAGGAGCCGCCGACGACCAGCTTACCCTCCGCGCCGTTTGCTTCATAAGCCGCCGCATCGCTGCTGCCGACATAGCCATGCTCGTTGATGATCGCCTGACCTTCGGCGCTCATGATGTAAGCGACGAAATCCTTGGAGAGGTCGCTCTGTCCCTCTGCCTTAAAGGCAATGTTGAACGGACGGGCAATCTTGTATGTGCCGTTGGATACGTTTTCAGCGGTCGCCTCAACGCCTTCGACCTTGACCGCCTTCACCTTCTCATTCAGCGAACCGAGGGACACATAGCCGATCGACTGCTCGTCGCCCTCGACGGTCATCAGCATCGCGGACGTGTTGTTGGTGATCTGCGCATCCTCGGTGGTCATATCTACTTTCTTGCCGTCGATCTTCTGCTCCACGCCGGTCAGCTCGACGAACGCGCCGCGTGTGCCGGAGCCTTCCTCGCGGGAAATGACGGTGATGGACTTGTCCGCCTTGAATTCAGCGCAAGCCACGGAAGCCATGCAGGACAGCGTCAGCGCGGCGCAGGTCACGATCTTAGCAAACTTTTTCATTGTTTTTCTCCTCTTTCTACGTTTCCATGTAGGTTCGGGATGTTCTTTCGTTCTCTCCTGAGAACGGGTTTATTGTATGATTTCTTTGTTAAATCCGCATGCGCGCGAATGTAAAAGAGAGGAAAAAAGGAGGAAAAGAAAACGCTAGGGGGCTTTGCCCCCTAGCGTCCTCTTTCCTTACTTCAGCATCTCAGCCAGCTCGCTCATCGCCGCAGTCTCCTGCGCCGCGTGATCTGCCAGCCTGCTCTGCTCAACCTCAATCGCCGCTTTGTAGATGGCGATCTCTTCCGAGAAATCGCCGCCCTGTTCGTCGTAACGGATAAACAGGCTGCGCGTCGCGTCATCGACATCCGCTTTATCAAAGTTGATGTCCGTACCCCAGTACAGGTTATCCTGATTGCCTTCGCCCCAGTTCATGTCGTCCTGAATAGCGATAACCGCCGGAGAGAAGTACATCGCGTACCACTCGAGAACGTTGTTGACCGTCCACGCATACTCATCGACCACTTTCGCCACGTCGCCCTCTTCCAGAGAAGCGATGATGGCTTCACACAGCTCGATGTTCTCCTGCGGCGCTTCATGCGGCACAATCGGGCGCTCATACATCAGCCCCAGCAGATGCTTCTGCGCGTAGGCAAACGCCGCCAGATTCTGCGCGGTCAGCGCCTTACCCGTTTCGCGAAGCTGAGCCATCTTCTGCTCGTCGCCCGCTTCCCGCGCCTGCGCATAGTCCGCGTTGAGAGAGACAACCTTCTCCTTCATCGCCGACGCCGCTGCGCCCAGCTGTTCCAGCGCCGCACGGTAGGCCTCCACATCCGCTCCCGCCTGCGCCATCGTTTCCTCGCTCACCGCCGCCAGCAGTCTGTCCGCCTGCGCGGTGAAATCCAGATAGAGCGCCGGGGTCTGATCGATATACATCGCCAGCGCGCCATAATACTGGATGTTGAATTTCATGACCGCGTCGTTGTAGGTGTCCGGTGTGTCATACTGCGTGTGGTAATAGTCGATGTAGAACGGGAAAACCGTCTCCATATCCTTCTGGAGCAGGAAGCCGTTGACCGTAGACGGCACGCCCGCCTTGTAATAGGAGAAATCGTCGGAATAGGTATACGTCTGATAGCCTTCGGTCAGCACGCCGTCGGCAAAGCAGCCCACCGGATCAGGCGAATAGGCGTATTCGTTGGCAAAATAGCTGAGCATCGAGAACATCTCCGGCGCGGAATACGTCGTCGTATAGCTGTCGAACTCATACGCCGGCAGCTCGAAATTGATGAACGCCAGCGTCTTGCCGACCCATTCCGGATGGACATGGTTGATCATCTCCCACGCGCCGACCGTCCAGTCGAACTGCGTATAGGAAGAGCCCCATTCCTCCGCGCCGTGCAGACAGAAAACGATGTCGTTTTCAGGCTGGTAGCCGGATTCCTTCATCGCCTTCGCCATCGCCAGCACCAGACCGACGGCGCAGTTGTCGTCCTGGAAACCGAAGAAGTGCATATCGTAATGCCCGCCGACGAGAATCTGATGGTCGGAGGACTTGCCCTTGATCTTGCCCATGATGTTGTAGGTCACGCCCGTGCCGATCTCGACCTCGTTATCCACGATGAGCGTGCCGGTCACGGTTCCCTCTTCCATCATCGCGCGCAGTTTCTGAGAATCCGCCACGCCGATGGAGCAGGTCGGGATGCTCGTCGGCCCGCAGATGTCCTGACTGTTGAGCGCATCGTCAGCAACCTGCGCAAAGCCGCCGATGTTCGCCGCGAGAATCGCCGCCGCGCCCTGGTATTCCGCCTCCAGCATCGGATAGGTGATCCACCAGTTATCGCGCTGGTTGATATCGACCAGCACGATCTTGCCTGCAACGTCCACGCCTTCGTAATCCCACATCGTGCCCTGACCGACGTAGACGACCTCCGCGGTCAGCCCTTCCGCCGGAGTCGCCGCCGTCGCATAGGTGTAGACGGGATAGTCTTCGCCGTTCACCGTGAAGCTCGCGCCGTTGAACTGCCAGCGGTCGCAATCCGCCGCGACCTTTTCCACATCCTCCAAGCCCAGCGCAAGCATCTCCTGATAGAGATATTCCGCCGCGGCATGCTCGGCGTCGCTGCCCGCCTGACGCCCGCCGTGGGTCGCGCTGTTCATATACGCCGGGTTGGTGCTCAGTTCATAGGCGAGCTGATACGCGTACTCGGACGAAACCGCGTTCAGGAAGCCGTTGTACATGTCCTCAAGGGACGTTGTTTCCGCGAACGCCGTGCCGAGCGTCAGCATCAGCGCCGCAAGGAGCAGGGTGATGACCTTTTTCATGGTTTCTTTTCCTCCATTGTACTGGGGTTCGTGGGGGAACGCCGCCGGTTATAAGCATAAAAAAGCGGCGCGGTCACTTCCGCGTCGCTTCATGAAAATCGGTTTTTGCGTACAAAGTCACGCTCAAAAAGGCGCACCTTCTGCGTCCTTCGAGCTTATCCTGCGATGTTTTACTACGCTTATTGACCGTTTCACAAAGCCGCTGCGAAAACGACTCAGAGAAATTTGAGCGATGACGCTCAATCAATAAGGCAACAAAGTTGCCAACCCGCACCCGCGGTGCGGTCCCCGGCTCTTCGACGGGTTTTCGGCATCTGACCCGGCCGTCCGTGTAGCCTCAGCTTCCGTTTTCGGGGAAGCGGTCAACATCCTCAGGAGTTCAGCCTGAATGACGGGAAAGAATATACCACAGATTTTTCCCGCATGCAACATTTTTGATTCATTTTTTACGCATCAAATGATGCGAATGTTCGGAATCAGCTCACCTGTCCCCGATGATCTCCCTCAACGCTTTTTTTGCCATCATCAGGTCGGCGGGGTCGCGCTTGATCCAGCTGGATATCATCGAGCCGTGAATCAGCGCAAAGACTGCCTGCGCCTTGGGGATGCTCTCCTCTTGTGAGAAGCCGAACCGCACCAGATGATCCGCGTAGAGCTTCTGCCAATCGTCATAGAGTTTTCGGCAGGTCTGGTTGATGCTTTCATCCAGATAGACAGATTCAATAGAAGTCATCGTGAGGAACAGCGACGCGAAATGCTTGCCGGATACGACGCGCTGAGCGAGGTGATCCGCCATATGCTCAAAGGAAGCGAGCGCCGTTTCTTCTACGAGGATATGCCCGTTGATGCCGCGCTCCATCCTGTGATAGCTGAATTCGAGCGCTTCCTGAAGCAGCTGCTTTTTTCCGCCCGGAAAGTAATAATAGAAGCTCCCCTTCGGCACGTCGCAGCTTTGCAGCAGCTCCGCCAGCCCCAGCCCATAATAGCCCTTCTCCGCAAAGATGCGTTCCGCTTCCGCGAGGATCATCGTTTTTTTATCCGGCGCTTTGCTCATTTCGTTTGTCATGCTTCTCACTCCCATGACGTCATTATACAGAAAAATGCCGGAATCGGCAACCGACCCCGGCATTTTTTGTCTAAATCTGCACTTATGATGTCAAATCCACTTACTGCGCGATCACGGTCTCCACCGCGTTCGCCGCGTCATAGCCGGAAGCCACAGCCCAGCCGAACAGCGTCGCGCCCATGTAGACGTCGCCTTCCAGACCGCCGACAACTTCGCCCGCCGCATACAGACCCGGGATCGCTTCCTGATTCGTATTCAGCACCTGCATGCTGTCGTTGATATGCAGTCCGCCGAGGGACGCATAGTAACGGATGTGCATCTGGAGCGCGTAGAA
Source organism: uncultured Clostridia bacterium (assembly GCA_934631055.1). Classification (GTDB taxonomy): domain Bacteria; phylum Bacillota; class Clostridia; order Christensenellales; family Aristaeellaceae; genus Ventricola. The sequence goes on along the minus strand of CAKTXP010000158.1, from coordinate 1,374 downwards.
CGGGCCTTCTTCGCTCTGCGCCGCGGCAGGCGTGCGCCCAAATTCATCCGCCGTCTGCGCCGCCGCACACTCGTTGAACGCCTTCGCGGAGGCTTCCACCGCGTCCGCCGGGATATTCAGCTTCTCGCAAAGCTCGGCGAGGGTCGCGCCCTGCTTCATGACCGGCTGTCCGTCGTAATCATCGTTCAGCCACTTTTCGACGTCTTCCATCGAATAGATCTTGGAATTGGTCATGCCCGCGTTGAAGTTGTCAAACGCCGTCTGATCCATGATGAGGTACTGCGCTTCGTTCTGCTTCATCGCCTGCATCAGATCCCAAGCGTTCGCGCTCTCGTTATAGAAACGCTCGCCATTCTGATTGACCATGTAAGCGCCCGCCTTGTACGCGCCCGCAACGCCCGGGTTGCAGTACTGACCCAGACCGCTCGGCAGGATCATGGAGTTCGGCTGGGTATTCACCAGATCCATGTTGATGAGATCGGCGTCAAGACCTTCAACCATCTTGAGCGCATCGCCCGTCGCGCCCGCGTGACCGGCGTAAACGAACTTCTTGTATTCATCCGGCACAAGCTCGTCGTTCGCGCCGTAGCCGCCGCTGGCGAGGATCACCGCCTTCGCGCGGATGGTGTATGCCTTGCCTTCGCCCTCAGCCTTCACGCCGACCACAGCGCCGTTCTCCACAACAAGCTCGGTCGCCGGCGTATTGGTCAGCAGCGTGCCGCCGGCAGCTTCCAAACGCTCGGAGAGGTTCTTGCAGACGCCCGCGCCGCGGCCTTCGCCGGAGTAACTGCGGGACGGCTTGCCGCTGCGCTGATACGGAATGGCAGCGCCGTCGTCGCCGACCAGCCAGTCAAACGCTTCGCCGATGGTATTGGCAAACAGCTCGACAGTCGCGCGGTCATTCTTCTGATGACCGTTCGCCATCATGTCCTCAACCAGCTTCTCGGCGGAATCCTCATAGCCGTCTTCCTTCTGCCACTTGGAGCCGGTCGCCATCGTGCCGGAGCCAGCCATCGCGCTCGCGCCGCCGATCACGCCCATCTTCTCCAGCAGGATGACGCTGTGACCATTCTGCGCGGTCTTCAGTGCCGCGGAAAGACCCGCCGCGCCAGCGCCGACAACGACCACATCCGCGTCCATCTCGACCTCTTCCAGATCGGAAACCGCGACAGCCGCCGTCATCTTGTCCATATCCGCGCCCGCCTGCGTGAGCGCATCCGTCATCGCCGCCTTGAACGCTTCGGACGTCACCGTCGCACCCGCAACAGAGTCCACGCCGATGGTCTGATTCGCCAGCACGTCCTCCACCAGCTTCGGCAGAGCCGCCGCGCCGATGCCCTCCGTCTCGCTCTGTTCCAGAACGTCGATCGCGGT
>CAKTXP010000157.1 GCA_934631055.1 uncultured Clostridia bacterium | reverse complement strand
CCCGTGACCGCGCCGAATACGTCGATCTCCGCCGTCGTCATATCGCTCATCGCCAATGCCGCATCCGCCATCGGCATGACGCGCTGGCTGTGCGTCTGCTTGTTGACCAGTTCCGCCTCATAAATCAGCCTGCCATCGCGCATGATCGCCACGCCGCACGCCGGACCGGATGTATCAATCATCAGGATATTCATGAATTTCCTCCAGCTTCCGCTTGATTTCGTCGATTCTCTCTTCGTCAAACGCTCCGCCGGGCGTCAGCGTCGCCACACGTGCCGTGCCGTCCTGCGCATAAACGATATCCACATGCAGCGCGTCCTCCGGCATGGCTTCCTGCGCCATCTGCGGCCATTCAATCAGGCTTGCGCCGTCCTCCGACGGAATATATTCGTCAAGCCCCATGCCGTAAAGCTCATCCGCGTCCGCCAGGCGATACAGGTCGAAGTGGTAGAGCTTCATCGCCCGCCCCTCGTGAATGTTGAGGATGGTGAACGTCGGGCTGGGCACAGCGCCCTGTACGCCCAGCGCGCGCGCCGCCGCCCGAGTCAATACGCTCTTGCCCGCGCCCATCTCGCCCGTCAGCAAAACCACGTCGCCTACACGCAGGCAAGCGCCAAGGCAATAGCCCAGGCGCTGCATCTGTCTTTCGTTTTCGCAAAGGATATCCAGCAAATCTCTCACCTATACTTTTTTATCTCGCGCTCTTCTGGTGAAGCAGCGGAGAAACGCGCTTATACAGCAGGTACGTCACCACGCTGAGCACCGCGCCCTTGAGAATGTTGAACGGAGCGGTGATAAACACGACCAGCTTCACCGTGTTGTCGATGTAGCTCCAAACCTTCGTGCCCATGCCGACGATGACTTCCAGCGGCAGGTTCATCAGCGTCTGATACGCAGGAATCAGGATGAAATAGTTGACCAGCACGCCCGCAATCGTCATCAGCACCGTGCCGACCAGCATGGAGATTGCCGCACCCTTCTTGTTCTTGTGGCTGCGGTAGATCAGGCTCGCCGGAATGATGAAGCAGCTGGACATGATGATGTCCGCCAACTCGCCGACACACGCCGTGCTTGTGCCGAGCATGTGAACCAGGTTCTTGATGACAACGACCGCCACACCCGGAATCGGGCCCATCGCAAAGCCCGCCAGAATCGCCGGGAGCGTCGAGAGATCCAGCTTGTAAAACGCGACGACCGGAATCTCGATGTAATACAGGATGACCGCCATCGCCGCGAGGATGCCGCAGCGGGTCATGATGAACAGGGTGTCGTTTTTCTTTCTCGTATCTGCCATGGTAAAAAACTCCTTTTGCGCCTTCGCGCTTTTGATTTCCGAAAAACAAGCCCCTGAAAGCTGAGCGATCAGGGGCTGAAAATTCAGCATCAAAAAAGGAGATGAACGCTTCTTCCATCCAGACTATACTGTCGGCTTCGGAGTTTCACCGAATCAACCGCATCGCGGCTCGCGGGCTGTACCGCCGGTAGGGACTTGCACCCTGCCCTGAAGATCTCTCAAAGGTCTTGCTATTCAGTTGCCTTTATTATATCCATGTGACACAGACCTGTCAAGCCACTTTTCGCATACAGTTTAAACCGGCTTTTTTCTTTTATCTTCCGCTTCGTCTTTCCCGAAGATTCTCCCAAAAAGCGCATACGTCCATGCAGGGCGGCATTTTCCCTTATCCTGCCATCCCAAAAGCAGATCGAGGATATAGCAGGCTTCCATGAGTGTCTTTTTCGCCTTACCCGTTGTTTTTGCCGCCGCCCCGTCTGCCCGAAAGCCGACGCGCCGCGCCGTCATCACCGCCCGCGGCAGATGGTAGTCGCTCGTCACGACTAGCACGCGCTTTCCTTCTGCCCCGCCGAGCAGCCTTGCCGCACAGCGGCAGTTGCCCATCGTGTCCTGCGACTGCCTTTCTAAGATGATTCGATCCTCCGGAACGCCCGCCTGCCTGAGCCATTTTGCCATCACGTCCGCTTCCACCGTATGATGTCCGGGCTGAACGCCGCCGCACAGCACGATTTTTCCGCAGTCCGCGCCCATCCTTTGCCAGACCTCCGCCGCCGTCTGAACGCGCGCTTCCAGCTCAGGTGTCGCGCTGTCGTCTGCGTTCAGTTCCAGCCCCAGCACAAGCACCGCATCGTATCGTTTCTTCACAGCGCCTCCAGCATCGCCAGCAGCTCTTCCGGCGTCGCGGCGATGTGCGTCGCGCCCGCGTCTTTCAGACACTGCACCGAGCGGAAACCCCAGCTCACCGCGCAGCAGGTCACGCCCGCATTGCGCGCCGTTTCCACATCCACATCCGAATCGCCGACGTAGACGGTCTCTTCCCGTGTCACGCCCATCTGCCTCATGGCTTCCAGCACGCTGTCCGGCGCGGGTTTGCGTCTGCGGCTCGGATCGTCGCCAACAGCAACCTGCATTCTGCCGGGGAAGTAGTCGCGGCTCAGCTCCTTGACGGCGAAGTCGATTTTATTGGATACGATGGCGAGCTTCACGCCCTTCGCGCTCAATTTATCGAGCATCTCCATCACGCCGTCATAGGGCTTCGTATGGTCACGGCTGTGCGCGCCGTAATGCGCGACAAACGCGTCGTATGCCTTTTGAAACAGCGGATTCTCCCGTCCCTGCGGCACGGCGCGCTCCATCAGCTTGCCGATGCCGTTGCCGACAAACATGCGCACCTCGTCCACCGTGTGCGTCGGCATGCCGCAGGCTTCAAGCGCCGCGTTCGTACTCGCCGCCAGATCCTCCAGCGTATTGAGCAGCGTCCCATCCAGATCCCAAATAACCGCCTTCACTGTCATATGCTTCAGTCCCTTCTGTTTTTCGCGCATTATTGTACAGCATGCGCCCTCATCCGTCAAATCTTTTCCGCAAAATATCCATTCGCCCTTCTCTCATCCCCTGTTTTGCAGTATAATATTTTTTTGAATCGTTTTCTTTCCAAAAAACATCGGTTCAAAACACTGTAAAGCAAAACCTCGCTATCTTGATTATGCAAAGGAGTTTTTTCATGCAGCAGGATCTGACACAGGGTTCCATCCGCGGTGGGCTGATTCGATTCAGTCTACCGCTCATCGCGGGCAATCTGCTCCAGCAATTCTACAACATCGCCGACACGCTGATCGTCGGGCGCTTCCTGGGCAACGTCGCCCTTGCGGCGGTCGGCAGCGCGTTTTCTCTGATGGTGCTGCTGACCAGTCTTGTCCTCGGTCTATGTATGGGCAGCGGCGTCGTTTTCAGCCAGCTCTACGGCGAGGGGAGCGGCGAGCGCCTGAAAACCGCTATTGCCAATGCGTTCGTTTTTATCGCGGTGCTTTCCCTCGCGCTGACAGCTGTCAGCTATGCCCTGCTGAACGCCTTTATCGCGCTCCTGCGCGTCCCGCAGGAAGCCGTACCGGACATCACGGCGTATCTGTCCGTCGTCTTTGCCGGTATCTTCTTTACGTTCCTGTATAATTTCTTCGCCGCAGTACTGCGCAGCGTCGGCAACTCGCTTGTGCCGCTGCTGTTTCTGCTGCTGTCCACCGTCGTCAACATCGCGCTTGATCTGCTGTTCGTCCTCGTATTCAAATGGGGCGTTTCCGGCGCGGCGTTTGCGACGGTCATTGCGCAGATTCTTTCCGCGCTGGGCATTGCGCTGTATTTCTTCCTGCGCCTGCCCGAGCTTCGTCCAAGTCGGGAGAACATGCGGCTGAGCAAACCGCTGCTTTCGCGCATTGCCAGCGTCAGCGTCCTGACCAGCGTGCAGCAATCCATCATGAATTTCGGCATCCTGATGATTCAGAGCCTTGTCAATAGTTTCGGCATCGCAACGATGGCAGCTTTCGCGGCGGGCGTCAAGATCGACTCGTTCGCTTATTCCCCCGCGCAGGATTTCGCCAACGGCTTTGCGACCTTCGTCGCGCAGAACGCCGGCGCGGGCAAGCCTGACCGCGTCAGGCAGGGCATTCGGGAAGCAGCGCTTCTCTCCCTGAGTTTCTGTGCCGTCGTATCCGCGCTGGTATTCGTCTTCGCCCGTCCTCTTCTGACCATTTTCATTGATCCGGGCGAAAGCGCCATTTTGGATATCGGCGTGCATTATCTGCGCGTAGAGGGCGTGTTCTACGTCGGCATCGGCATGCTGTTTCTGCTCTACGCCATCTATCGCGGTTTGGAGCAGGCGGGCATGTCCGTCGTTCTGACGGTCATCTCGCTGGGTCTGCGCGTCGCGCTCGCCTACGCCTTTGCGCCGCAGTTCGGCGTGACGGCGATCTGGCTGGCGATTCCGATTGGCTGGTTCATTGCCGACGCAGTTGGTTTGGCGCGGCTGAAACCTGCACTGAAAAGGATAGCATAAGGAGAGTGCGTTGGAGCTTTGCTCCACACGTCCCTCCCTCACTTCGTCGTCGGGTTTTCGATGATGTAGAATGTGTAAAGCAGCAGGTCGTCCATGTCCTCAACGCGCGCGCGCAGTAAGCCCGGCTGAATCTGGGTCAGCAGATGCCGCTTGTCCGTCTTGCTGTAATCGCTCTTGAGGTATGGGTCCATGATGTATAGATATGTGTCGTCCGCATGCGCCAGCGTCAAATAATGTCCGCCGCCGGTAAACGGGCTGTCCACGCCGCCGGTAGACGCGACGACCATCGCGCCGCGCTTGAGCGCCGCGATCGCTTCCTCGCCGCTCTTGCTGATGGTGAACTCAAGCCCATAGGCTTCTGCCGCGCGCTGCATAAACGCCGTTCCCGTGCCGCGGTTCTCCGTTCGGGATTTCTCGTTCCAGCTGTTGTTGCCCGTCGCGAAATTTGCCAGAACGACCGGTAAATAGTGCTTGAATTCCCATGCCGTCGTCAGCTTATATTGCGCATGCGTCCGGTCGCAGTAGTACTGGTTGACCGAACACTTGCAGAATGTGAACCCGCTGTCCGTTCGCGCATACGCCGCAATGCCGCCCATACTCTTCATCGGCACGAGGTTCGCGATCGCCATTGCCATGCTCGTCGGGCCGCATCCGCCCTGCCCGAACGGACGGTAGGTCGTCGTCCCCTTCGGCTCATAGACCATCTTCGCCCAGACCGGATCGTTCTGCGCGTAATACTGCATCATGCCGCGTCCCGGGACGTTGATCAAGCGGCTCGTGCCTTCCAGCGAATCCATCTGCATCTTGGTGATGGAAATGCCGCTCTCGGTGGAATACTCGATGGGGCGCATGCGCGCAAAAACAATGTATCGGTCGTCGCGCGCATCGTTGGTGCAGGTACACAGCGCCAGCAGCTGGTCGCCCCACTGGGGAACGATGCCGGTATCCAGCGACGTCTTTTCCAGAATGCTGCTGACAAATTCGTCGTATTCACTGCGGCGGGAGAACTGCTTGATGCGCCACGTCTGCTCCTGCGCGGCAGATTCGCGGACACAGGCAAAGACCTCGATCTCGTAATCTTCATACGGCGTGATGAGCAGCATCGTCGGGTGTTCCTGCCAGTAGTCGTATTCCATGTAGTTCGGCAGGCTGGCAAACATCACGCCGTTTTTCCGATTGTGACCGTACAGGTAGGTACACATGTCGGTAAAGAGCGGCGAGTTGCCGCAATCCTCAAAGATGGTGCCGGTCTTGTTGCGCGTGCCGGTATACAGATGGGTCAGGTAATACTCGTTGTTGCTATGCTGAACGACAGGGAAGTTGATCTCCGTGCCTTCCTGAAGGATCCATGCGACGATCTCCTCGTTCATCTCGTGCAGCTCATCAAAATTCACGCTGTATCGAACGTC
>CAKTXP010000156.1 GCA_934631055.1 uncultured Clostridia bacterium | reverse complement strand
TCCGATTTCCATCACGCTGAACCCCGCACAGCGGGCGCGTGATTCCAATCCCCTCAGACTCCCATCTTCGCTTCGCGGCGGTTTTAAGAAGTAAATTTATGGATTGTTTTTTTGAAAAAGCGTAAAAAACGACGCGCCTGACCCGTCTAATCAAACAGAAAGGAGGAAACAGGATGAACATTGTCAAGGGCCCTGACGATTATCTGGAAGAAAAACTGAATCAGATGATGCAGGCATATGAAAAAGATCTACTGCGGCTATGCTGCGTATATTTGAAGGATACCGCCATGGCGGAGGATGCCGTACAGGAGACGTTCGTCAAGGCATATCGAAATCTGAAGAATTTTCGCGGAGAGAGCAGCGAGAAAACGTGGCTCATCCGCATTGCTGTCAATGTATGTAAGGACATGCTCAGCACGGCATGGTTCAGGAACCTTGGGCGCATGGTGAATCTGGACGATGTTAAGATTCCACAGGAGATGGAGGTCAAATCGGAGGTGGTCGATGAGATCATGCGCCTGCCGAAGAAACTCAGAGAGGTCGTCTTACTGTATTATTACGAGGACATGAATCAAAGCGAGGTTGCGGATGTGCTGGGCGTGTCGATCGCCACCGTTCACAGGCGGCTGGAAAAGGCGCGGGAAGCGCTGAGACCTCAGCTTGAAGGAGGGAACAAACAGAATGCAAGATGATGAAATGAGAAAAATCATTCATCGGGAGATCGACGCGGAATTTGCCGCTCTTGACAGGCGCGCGTCGCTCAAGCCCGCGGTGATGGCGCAGATACGGGGAGAGAAGAGTGCGAAAAGGCATGTATCCATGGCGCTGGTGTTTGCCGTGGTGATGGTGCTTGCGCTGGGCGGCGCGGCTGTTGCGGCAGGACTGGGGCTGTTTGGACAGATGCGCGCCGGAAAGCAGGACGAAACGAGCTATGCGCGGCTTGAACGGCTGGAGGAAGCGGCGGTCAGCATCGGCGAAACGAAGCGCCTTACTGTAAGCGGCGGAAAGCACGAAAATCCCCAAACCGTTCGGGAAGCGCTGCTGAATGAGCAGAACGGGCGCACCTATGACCTGACGCTGGAGCAGGCTTATTGCGACGGAAGAAAGCTCTACTACGCCTATACGCTCAAGCTCAACGGGGAACGCCTTATTCTGGGCGAAGGCGAGGCGACAGGCTTTGACAGATGGGACGCCGCCTATGCGGGCGAGCGCTTTGAGGATGTCTTTGACATGGGGCTGGGCGAAGCGCAGAACGAGAAAGCGACTCAGTGGCTCAACGACCACAAGAATGGCTATGTCGTCAAGCGGAGCGCCTACGTTGGCGACGGCGCGGAGCTGAAGGATGGCACGCCGCTCAATCCGGTGGACAGCGGAAGCGAGGATGTAGACGAGCGGACGATTCGAGCCTATTACGAGGTGGAGCTGCCGGAAGGATATCAGGCGGGCGACACGATCGAATTCGTGCTCACGGTGATTACGGATGACACTGTTTATGCTCAGGATGAAAGCGGCGTATACGAAGCGGCGCTGATGAACCGCGCGGCGATGATTCAAGTGCCGGTCAGCGTACCGATGACGGGAAAGGCTCAGACGCTCAGGGGAGAAGGGACGGCGGACGGCTATGCCACACAGGCGGCGCTGACTGTATCCGACGTGGATATCTCCGGAGAGGTGCGCATTGACGCGCCGAAAGACTATGTGCCGGAAGGCTATATGCTCCTTGCGGACGGCGTGGAGTATCCCAACATCGACGAATGGATGGAATACGACGGGCAGACGCATATCATCCACCTGCGCTTTGACCTGCCGGAGACGACGGGCGGTCTTACCCTGATGCCGGTCGATCCGAATTACGCAGATGAAGCCATCGAACTGAACTGACAGGAAGGAGTACGACGATGAAGAAAACACTTGGAACGCTGCTGGGCGCGCTGCTCGTATCGGCCTGCATGACCGCGGCCGCACAGGAATATGTATCGGTTTCCGAGCTTCAACAGGAAGCGCAGGCGATGGGCGGCGTATGGCAGGAGAGTTTTGATACGCCGAATGGTCAGGTGACGATAGACGCGCCGATCATCGTGCCGGAAGTCGAGACGATGCCCGTGCTGACGATGGAAGGCGCGAAGATCAGCGAGAACCTGTACAACTACATCGTTCAGTGCAAAAAGGGCGGCGAAAACAGAGACTATATCCAATATGACGAGGTCGAACTGGGCGGAAAGAGCAGCGAGTTCTTCCTTGGATATGAAAACGATTATGTCAACCAGAAAAAGACGAACATCGTGGGCTATGATGCAGTCGATGCGCTGTGGATCCAGCATGGCGCATACCGTTTCAGTCAGGGAACGGGAATGGTTGGAATTGGGCGACCGGTCACTTACCACTTTCCGTGGCAGATTGACATGGACAAACCGAGTCTGCGCGGCAGCGACCTGACGGTCAACGAGGCGATGCGCCTTTGGAAAGAGGATATCGACATGTGCTTTCCGGAGGACGATTTCGTTGTCCAGCCCAAGACGATAGGAGTGTATGGCTCAATATTGACGGACAAAACGGGAACGGGTAAGGGATATAAGAATACAGGTCACTATGTAATCCGTGCGGAACAGGTGGTGAATGGCGTGCCGCTCATGGGAGGCATTATCAACGTAGGCGCGTCGGATTATTCGGTCATGTACGCATCGACACAGGAAACCAACCGAGTGATTGATAAGTTCAACAAGAAATACAGCACAGGCATAAGGTCGGTTACAGATGGCTATATGGAGTCGCGGTTTGTCAATGAAGAGGATTATCGGACGTGCAATTCGCTGGCGCGCATCCGCACCGTGGAATATGCCGATATTCCGCTTGCACCGCTGGACAGTGTGCTGGAGGGCATCAGAAAGGAAATCGACGCGGGCAACGTCCGGCAGGTATATTCCATCCGGCTGGGCTATGTGCTGTATTCTAATCCGGATATGACGGATCATGCGTGGGCGGTTCCGCGCTGGGTCGTCAGCCTGAAATACATCACAAAGGACAAACAGAAAACATGGGATCAGATGAAAGAAGCCGATGCGAAATGGGGCTATGAATACGCTGTATGGGAGGAATTCTACTCGGAAGAAGTGCTTGTCGATGCGCAGAGCGGCGAACTGATGATCTTCACAGTGGGCGACGATAAGACGTATTCCGTTCCGAAGATCGTCACTTGGGACGATATCTGATGCGGAGAGGGAAAAGCGCGAAAGTGTCAGCGGCGAAAAGGTGATTCGGTTTTAAGCCTGACATAGAAGGCGCAAATTAAAACGGGGTGACGGCGAAAAATGCTGTCATCCCGTTTTCGGCATTTTGTAGGTGCGTTGCAAATAAACTGCATCGTGCTTTTTGCGAAAGAAAACGGCAAAGGAAAACGAAAAATGGTTCATTCTGCTTTAGAATGAACCATTTTGCTTGGTGCACCTTCAGGGGCTCGAACCCTGGGCACCCTGATTAAGAGTCAGGTGCTCTACCAACTGAGCTAAAGGTGCGATTTATAATTTTCTTTTGTTTTAAGCGCTTGCGCTCTCAACGAAAACTATTATAGCACGGGACGGCAGAGAATGCAACCCCTTTTTTGCAAAAAAATGAAGCCTTTTGCAAACTTTTTTCCGAAAACGTCGAAAAATGAAGGAATATATAGAAAAACCGCCGCGAAAAAAAGCGGCGGTTGGGAAAAAGACGGGAACTTATTCTTCGGAAGACTTGGCAGGCAGGGAGGCGAGCAGGCGGGCGGCTTCCTTGCCGGGGTAGAGATCCGGCGTGAGCTTGACGATCTTTTCCAGCAGGGCTTCGGCTTCGCGGCGGTTCTGCTCCGCCAGATAGGCGCGGGCAATCCACAGAGAGGTCGTGATGCGGTGCAGCTGCTGGGTGTTATTCTGCTGAACCTGCGTTTTGAGCTTTTCGACATCGGCTTTGCCGGTCGTCAGCAGCGCCATGCACTGGTCGTTCAGCTCGCTGGAAAAGACCATGCGCTGCTTCATCGGCTTGGTCTCCTGAATATCTTCAAGCTGCTTCTTGAGCTGGTGCAGCTGGTCGAGATACTTCTTCGCCGTTGGGATGTCGCCCATCTGCTCGGCACAGTAGCAGAGGTTACTGACGATGGTATAGCGGCTGATGAGCGCCTGTTCGGGCTTCTTGCCCTCTTTGACCTGAATGGAGGAGAGGAGCTTCATCGCGTCCTCAAAGCGTCCCTGCGCGGCATATGCGTTGGAGATGTGCATGCGGATCATGGTATACAGATTCGGGTTGCTGGGGTTTTGGCTCAGGTGCGGCTCATATTCCTTGAGGAAGCCCTCGACATCCAGCTGGTTATACAGCCGGTTGAGCTGGCGGTTATGCGCGTTGACGGCGTTGATATACTGCGCGGCGGCGATCAGCAGCGCGCCGACGATGAGCATCAGCACCATCGCGATGGGGTTTGTTCCCGGCTTGAGGACATAGAGCGCGACCATCAGGACGATGAAGATGACTTCAAAAACAATCATTCGTTTTTTAAACTTGGGGAACAGTGTCAACATGGAAAAACAACTCCTTATCCATCGTAGAATTAAGTATAGTATATCTTCTTGAAAGAGGAAAAGCAACCGTTTAGGAAAAAACAGCGGCGCGGCGGGGTTGCAACCGCGCTGCCGGGGTGATATGATGAAAAGGATCAAATTACAGGAGAGGATTCAATTGAAGAGAATCATGAGCATGGCGGTCGCGCTGGCGATGATCTTCGCGCTGGCGCTTGCGTCTGCGGAAGAGAGCATGGATGAGCGCGTGGACCGCGTATTCCGCGATACGAAAGCGGTCGGCGGCGCGTTCCTTGTCGCGCAGAACGGCGAGATCGTGTATGAACATTATTACGGCGTGCAGCAGAAGACGACCGGCGTTCCCGTGACGGAAAAGAGTTATTTCCGCTGTGCGTCGGTCACGAAGCTGGTGACGGGCATTGGGCTGATGAAGATGATGGACGATGGCATGCTTGCGCCGGATGAAGATATCAGCACCTATCTGGGCTATGCGGTCGGCAATCCGCGCTATCCCGATACGCCCATCACGCTGCGCATGCTGATGAGCCACACGGCGGGGCTGAACGAGAATTCTTCCTATTCGAGCAAATCAAGCAAACTCAGCGACATGATTGCGCTCGATAAAAAGGCGAAAGCGAATTTTAAGGAAGTCCGTCCGGGAAGCCAGTACGCGTATTCCAATTTCGGCGCGGGCATCACGGGCGCGGTCATCGAATCCGTGACGGGGCAGGACGTATCCTCCTTCATGAGGGAGTACCTTTTTGCGCCGCTGGGCATTGATGCCGCCTATACCGCGACCCAGCTGGAAGAGCCGGAGTATCTGACCGCGACCTATCACAAGGACGGTTCACTTTACGCCGCGCCCAGCTATATCCTTCGCCAGACCTATGACGCGCAGGCGACGCCGGACACGCATTACCGCGTGACGGTCGGCAGCCTGCTCATCCGTCCGCGCGATTTGACGCGGCTAGGCATTGCCATTTGCGGCGATGGAACGGTGGACGGCGTTCGCGTACTCAGCGAAGACGCCATCGCGATGATGCGTCAGGAGCAGAGCGAGGAGACGACCGGCATCACGTCCGATTCGCCGTACAGTTTCTTTACCATCCGTCAGGATACGCTGCTGGAAGGACGGCGCGTGTACGGGCATCAGGGGACGGACGAAGGCATCGTTTGCAATTTATATGTCGAGCCGGAGAGCCAGACGGTGTTCTGCGTGATGACCAA
>CAKTXP010000155.1 GCA_934631055.1 uncultured Clostridia bacterium | reverse complement strand
TAGGAGGGGATTACAGCTCGCCGTTGATGATCGCGTTGACGACCACGCTGCCGACCTTGAAGTTGTTCTCCATAGCGGTGGCGAAGATGTCAGCGGACTCAACGCTCTCGTCGGAAGCGAGGGAATCGACGAAGTTCGGATCCCACAGGCTCTCCGGGGAAGCACCGTTCATGAACGCGTCGGTGTTGACGGAATCACGGATGATGATGTAGCGGTCGAGCATGCCCAGACGGTCAAGCACGACAGCCAGAGCGTTGTCTTCCATCTCGGTGAGGGCATACGGATCCGGGCAGCCATAGGTCTCGTTCATGAGCAGGGCGTTCATGTGGTCATACGCGCCCTTCCAGTAGTTGTCACCGGTAACGGTCGTGCCGCGCAGAACCATCGGATCGCGGGTCGCCCACTCGGCGTTGTCGAAAGCAGCCGCCATGAAAGCGCGGGTCTTCTCGGTGGTCTCGATCTTGACGTCCTTGACGAGGTTGTAAACCTTGTCGCACAGTTCCTGATTCAGGATCTTGTAGGAGGAACTGTCGTAGCTCGCGTCATGGTACCAGGTGGTGCCGGTCGCGTCGGCAAGCTCGCGCGGGTCAGCGTGGTGACCGAGGTCGAAGTCGATGGTTGCGGTGATGACGAACACGTCGCCCATCACGCCGTACTCAATCGCAGAGCCGGCGCAGCCGGTGCTGATGATGTAGGCGTTGCTGAAATCGAAGCGGTTGTCCATCAGAACAGCCTGAAGGCTCATCGCGGTATTGACCTTGCCCATGCCGGTCACATACAGCGCAATGCCATCCTTGACGTAGAGCTTGTTGCTCTCAAAGCCGCCGACGATGTCGTATTCCTCGCCGCCCATGCAGTAGGCTTCATAATAATACTGCGCCTCGCCCGGGAAATCGCCGGACATTTCGCCGCTTTCAAACTTGGGCAGGATGAGCGCCTTGATGGCGATGGGGGAAGCGTCCTCGGCGAGCGCGAAGGCGGCAGCCGCGGTCAGAACGAGCGCGAAGAGCAGAGCAAGCAGTTTCTTCATGGATGGAATTCTCCTTTCAGAATGACGAAACATGACCCGAACAAAAATGCCGAATGTTCGGAATAATTCGGGTTTATTTCGGAATGAAATGGATTGTAGCACTTTTAATGTTCGGTTTCAAGAGCAAAACCGAAATATGTTCCGTTATGGTGCAAATACGGAGAGGTTGTCAAAGAAACGCGCGGAATATCCGGACGTTTTGACCATGATAAGAGAAGAAGAAAAGAGCGTTGCGTGCAGGACGGAGCGTATGTTAGAATGACGGTAGATAAAGGAGGATGAGCATGTCTGGTTTGAATGGAAAAAATGAAGAGGACCGCCGCGTCTACGAACGCAGCGCACGGCTGATTCTTCTTCTGGCGCTTCGCGATGCCGCGCCCGGCGCAAAGGCGCGCTTTGAGCATAGCATCGGTCACGGCATCTATATGAATGTGTTCGGCGCGGACGTCACCGCGGCGCTCGTCCGGCGCATTGAAAAGCGCATGCGCGAGATCGTGGCGCAGGATATGCCGATTCAAAAATCCCGCTGGACGCGCGAGCAGGCGGTCGCCTATTTCAAAGCGCAGGGGCAGGAGGATACCGTGCGCCTGCTTGCCTATCGCCCATTTGATTTTTTTGACGTGTATACCTGCGACGGACTGAGCGAATATTTCTATGGAAGCATGGTGCAGTCCACCGGCGAAGTGCCGTCCTTTGCCCTGCGTTTTTATTATCCGGGCATGGTGCTGCTCCTGCCGGGGGAGGATCTGCAAGGCGCGCCCGCGCCGTTCGTCGAGCGCCCGAAGCTGATGCGCACCTATGCCGAGGCGAACGCCTGCTCGCGCATCCTGCAATGCGAGACTGCGGCGGATCTGAACGACATCATCGCCCGCGGAGAAGCGCGCTCGTTCATCCGCGTCAGCGAAGCCATGCAGGAGCGCGCTGTCGCGCAGATCGCTGAACGCATTGCGGCAAACGGCGCGAGGGTCGTCTTTGTCGCAGGGCCAAGCTCGAGCGGAAAGACGACGTTCGCCAACCGCCTGAGTACGCAGCTGCGCGCCAGCGGGAAGCGCCCGCGCGCCATCTCGCTGGATAATTATTACCGAAACCATGAGGATATCCCGCTCGGCGCGGACGGAAAGCCCGACTTGGAGTGTCTGGAATCCATCGATCTGCCGCTGTTCAACGATCAGCTGGTGGAGCTGCTCGCGGGAAGAGAGGTCGAGCTGCCGCTGTATTCCTTCAAGACCAGGAGCCGACTGGAAAAGGGCGTCCCCCTGCGCGTGGGCAAAGAAGAAGTACTGATTATCGAGGGCATACATGGGCTGAATGACGCGCTTAGCGTGGAGATACCCAGCGAATTCAAGTACCGCGTCTATGTCAGCGCGCTGACCCAGCTCAATCTCGACTGCCATAACCGCATCCGCACGACGGATGTCCGTCTGCTCCGCCGGATGGTGCGCGACCAGCGGACGCGCCATACCGACGTGAGCGCGACGATGGCGATGTGGGACAGCGTGCGCGCGGGCGAAGAAAAATATATCTTCCCGTTCCAGGAAAAGGCGGATGTGATGTTCAATTCTTCGCTGCTCTATGAAATCGCCGTGCTGAAAAAATATGCCTACCCGATGCTCAAATCCATCGGAAAGGACAGCCCGTATTACGTCCGCTCGCGGCGGCTGATCAAGTTTCTGAATTACTTCCGGAACTGCGACGAAGAAAGCGAGATCCCGCCGACGTCCATCCTCCGCGAATTTATTGGCGGATGTACGTTTTATGATGAATGAACCGGACGCTTCCTGCTCACAATAGCGGGCAGGGAGGCGAATCAAGTGAAAAAATGGTTTCTGGCTCTACTGTGCATCGTCGTGGCGAGCATGGTCATGGCGGGTTGTTCCGCCAATACGATGAGTACCAGCCCGACGGCGTCCCCGACGACGACGACCGCCGCGCCGACAAACAGCCCGATGGCAACGATGGAAGCGACAGCCGAGCCTTCTCCGGCGGCGACCGCTGAAGCGGCGGGCATGACGCCTGCGCAGGCAGGAAAGCTTGCTGAGGAGATCGCGCAGGCTGTTCAGCAGATCAGCGAGGTGGACGAGGCGAAGGTTGTCGTCCATAACGGGCGCGCGCTCGTCGCGGTCAAGTTTGACGAGCAGTACAGCGCGGGACTGGATGACAGGATGAAGCAGCAGATCATTCAGACCGTTCAGAAAGTCGATGATACGCTCAAGGATGTTGAGGTGACCGACGACGATACGCTCTATGGTCAAATCAAGGGACTGGGTGAGCGCGTCGCCAACGTGACCGGACTGGATGAGCTGGCAGACGATTTCGGCGACCTCTGGGATCGCATCGTCGGAAGGTAAGAAAGCGTAAAGAGCAAATTCCGCGCTGGACACGCGGAATTTTGCTTTTTTGGGGATGATTTTTTCGATTGGGAAGGTTATACTGGTTATGATGAAACACTTTCAAAAAAAGCCGCAGAACATGACCTGATGAAGAAGATAGAAGGGAGCTTTCCGATGACCATTCGTGAATATACAGACCCCGATTGGAACGAACTCATGTCTCTTTATGCCGCCGTCGGCTGGACAAATTATACCGATGAGCCGGAGATGCTCCGCGCCGCATACGCGCATTCACTCTGCATTTTGGCGGCGTATGAAGATGACCGGCTTCTGGGCGTTGTCCGCGCAGTCGGCGACGGCGCATCTATCGTGTTTATTCAGGATATTCTTGTTTTTCCTAAATATCAGCGGCGCGGTGTCGGAAGAGCGCTTTTGTGCGCCATGATGGAACGCTATCGGGCGGTCTATCAGATGGAGCTGTTGACCGACGACACGGAAAAGACCGTCGCGTTTTATGAAGCATTGGGCTTTGTGCGTGTGGAAAAGTGGGGATGCTGTGCATTTGTCAGGGGATGATGAACATGAAAAAAGCCATTGCCTGCCTGCTTGCGCTTGTGCTGTTTCCTGCGGCGGCGAGTGCGTCCAATCCTAAAGAAATCGCCGCTTATCTGGGAGAACGGATTGGAGAGTGGCGGGGAAGCGAAACGGTGGATGCGGGCATCCGTGCGTGTCTGCCGGTCTACGCCGCGCCGAGCAGGGAGGCTTATCGCGGCGCAAACGGAAAGGCAGAGGTCAGCCTGAAAGAGCCGTTTGAGGTTTGGGGGACGATGGCAGACATTTCAGGAAGCGGGGAAACATGGCTGTTGATCGAATACAGCACCCATGCGGGGGAAAACCGTATGGGTTTTGTGGAAAAGTCGGCACTCGAACCCTTTGCGAGCATCGACGTCGGCGAGGTGGACTGCGTGGGCTTGACGATGACGGTTGAGCGGAACGCTGCCGTGACAGATGACCCGCATGGCTCGATGCGCGAAATCACGACGATAGACGAGGGAAGCAAGGTCGGCATCATTCGTCGGCTGGATGATACATGGGCATACATCTCGACGGAAATCGACGGGAAAGCGGCGTATGGATTGATGAAGCTGACCGACCTGCGCATGCCCGAAGAAACGAAATCCGAGGCATTTATGCAGCGGCTGGCGGGTGTCTGGTTGTTTGCCGGAGGCGGCGGAACGGAAGGCGGCATGATTTTCGGGGTGGACGGAAGCTATGTGGGCTGTGATGCGCTGGATGAAGAAAACGTGCCGACGACCCTGGTTACGCCGATGCAATCAGGCTCGTATGAGGTAATCGAAAACCCCGTCGGCTCTGAACGCGAAAAGCGCTGCGGACGCTACGAGCTGATTCGCCGATTTGCCGATGGAACGATTTGCCGCAACGGAATCGCGTTTTATGAGGAAAACCGGATTCATATCGCCTCGGGCGAAAGCGGCGCGTTTTATATTCGCGGAACAGAGGACAATATACAGGAGAATCCATAATGATTACGCTTGAACTGGATACCGTCGATTTGGCGCAGATTGCGGCGAGCGGACAGTGCTTCCGCATGGCGCCGCTGGAGGATGGGCGTTGGCTTGTGCCGATGGGCAGATGGATAGCGACGGCAAGGCAGAGGGATGCGCGGCGAATCGAGCTGAGCGCGGACGGGGAGGACAGCACCTTTTTGGACGCGGCACGCAGATATTTTGATGCGGACACCGATTATCTGACCGCCATTCGCGCCATCGACCCGTCGGATGCGTATCTGAGCGCGGCGGCGGAAGCGGGACGGGGCATTCGCATCCTGCGACAGCCGCTCTTTGAAACGCTCATCAGCTTTATCGTCAGCCAGAATAACAATATTCCGCGCATCCGAACCATTATCGCCAAGCTCTGCGGCGGCGCGGATAAGCCCTTTCCGGAGCCGAAGCGGCTTGCGGCGTGGACGGAGGACGAGCTTCGCGCCGTTGGGCTGGGCTATCGCGCGCCGTATGTCCGCGACGCGGCAAGGCAGTTCGATGAAAATGAGGAAGCGCGGCTATCCGCGATGAACTACGAAGAAGCAAAGGAAAACCTGATGGCGTACAACGGCGTCGGTCCGAAGGTCGCGGACTGCGTTTGTCTGTTTGCGCTGGGGCATAAAGAAGCGTTTCCACAGGATGTTTGGGTCAAGCGGATTTTGGCGCGGCATTACCCGAACGGGTTCGCGCAAATGGACAGCCCGTTTGCGGGGGTGTACCAGCAGGTTATGTTCGCGTATGAGCGGGAAAGGGGTTAACCGACCTTTTTTACGTTATAGGAAATTGCATAAAGCTTGCTCGCGTGCGTAAAGCTTTGAATCTTTACGGACTGTGGCGGAAATGCAGGC
>CAKTXP010000154.1 GCA_934631055.1 uncultured Clostridia bacterium | reverse complement strand
CCTGCGGTCTGCTGCCCGGAGTTTGTGAACAACAGAATTGCATTTTCCTCAGCTATCGCGAAGCGATAGCGTAGTAAGGGTGCAGGGAACAAGGTTCCCTGCCGGGAGTTTGAGGGCAGAGCCCTCAACGTAACCTTTTATTATTCTCCGCGCATATGCTGAACTCCTGCATCGGAATCTGCCTTGCCAGACTTGGCGAGTTGTGCTACACTGAATCGGGACAAATCACGAATCGCGGGAGAAAATCAGCCCGCATGGAGCGTAGGATATGGATACGTCGATTTTAAATACGCTGGCGCTTATTGCGCCGGACTTAATGGACGAGGTCGAGCTGCGCACGCTTATTTTGGAGCGCGTCGCTGCGCTGGAACCAATCGGGCGGCGCGCGCTGGCGGCAAGGCTGCATCTGGCGGAGCGGGAAGTCCGCGCTGCGGCGGAAGCGCTCAAGCGCGCGGGATGCCTGACGCAGAGCGCTTCGGGCATGGAATTGACGCCGCAGGGGCAGAATTTAGTCGAGGCGGCGCGCGCAATCAGCGGCGGACGGCGGACGCTCTCCGGCGTTGAGCTGACGCTGTCGCAGCGGTTGAACGTGGAGCGCGTCTGCGTCGTCCGCGGCGACGCGGACATTGATTCGGGCGTGATGGCGGAAGTGGCGCGCGCGGCGGCGCGGCAGATCCGTTTTCTCTTACAGGATGCGCATGTCATGGCGGTCACGGGCGGACGGACAGTCGCGCTGACGGCGGAAGCGATATCCGTCGCCGCGCCGATGGATATCACGGTCGTGCCTGCGCAGGGCGGCATGGGCGGCGGCGTCAGCACGCAGGCGAATACCGTCGCCGAGCGGTTTGCCCAAAAGCTGGGCGGCTATTACCGCTTCCTGCATCTGCCGGATGGGCTGAGCGGCGCGGCGGCGGATGAGCTGGCGCGGCTGCCGCAGGTGCGCGAGCCGCTGGAGCTGGTTCGCCATGCGGATGTGCTGCTTTACGGCATCGGGCGGGCGATGGAGCTGGCGCAGAGACGCGGATTGAGCGCCGCCGAGCGGGACAAGCTGGCGCAGGAGGGCGCGGTCGCCGAGGCGCTGGGCTTCTATATCAATGCGCAGGGGCGCGTGGTCGGCGGCGGCTCGTCGCTGGCGATTCAGCCGGAGGATATCGGCAGGAAGAACCGCGCCGCCGCGGTCGCTGCCGGACGCGCCAAGGCGGAAGCGATTCTGGCGGTCTGCGCGCATCATCCCCACAAGCTGCTGGTCGTGGACGAGGGCGCGGCGCTGCGGATGATGGAGCTTCTGCGGGCATAAAAAGCAGGAAACGGCGCAGGACGGAAAGATTTGAGCCAGTCAGCGGAGTTCTTTGCGCAAATCTTTGACAATCTCGGTAAAAAATGCTACACTAAGGATGTTCGGTAAAGCGGACGGCTTTACCGGCAAACGGTTGAAACGCCGCGTTTCCCGCGGCTTTCTTCCTCCGGCTTTCCGGAGGATATAAACCCCTATCTATCATGGAAACCCGATCAATTGGAACCAAATTGAAATGGAGGAATTACCCATGGCGAAAAAGACCGTTGACGACATTCAGGTCGCCGGCAAGAAAGTGCTTGTGCGCTGCGATTTCAATGTTCCGATGAAAGATGGCAAGATCACCAATGACAAGCGTATCGTTGCCGCGCTGCCGACCATCAAGAAGCTGATTGCGGACGGCGGCAAGGTCATCCTGTGCAGCCATCTGGGCAAGCCGAAGAACGGCCCGGAAGCCAAGTTCTCCCTCGCGCCGGTTGCCGAGCGCCTGTCCGAGTACCTGGGCAAGCCGGTCGTGTTTGCGGATGACGACAACGTTGTCGGCGAGAATGCCAAGGCTGCCGTTGCCGCGATGAAGGACGGCGACGTAGTGCTGCTCCAGAACACCCGCTTCCGCAAGGAAGAGACCAAGAACATCGAGGATTTCTCCAAGGAACTCGCTTCCCTGGCGGATTGCTATGTGGATGATGCGTTCGGTTCCTGCCACCGCGCTCACTGCTCCACCGAAGGCGTGACCAAGTTCCTCTCCCCGTGCGTTGCCGGCTACCTCATCGGCAAAGAGCTGGATATCATGGGCAAGGCGCTGGAGAATCCGGAGCGTCCGTTCGTCGCCGTTCTGGGCGGCGCGAAGATCGCCGACAAGCTGAACGTCATCGACAACCTGCTTGAGAAGGTTGATACCCTCATCATCGGCGGCGGCATGGCGTACACCTTCCTCAACGCGATGGGCTACGGCGTGGGCAAGAGCCTGCTGGACGAGAGCAAGATCGAATACTGCAAGAACATGATGGCGAAGGCGGACGAGAAGGGCGTTAAGCTCCTGCTCCCGATCGACATCGTCTGCATCAAGGACTTCCCGGATCCGATCGATGCGGCTGTGGAAACCGTGACGGTCGATGCGGACAAGATCCCGGCGGATATGGAAGGCTGCGATATCGGCCCGAAGACCCGCGAGCTGTACGCGGCGGCTGTCAAGGAAGCCAAGACGGTCATCTGGAACGGCCCGATGGGCGTGTTCGAGAACCCGACGCTGGCTGCCGGCACGCTGGCTGTCGCGCAGGCGATGGCGGACAGCGACGCTGTGACCATCATCGGCGGCGGCGACTCTGCTGCGGCTGTTGAGCAGATGGGTTTGGGCGACAAGATGACGCACATCTCCACCGGCGGCGGCGCTTCCCTCGAGTATCTCGAGGGCAAGGTGCTTCCGGGTGTCGCCTGCCTCGACGAGAAGTAAGAATTTATTTAAGGGCTGCTGCACGCTTTGACCCTCTCAGTCACTTCGTGACAGCTCTCCCGAAGGGAGAGCCAAGGCTTTGCGAATTCGCAAACGTCTTGCCTCGCCGTTGTGGGGGAGATGAGAGGGCAGAGCGGGCGACAGCCCGTTTGTGATGAGGAGGAAAACTACCATGCGTAAGCCGATCATTGCCGGCAACTGGAAAATGAACAAGACCCCCAGCGAGGCGCGCGAGCTGGTCTCCGCGCTCGTTCCGCTGGTCAAGGACGCGGCGTGCGACGTCGTCGTCTGCACCCCTGCCGTTGACTTTGCCGCGGTGAGCGAGGTCATCAAAGGCACCAACATCAAGCTCGGCGCGGAGAACATGCACTGGAAAGAGTCCGGCGCGTATACCGGCGAGCTGAGCGCCGCGATGCTCAAGGAATCCGGCGTGGAATACGTCATCCTCGGTCACAGCGAGCGCCGTCAGTATTTCGGCGAGACCGACGCGACCGTCAACCTGCGCACCCTTGCCGCCGTTAAGGCGGGGCTGACTCCGATTATCTGCGTCGGCGAGAAGAAGGAAGAGCGCGAAGCGGGCTATACCAACGCGCTGGTCTCCTATCAGACGCTGATCGCGCTGTCCGGTCTGACTGCGGATGAGGTTCGCAACGTGGTCATCGCGTATGAACCGGTCTGGGCAATCGGAACCGGTCTGACCGCGACCGACGAGCAGGCGAACGAGACCATCGGCGTCATCCGTGAGGCGGTTCGCTCCGCTTACGGCGATGCGGCGGACGATGTGCGCATCCAGTACGGCGGCTCCATGAACCCGAAGAACTGCAAGGGTCTGATGGCGCAGAGCGAGATCGACGGCGGTCTGATCGGCGGCGCGTCCCTGAAGGCTGAGGACTTCTCCAAGGTCGTTCATTTCGACGCGTAAGCGGAAGACGATTGGGGCTTTGCCCCGCCAGAGACCTGAGGTTTCTGGACTTTCCGTATTGTAATTCCGGATTTTCATAATCTATGCGTAGATTTTTAAAACTGTACAAATAAGGGGCTCATGGATTGATTGCGCAGCAATCAATCCAGTGGGAAATCCAAGAACCTCAGGTTCTTGGCGGGGTTTGGGACAGCGTCCCAATCGTTCCCCTTGCGCAGGATTTGCTCAGTTACAGTAAAGGAGCAATTATGGCTAAGAAACCTGTTCTGCTTTGCATTATGGATGGCTTCGGCTGGGTGCCGGAGCATACTTTCGGCAACGCGATTGTCGCGGCGAAAAAGCCGAACCTCGATAAGCTGTTTGAGACCTATCCGTATACCACCATTCAGGCGTCCGGCATGGCTGTCGGTCTGCCGGAGGGGCAGATGGGCAACAGCGAGGTCGGTCATACCAACATGGGCGCGGGCCGCATTGTCTATCAGCAGCTGACGCTCATCACCAAGTCCATCATGGATGGCACGATGAAGGAAAACGATGTGCTGGTGCGCAACATGCGCGCGGCGATTGACGCGGGCAAGGCGGTTCACCTGATGGGTCTGCTCGGCACTGGCGGCGTCCACAGCCACATCGAGCATCTCTTCGGTCTGCTGGATCTGGCGAAGCACCTGGGCGCGAAGAAGGTCTATGTCCACTGCATCATGGATGGACGCGACACTGACCCGCATTCCGGCAAGGGCTTCCTCGAAGACCTTCAGAAGAAGCTCGACGAGCTGGGCGTCGGCGAGATCGCGACCGTCACTGGACGCTATTACGCGATGGATCGCGATTCCAACTGGGATCGTGAGGAAAAGGCGTATGCGGCGTTCGTATACGGCGAGGGCAACCATGCCGCGAACGCGCTGGAAGCCATCGAGAAGAGCTATGCCGACGGCGTGACCGATGAGTTCGTCGTGCCGTGCGTGACCTGTGAAGGCGGTCGTGTGCAGGAAGGCGACACAGTCGTGTTCATCAACTTCCGCCCGGATCGCGCGCGTCAGATCACCCGCATCTTTGTGGATGACGATTTCAAGGGCTTTGAGCGCCGCTATGGCCGTTTCCATGTGCAGTATGTCTGCATGGCGGAGTATGACGCGACCATGCCGAACGTCGAAGTCGCGTATCCGCCGGTCGAGCTGACCAACGTGCTGGGCGAGTACCTCGCCAAGAACGGCAAGACGCAGCTGCGCATCGCGGAAACCGAAAAGTACGCGCACGTTACCTTCTTCTTCAACGGCGGCGTGGAAGCGCCGTATGAGGGCGAGGATCGTAAGGTGATCCCCAGCCCGAAGGTTGCGACCTATGACCTCAAGCCGGAGATGAGCGCATATGAGGTTGCCGATGAGTGCGCGGCACGCATCCGCAGCGGTAAGTATGACGTCATCATCCTGAACTTTGCCAACTGCGACATGGTCGGTCATACCGGCGTGTTTGATGCGGCTGTCAAGGCGGTTGAGGCGGTCGATGCGTGCGTGGAGAAGGTCTGGGAAGCCGTTCGGGATATGGGCGGCTGCATGTTCCTGACCGCTGACCATGGCAACGCCGACAAGATGGAGAACGACGACGGCACTCCGTTCACCGCGCATACCACCAACCCGGTTCCGTTCCTCGTGGCGGGCTGCGGCGATGTGAAGCTGCGCGCGGGCGGCTGCCTGGCGGACATTGCGCCGACCATGCTGCCGTATATCGGTCTGCCTGTGCCGAAGGAAATGACGGGTAAGAGCATCATCGAGGATTGATCGCTTCTGTGAAAGAAGCTGCGCCGACAAGGGCTAAACCTTGCCGGCGTTTTTTAACGGGAGGGGGAAAAAACGATGGGGCTGCCGCCCCAAGCCCTGCCTGAGGGATAATAGTCCGGGAAACTCGTATAGAAACGCAAGCGTTTCTTACGATTTCCGATTTCCATCACGCTGAACCCCGCACAGCGGGCGCGTGATTTCAATCCCCTCAGACTCCCTTCTTCGCTTCGCGGCGGTTTGAATATGCGTTACTGGACGACGCGCATGCGCGTCGTATACATAAATTGATTAAAACTGGCGCGAAGCGAATCGGGAAGTCCAGGAACCTCAGG
>CAKTXP010000153.1 GCA_934631055.1 uncultured Clostridia bacterium | reverse complement strand
GCGGGCTGAGCCCGCCTGCATTTCCGCCACAGTCCGTAAAGATTCAAAGCTTTACGCACGCGAGCAAGCTTTATGCATTTCTATACGAGTTTTCCGGACCGGCAGCCCATCGTTCTCTTTCGTTTTCTCTTTCCTTGAAAATCGTCATATCGGAGGATAATTATCATGCTGACCCGCTCTTTCTTTGCCCGCGCGCCGCTTGCGCCGGGTCGTTTCGCCGCGCTGCCCGTGGGCGCCGTTTCCGCCCGCGGCGCGATGCGCGACCGCCTGATCGCCCTGCGCGGCGGGCTGCTCTCCCGCTGCGCGTCCCTGTTCCCCGAATCCGGCGAGCAAAGCGTCTGGTTCGGCGGCGCGCTGGGCGGCGGCATGCACGCGCCCAACGTCCTTGAAGCCATGCTCCTGACCGCCGCCGAGCTGGGCGACGAGGAGCTTCGCCGCCAGGCTCTCTCCCTGTGCAGCCGCGTCGTGGAAAACCAGCGCGAGGACGGTTCCTTCGGCGCGGAAGGCGAAACCTTTGCCGCCCGCGGACGCATGCTTCGCGCGCTGTGCGCCGCCTATTCCATGAGCGGCGACAAGCAGCTTCTGACCTTCATGCTCCGCTACATGAAGTATCTGCATGACACCCTGCGCGTGCGCTCCCTCTCCGCCGAGGACGCCATGCACACCGCCGATACGCTGGAAGCCGGCATCCTGCTCTACAACATCACCGGACAGAAGGCGATCCTCTCCGTGCTGATGATGCTCGTCAGCCAGGGCGCAGACTATACTTCGCTGTATCACGCCTTCCCCTACCGCACGCCGATTTCCCGTTCCTTCTCTGCGGACGAACTGCTCGACGCGCTCGACCATGAGGATGAATCCGGCTACACGCATCATCTCCTGCGCAATGCGGACGGCGCGAACCTGTGCGAAGGTCTGCGCGCAAGCGCACTCTGCGGCGTGCTGACCGGTTCGGGCAAGCATCTTTCCGCGGCGGAAGCCGGTCTTGCGCGCATGAACAAGGCGCATGGCGCGGCAGGCGGCGGCGTGACCGCCGATCCGCTGCTGGCGGGCACGCATCCCAGCCGCGGCGTGAGCGCGGTCAGCGCCTGCGAACTGGCGGCGTCGCTTGAAACGCTGCTGACCTGCCCCGGCGGCGAGTTCGGCGCGGATCAGCTCGAAACGCTGATGTACAATACCATCGACGCGGCGTTCTCTCCGGACGGGCGCGGCGTTCAGCCGATTCAGCAGGCGAATCAGGCGATGCTTTCCCACGCGGCGCGCTTCCCGCTCAGCGGCGACGCCGCCGGTCTGTTCTCGCTGGAGGACGGCAACGCGCTCTGCGCGCTGATAGGCGCATGGCAGCGCTTCCTGCATGCCCAGTGGATGGTCTCCCGCGACGACGGGCTTTGCGCGATGGGCTACGCGCCGTGCGCAGTCCGCTACCGCCTGTCCGGAACCGCCGTGCGCATCGACGTGGAGAGCGATTATCCGGCGGACGGCTCCATCCGCATCGTCGTGCATCCCGAAGAGAGCGCGGCGTTCCCGATTCATCTGCGCATTCCGGATTGGGCAGTCGGCGCGACTGCCGCTGTGGACGGGGACATCCTCTCCGCGCAGGCTGGCGGCTTCCTGACGCTCAACCGCCAGTGGCAGGATGGCGACGAAATCCTGCTGACCCTGCCAATGGCTGTGCGCAAAGCGCCCGCGTTCCATCAGGCGGTAAGCATCGCGCGCGGGCCGATTCGTTTCGTCTACGCGCCCAAAACCGTTTCTGCAAAGGACAGCCGCGGACGCGACACGCTTTCCGCCGAGGAAGGCTTTGCCGTCGCGCTCATCGGCAGCGAAGAGATTCGCGTCATCCGGCATGAGGACGGTTCGCTCGTCCTGAGCGCACGCGTAACGTTCCTGCCGCGCTGGGGCATGCGCGCCGCCAGCTGCGACCAGCCGCCGATCGTCCTGAGCGATGCGGACGAGAGCGCCGCGTTCGACGCGGAGCTTGTGCCGTATGCCGAGGCTGTCATCCGTCTGGCGGTTCTGCCCGTGCTGTAAGGGAAGACGTGGGAGACGTTGGGGGCTTTGCCCCCAATCCCCTGCCAAGAGCCTGAGGTTCTTGAATTTCCCACTTGACGGATCGCTTTGCAATCCATCGCTTAGTTCGGAAATATGTCTTTCTGATTTCACATTTGCGTCATAGCCTTTTTCTAAAATAAAAAGGGGGATTCTTTTCATTTATCGCGAAGCGATAAATATACGGAAGGTGCAGGGAACTCAGTTCCCTGCCGGGGATTGGTGCAGCGCCCCAAACGTCCCCCCCAGAAGTTTATGCCGAGGTGATTGCCATGAGCAAAATAACGCGCATCCTGATCTGCGACGACGACCCCATCGTCCATCAGTCGCTTTCCCTGTATCTGGATAACGAGGAATTCCTCCATGACTCCGCCTACGACGGCAAGCAGGCGCTCGAAATGATTAAAAAAGAGCATTACGACCTGATGCTGCTGGATCAGATGATGCCCGGCATGACCGGCATGGAGGTCTGTCAGGCTGTCCGCAAAGAGAGTCAGCTTCCCATCATCATGCTCACCGCACGCGGCGAGGAGATCGACCGCATTTTGGGGCTTGAGATGGGCGCGGACGATTATATCGTCAAGCCGTTCAGTCCGCGCGAGGTCGTTTCCCGCATCAAAGCCGTCCTGCGGCGCACGTCCGCCGCGCCGGAAGCCGCGCAGGAGGAAAAGCTGACCACGCTGACCTTCGGCACGCTGGAGATTCAGCCCGAACGATACAGCGTCAAGCTCGCCGGTCAGAGCATCGCCTGCACGCCGCGCGAGGTCGAGCTGCTCTATCTGCTTGCCAGCCATCCGGGGCGCGTATTCGACCGCGAGCAGATCCTTTCCCGCATCTGGGGCTATGATTTCTTCGGCGACACGCGCACCGTCGATACCCATATCAAGCGCCTGCGCCAGAAGCTCGCCTGCGATGAGATGGGTTCCAAGTGGGATATCATCACCGTCTATGGCGTCGGCTATAAGTTCGAGGCGGAAGCATGATGAAGCACAGCGCTTCCTTCCGCCGCGTGCTGGTGCTGACCTATGGAACGGTCGTTCTGTTCGCCCTGCTCATCACGGGCATTTACACCGTCGTTTCCCCGCAGATCTTCGCCAGCAATAAGATCGACGACCTCATTCCCAAAGGGCAGATCATCGCCGGATACATCGAAAGCACACTCCGCGGCGAGCTGTCCTCCGCCTACCTCGTGCCGCTCATCGGCAGAAGCACATCCCAGTGGGAAGCGACCGTCTGGGTCGTCGATGAAAACGGCGATACGCTCATCCGCACCCAGCAGATCGACGGGCGGCGCGTCGGCAGGCTTCCCGCCAAGCTGAGCGATTCCATGCTCCCGCAGGTGCTTTCCGGCGAAGTCGCCACGCATGTGGGCAGTATGGAGGACCTCAGCACCACCGAGTCCAGCCAAAATCGCAAATCCACCAGCAGCAGCGCCATGAGCGGTCTCGCTTCCGACGCCAGCAAGACGCCGGAAGTCTCCGATTCGACCGAGGAAGAGATGAGCGGCAAGCTCGTCGTCGTCGCCGTTCCCGTCACGTTCATGGGCGACGTCATCGGCGCGGTCTTTATGGCGCAGTCAATGACCGAGATCATGGGCGGCATGCAGGCGCTGAACAATACGCTGGCGCTTTCGCTGCTGGTCGTCGCGCTGCTGCTGCTGCCCGTCGTGCTGTTTTTCGCCAGCCGTATGGTCAAGCCTATCGCCAATATGCGCGCCGTCGCGCTGACGATGGCAGGCGGCGACCTGACCGTCCGCGCGGACGACAAGGCGAGCGACGAATATGGCGAGTTGGGGCGCGCGCTCAACTACCTTTCCAGCGAGCTGGGCAGCACCATCTCCTCGCTGGAAATGGAGCGCAACCGGCTGCAAAGCCTCATCAACGGTCTGTCCGAGGGCATCATTGCGGTGGATGCGCAAGGCACTGTCACGCTGATGAATCCCGCCGTGTACGGTCTGCTGAGCCTTGACCCGAATACAGGCGACGTCCGCGACGCCGCGCCCGACGTTTTCGCCATGTTCGACGACGCGCTGAAGAGCGGCAAAGCCGTCAAAAAGACCATCTGGCAGGGCGATATCGCGCTGCATATTTCGGTTTCCCCGCTGTGCCTGCCGGACGAAGAAATCACCGGCTGCGTCGGCATCGTTTCCGATGTGACCAGTGCCGAGCGTTTGGAACAGACGCGCCGCGATTACGTCGCCAATGTTTCCCACGAACTGCGCACGCCTCTGACCGCCATGCGCGCGCTGATGGAGCCCCTGCGCGACGGACTGGTCAAGACCGAGGAACAGCGCCAGCAGATCTATGACGTCGTCCTGCGCGAAACGATGCGCCTGTCGCGGCTGGTCAACGATATGCTTGAGCTTTCCCGCCTGCAAAGCGGCACGGCGTCGCTGCAAAGGAGCGTCTTTGCGCCGCTCCCCCTCCTGAACCTCATTCATGAAACGTATTCCGCCTATGCGGAGGATTATCAGCAGACGTTCGTCTACGATATTCCCGAAACCCTGCCGAATGTCACCGGCAATCCGGATCGTACACAGCAGGTTCTCATCGCGCTGCTGGATAACGCTTTCAAGTATACGCCCGAGGGCGGCACCGTCACCCTGAGCGCCTGCATCGAAGACGATGTTGTCCGCATCCGCGTCATCGACACGGGCGTGGGCATCCCCTCGCAGGATCTGCCGCATGTCTTTGACCGCTTCTACAAGGTCGATAAATCCCACCATAGCAAGGGCACCGGTCTGGGGCTCGCCATCGCCTATGAGATCATGAAGCATCTCGGCGAGGAAATGAGCGTAACCAGCGAACCCGGTAAGGGAAGCTGCTTCACCTTCACCCTGCATATCGCGAAATAACAAAAACATGCAAACCCGCCTTTCAGCATTTCGGTCAAACAGCCGAATCCTGAAAGGCGGGTTTTTATTATAGTACCTTCGACCCATTTGCTTTGAGCTTGAAGCTGCATCCCAGCATCTCTGCCGCGCGGCGGCACATCAGCATGCGCTCAAGAAAGATTTCAAAATAATCCAGAACCGAACAGATGGCGTCGTCCAGCTGAATATCCAGCGTGATCTGCCGTTTCTCCTTATCCATGTGCAGAACGGAACTGATGGCGGCAAAATTCACGCGGTCGTGGATATCGAATTTCGTCTGGTCGCGCCCGCGAACGCGGTTGCGGCGGACATCCGTCTTGTCCGCTAAGATCAGCGCGGCGGAAACCGCGTCCACCGCTGTTCCCGTCTTTTCGTCGTGATTGCCGATTGCCGCAATGACGGTTGCGATCTCGTCGGGCTTCATACCCATGTCGCGCAGGATCGTCATCGCCATAATCGCGCCGCTGTGCGCGTGGTCGGTTCGGTTCACGCAGTTGCCGATATCGTGCATATAACCCGCGATACGCGCCAGCTCCACCGTCCGCGCCGGATAATCCAGCTCTTCCAGAATCTTCGCCGCCGTATCGGATACCTTCGCCGCGTGTCCGACAGAATGCTTGGTAAAGCCCAGAACGCCCAGATTCTCGTTGCCTTTCTCGATATAGATCCGAATCTCCGCGTTCTTTTTGATATCTTCAAACGTGACCATATGCCGCTCCTTTGATTCGCTTATTCTCAAATCGACTTATCGTAAAGGAAAACGTTGGGCTGCCGACCCGGGAAACTCGTATAGAAACGCAAGGCGTTTCTTACGATTTCCGATTTCCGCCACGCTAAATCCCGCACAGCGGGCGCGTGATTCCAATCCCCTCAGACTCCCTTCTTCGCTTCGCGCCGGTATCAATAAGCCTAA
>CAKTXP010000152.1 GCA_934631055.1 uncultured Clostridia bacterium | reverse complement strand
AAGCATCTGCGCGTCCTCCTGCGCATTGCCTTCCAATGCCGTCTGTTGCGGGTCGCCCTCGCGAATTCTCAGCGTGCGCCGAATCTCCTTGGGAATGACCACACGTCCCAATTCGTCGATTCTCCGCACTATGCCCGTTGCTCGCACAATATGCTGCCTCCTTCATCACTTTCGCTTTCTTTCGGCATTCCTATTATGCGGTTCAAAGATTGAATTATGCGCAGACCAGTTGTTGGCAATACCATCCAGATTCCAAATTTTCCATCTGGTATTGATTTTCTGAAAGAATCCGTGCCGGACGAGACAACACTGTGCAAATTCCGCCATCTGCTGGAAGCGAACGGCTTGAACAAGCTGTTTTTTGAAGCGATAAACCGAGTCATGGTACAGAGCGGTCACATGATGAAGGGCGGAACAATTGTGGACGCTACGATCATTGACGCGCCCAGTTCCACATTTACAGAAAAGGAAGCAGCTGACCAGCAAAAAAAGGCATATTTGAGTAAGGATAAGCCCTGTATTCTGAAAAAAACGCTTGAATGGCGTGTTTGACCAGAATGCAGGGCTTATTATTCAGAGGTTCCTTAATATTCGATTCCTTCCCGCGCATGAAGCCCTTCCGTCTCGAACGGATGTTTTCGGGCGCATATCTCGGAAACGTAGTCCGCGCGCTCGATGAGCCATTCCGGCGCATGGCGTCCCGTCGCCACGGTATCTCCGCATGACAGAGCGTTATCCAGCAAGGCTTCCGCCGTCTCTCTGTCCAGCATGCCTGTTGAAAGCGCGACGTTCAATTCATCCAGCACGATCAGCTCCGGTCGAGCCTGCTCGATATGCGTCTTGAGCGTCAGCGCCTGGGCGCGCTGTTCTCTGGCGGTCAGTTTCTTTTCCTCTTCATTCATTGCAAAGACGAATCCCTTAATTGGCTTCATCGGATAGATCTCCACGCCGGGCAGCTTTGCCAGCGCAGCCAGCTCGCCGCTCCTTCCGTCCTTCAAGAACTGCGTGACCAGCACGCGCCGACCGTGACCCGCGCTGCGGACAGCCAGCCCCATCGCCGCCGTCGTCTTTCCCTTGCCGTTTCCGGTATAGACATGCAGTTTGTTTTTCATGCTTTTTCCTTTCTCATCGCTTTGCCATAGCTGGATACGAACGCATCCGGCGAGAGCATCATCAGCGCACCCTGCATCGCAAGAACCGCGTCGCCGCTTTTTCGCGCATATTCCACCAGTTCGCGTTTATTTTCTTTCAGAAAATTCATCGCTTCTTTGGCGATTTCCGGCGGCAGATGATAGGCTGGAATATTTTTGCCGACGCTGAGCGCAATCTGTCCGATGCGCTTTCTCAGCGCGCGTTTGGGTTCGCCGTCCTCCAGCGTTTTTGCCAATCCTTCAAGCCGCCTGCATACCTGCAAGTAGCTGTCGCACCAACGGCTGCTTCGGGCAAACGACGCCATGATACTTCCCTGACGCTGGCGATATTCCAGAATGACATCTTCAAATGACGCAGCGCGTTTCGCTTTCAGCAGCGCAGGCGCCTGAAACAGCTCGTCCTCAAACAAAAGCCCATCCGCCATCTTCAAACCAATCTCGCTCAGAAACGCGCGCCGATAGACGCATTGCCAGACCATCGGTTCATAAGTCTCTTCCGCGCATTGCATGGCAAACAGCGCGCCGCCGTCCATGACCTCCGCCGCATGAATCGGCGTGCCATCAGAAAGCGCACCCGTCTCATCATCCAGATAGACAAACCGCGCTTTCGCAATATCCAGCTTCTGCGCTTTCGCCTGCTTTGCCACATGCAGGAGCGCCTGCGCGCGCGGGATATCGTCGCTGTCCAGAAAGTAGACGTATTCGCCCTTTGCGGCGGAAAGCCCCGTATTGCGCGCGGCGGAAAGCCCGCCGTTCTTCTCCCTGCGGATGACGCGGGCAAAGGGATGTGTCGTGCAGTATGCCTGTGCGAGTTCGGCGCTTCCATCCTCCCCGCAGTCGTCCACCAGAAGGACTTCGCATTCTTCCAACCCGTCAAGCGCGTCAAGGCATGCCCCGATGTATTTTTCAACCCGGTAAAAAGGTATGATTACGCTGAGCAGCAAGGACGTCCCTCCTCATTTCCGGCTTGCCAATCGTCCGGTTTTATGTCATAATAGATTTATCTGTATTATAGCATACTTGCACACGGGAGGAAAGAGCGTTGATTAGCGTCGTCGTCATCGGCAAAAACGAAGGTGAGCGTCTTGCCGCCTGTTTAAACAGCATCCATGCCGCGCTGAGCAAGCTTTCCCATGAGATTATCTATGTCGATTCCTGCTCGACCGACCAGAGCCTGCAGACCGCCCGTTCGCTCGGCGCGCGCTGCTATCTGCTTGCCGAAAAGGACACGACGGCGGGGCTGGGGCGCTTTGTCGGCGCAAAGGAAGCCCGCGGCGAATATCTGCTCTTCCTGGACGGGGACATGCAGCTCCGTGCCGGTTTTGCGGAAAAAGCGCTGATGGCAATGGCTTCCCGCGGATACGACGGCGTATGCGGCATTCGAGAGGACGTTTACATGCGCGGCGGAGAGGTCGTCGCGCGCAACGAGAATTATTTCGGCTGTACGCAGGAACGCATTGCGCCGGAATTCGGCGGCGCGCTGATGATTACCGCCGAAGCGCTTTCCGCATGCGGCGGCTGGTCAACCGATACGGTCGCCTGCGAGGAATCCGAGCTGCACGCGCGTCTGCTCGCCATGGGCAGCCGCATTGCCGAGATTCCCGTTCCGATGATTACGCACACAGACGCCGTCCGCGACAACCGCAGCCCGCTCAGCACGGTCTTTTCCACCCGACGGCTGGGCGAAGGTCAGGCGTTTGCTTGTGCGTTTGCATCGCGTCATGCGCGCGATTACATTCGTCACGAGCGCGAAAAATTCACGTTCTATGCGCTGGACTGGCTGGCGCTGCTCTTTCTTTTCTTTCTATCCGGCTGGGGCATCGCCATTGCGATGATGCTGGAGTGCATGCAGATGGGCTGGCTGCTGGCGAAAAAGCGTCCGCGCGCATTCGTCTCTCAGAAGCTCTTCTTCTTCGGCTTTCCGCTGGGGCTTTTCACCTATCGCAAGAGGAGCCGCGCCTATGCGGCGGAGTGACGAGGGAACGATTGGAAAACGATTGGGGCTTTTGCCCCAAACCCCACAAGGGAACTAAGTTCCCTTGACCTTCTACTACGCTGTCGCTTTGCGACAGCTGATGATAGGTTTATTGAAACCGCCGCGAAGCGAAGAAGGGGTCTGGGGACTGGTCCCCAGACGGGGTTTGGGGTGGTAACCCCATCGTCATCTTTATGGAATTTCTAATATTTGCTTGTAACAGGACGGTACTATGAAAGTCAGCTTTATTGTCGTCGCGTATAACGCTGAGAAATGCCTAAGCGCACTGCTGAATGACCTTCTCGCGCAGACGCTTGCGCCGCAGCAGCTTGAAGCGCTGCTTGTGGACAGCGCCTCTTCAGATCGGACGCGGCAGATCATGTGTGATTTTGCTGCCCATGCTCCCTTTCCTGTCAAGGTGCTGGATAATCCAAAGCGCTGGCTCGCAAGCGGCATCAATGTCGCCCTGCGCGCGGCGACCGGCGACGCCGTCATCCGTCTGGACGCACACGCGCGCATGCCAAAGGACTTTCTGGAAAAAAACGTTCGCGCGCTGGAAAACGGCGAAGATATTGTCGGCGGAAGCGTATGCGGCGCGGAACCGGAGAGCGATTGGGAAGCTGTGACCCGCGCGCTGGATACCTCCCGTTTCTGCGGCGGCGCGGCGCCCTTCCGAAACGGCGGCGAAGCGCGTTATGTGGATACGCTCGCTTACGCGCTCTATCGCAGAGAGGTCTACGACGCCGTCGGGCTGTACGACGAACGCCTGCGCCGCACCGAGGATAACGACATGCACTACCGCATGCGCAAGGCGGGTTATCGCTTTTATTTCTCTCCGGATATCCTCTCCTGGCATGCCGCGCGCAAGACGCTCCGCGGTCAGCTCAATCAAAAATGGGGTAACGGCTACTGGATCGGGCGCACGATGCTCATCCAGCCGCGCTGCTTCGCGCCGCGCCATTTGATTCCCGCGCTGTTCGTGCTGGCGCTCGCCGCGCTGCTGGCGCTCTTCCCGCTGTGGAAGCTTCCGCTCTGCGCCATGCTCCTGCTGTATGGCGTTCTGGATATCGCTTTCGCTCTGAAAGCCGCTCTGGAAGCGCCGCGCGGCAGGCTGCTCGTTTTCATCTGTCTGCCCTTTCTCTTTCCCGTCGTTCACATCGTCTACGGCGCAGGCACGCTCTGTGGTCTTTTGACCGGAAAGGCATCCGAACATGCTTGAATGGATCGAGGATATCACCCGCTTCATCTTCCTTGAGGATGCTCCTCAGCGAGCGGATATCCTGTTTATCCCCGGCAACAGTCATGCCGAACCGTCCGAATGGGCGGCAAAGCTCTATCACGACGGCTACGCTCCGCTCCTCCTGCCCTCCGGCCGCTATTCCATCACAGTCGGTGGATTCTGCGGTCAAAAGACGGGTTCGCAGCAATACGAGGGGCGCTTTGAGACCGAGTGGGCGTTCATGCGCGCCGTGCTGATGGAAAACGGCGTACCGGACAGCGCCATCCTCCGCGAGGATGAAGCGACGTTCACCTATCAAAACGCCATCTATTCCCGCAGGCGCACTGACGGCGAGCATTTGACCATCCGCCGCGCAATCCTATGCTGCATGCCCGTCCATGCAAGGCGCGCAAAGATGTATTATCAGACGCTCTATCCGGACAGCGAGCTTCTCATCTGCCCCGCGCCCAACGCCGCCGTCACGCGCGGGAACTGGATGACCGAACCGGAAGGCATCGACGCCGTGCTGGACGAGCTTGAGCGCTGCGGCAGCCAATTTCATGATATCCTGCGCGAAATCATGCTGTGACAAACTGTTTTTCAAAAACGCTTGACAAATCCTGTCGATGAATGTATAATAGCGTCATTCGAGTTCGCGGGAATGGCGGAATTGGCAGACGCGCTAGATTCAGGTTCTAGTGAAAGCAATTTCATGCAGGTTCAAGTCCTGTTTCCCGCACCAGATGATAAAGTCCGAACCAGATTTTCCGAATTGGAAATGGGTTCGGATTTTTTCTTACCTTCCCATCGCAAAGGCGTAATACGCCAGACCTTGCTTGCAGGGTCAGTGTATCAAGGGGTTAAGGTTCCTTAGAACCCATTTGTGAAACAAGTGTTCTTTTTGCTAAGAGTATGGTATACTGAGCTCAATAAATCGAAATTTGTGGAGGTGGATTTTATGTGGTTTTGGTGGCTTATGTTAATATGTGACATGACAACTCCCGTTGTTATGGTTATTGCAGGAAAAATGATGTGGAAACACTGCCCAAAGCATATAAATGGTGTGCTTGGATATAGAACAACTCGTTCAATGAAAAATATGGATACATGGAAATTTGCTCACGACTATTGCGGAAAACTTTGGTGGAAAATAGGCTGGGTAATGATTATACCATCTGCTTTGATACATATTCTATTGTACCATAGTGATAAGAATACAATTGGTTTTTCAGGGTTGATTCTTGTGGCAATTCAGTGTTTTGTTATGGTTATATCAATTTATCTAACAGAGAAAGCTTTGAAAAAACATTTTTATGATGACGGAACACATAGATGAATTCCAGTTTGTTTATTGTATTCGTCCATACCATAATCTGAGAAAGATACGCCGCGATAAAAAGCCTCCGAAATACCGGAAGCTTTTTTTCTATGTTCCTCTTTTCTGCCGCAAGCACGAAATCAAAAAGGTCATTTCATCGCCCGATATACCGCGTCCAT
>CAKTXP010000151.1 GCA_934631055.1 uncultured Clostridia bacterium | reverse complement strand
TTTGATGCGCAGGGCATGCTGCTCGACGGATTCAGCGCATCGCTGGAAGAGGGCGAACAGATTCTGGCTGGCGAGAGCTGGATCTTTGAAAAACGAATCGGCAGCTGGGTGACGCTGGAACAGGAAGAGGATGCGCGGGTTGAAGCGGCGGGGTACAGGCTGCTGACGACGGGAAAGTGAGGCTGAGCATGAAAAAGCTGGTTTTTGTGTGGATGTTATGCGCATGCATCGGATTCGGCATGACGGCACAGGCGAGCGGAACGCTCTTCAATGCGTATTTGCCCAAAGCGATTTTAAGCGAAGAAGAAGCGGCTCAGGAAAAAATCCAGATGAAACCGGACATGCTCAAGGTTGTGCGCCAATCGGTCATTCCGTGGGATGACGAAGGGACGCAGTGGTCCGTTTTTATCGAAGTGGAAAACGAGTCGGAAAGCAAAATCGTGCTGGATGAAACGTGGCTGATTGCCTGCAACGCGGAAAAAGAGGAGTTTGCACGCTGGCATGTCCCGGCGATTGGCGGAGCGTTTTATTCCACGGTTCGCGTGATCCAGCCGGGCGAACGGGTTGTATTGTTCGCGGGAGCCAAGGAAATTCAGGCGGGCACATATGACGAAAAGCGCGGAACGACAGAATGGAAAACGGTGGGGCAGACCGGATTGGGCGAATTTGCGGGAAAGATTCGGCGGGCAAAGTTCTTGCGGGTGCGGCTGGAGACGCGAATTGATTCGCAGACGCGGGGGCATTTGGAAAAGGTCACGGATGCGAAGGCGTGGATCGAAGACGGAAAGCTGCATCTGGAAACAGCAGAAGGGCTTGATCTGAGCGGCTTTGTGTCGCTGAGCGTCATCGTCAGCGACAGGGAAGGACATATCCTTGACGTCTTGCAGGAGAGGACGGAGGATAACGAAAGCATGCTGAACGGCGGAACATTCAAAGCCGAAAAAGAGCTTGCGCCGTATATGTCGCAGAAGAAAACGGAAGATGTGATTTTTCAGGTCGTCGGTTATAAATTTCCGTGAAAAACCGTTGACAACGCTTGATAAATATGTTATGATAGCACCCGTGAATTGAAAAGTTCTGTGCCTAAGACAGTTGGTCACGCATTCGTGCGTATAAAGGTGCCAGCCGAGGTGCGAGTGCGATTTTTCCGTGAAAACGGTTTTCTGCCCTTGCGCCCAGCGCAGGGGCTTTTCTTTTCCGAAACCTTTCGGGAAGGAGGAAAATGACATGTCCAAGAATTTTGAAGCGAAGAAAGTCGTTGTTTCCGAAATCGAGGAGAAGATCGAGAAGGCTGAGTCCATTGTGATCGTTGAGTACAAGGCGCTCACCGTGGATGCCATCACCGCTCTGCGTGCGAAGTGCCGCGCGGCGAACGTTGATTACTGCGTTCTGAAGAACACGCTGATGAAGCGTGCGCTGGAGAACAAGGGCATCAAGATCGACGACGCCATCCTCGAAGGACCGAACGCTTTCGTCTTCAGCAACGGCGATCCGGTGTCCGCTCCGAAGCTCATCAAGGAGTTCATCACCGCCGCTGAGAAGGACAAGAAGACGTCCCCGCTGACCATCAAGGCCGGCATCATGGACGGCGCTGTTCAGAGCGTGGAAGAGGTCAAGGCTCTTGCCGATATCCTGCCGCGCGAACAGCTCATCGCCAAGATCATGGGCTGCCTGAATTCTCAGGCGACTGCCCTGGCTTACGTCATCCAGGCGATTGCCGACAAGAAGGCCGAAGCCGGCGAGCAGTAAGCTGCGCAAGACAGCCGGACAGACGGCATCACTATCCACCCCAAAATCATCATAATGGAGGTAAATTACCATGGAAATCAATGAGATCGTTTCCGCTATCGAAAGCCTGACCCTGATCCAGGCTTCTGAGCTTGTTAAGGCCCTCGAAGAGAAGTTCGGCGTTTCCGCCGCCGCTCCGGTTGCCGCTGCTGGCGTTGCTGGCGCTCCGGCTGCCGCCGCTGAAGAGAAGACCGAGTTCGACGTCGTTCTGGCTGGCTTCGACGCTGCCAAGAAGGTCGCCATCATCAAGGCTGTCCGCGAAGTCGTTCCGGGTCTGGGCCTGAAGGAAGCCAAGGACATCGTCGAAGGCGCTCCGAAGACCCTGAAGGAAGGCGCTTCCAAGGAAGAAGCCGAGACCATGAAGAAGAAGCTCGAAGAAGCTGGCGCGAAGGTCGAAATCAAGTAATTTCTTTCCCGAAATTACGAGCCCCTGCCGAAAGGCAGGGGCTTTTTGAGTTTAAAGGAGCGCTTTCTGATGCGCTTTTGTGACTTCCTCCATAAATCGCTGGGGCTGCTCGCCCGCGAGCCCGCCGTGTCCGCAATCGGTAAATATCTTTTCCTCAAAGGGATAGCCCTTTTCCTTGAGCATGCTCAGATTCGCTGAGAGCTTTTTATCGACGGTCCCCTTGATGCCATACCACAGGAACATATGCGTGCGCGCAAACAGGCTGTAATCGGTCTTTTTGCCGATGAGATCATAGTCCTGATTCTTCCAGCTCTTCCAGGTCGCTTTGCCGTAGAGGATGCGTTCGGCTTCCTCGAGCTTTCTTCCAGAAATCTTGGCGAGAAACTTCTTTCTGCGCGATCCCGGATGCCCCATGACGGCATAAAAAAGACCGGTAAAGAAGAAACAGTAGAGATCTTTGCCCCACTTGCTTTTGATATTGGGGTAATCCCGCAGGCTCATGCCGTCGGCGATGGTGGTCGTAATCGTCAGGCGGTCGTCGCCCAGAACCTCCATGAGGATGCGGCATCCATAGGATATTCCGTAGAGAATGTCGATTTTTCCGTCGTAGTGTTCGACGATGTAGTCGCCAAGGCGTCTGGCTTCGTCCATGGGCGACTTGAATTCCGTATCCGGCTCGGAAGGATTGAATCCGTCATAGGCGACGAGAACCACATGATACTTCTGCCCAAGGAGTCGGGCGGCAGGTTCGGCGCCGCGGTATGAAGTGCCGCCGCCATGGAGGATGACCATCAACTCTTTCTGGTCTTTCCCGAATTCAAAATACTTCATGCTGCTTTCCTCACTTCCTGCTGGAACCGCTCAAGCCTTTCTGGCAATCACGCACAGCCAGTGCTTCTTCCTGTCGGCGTGGCTGACGATATCGGAGAAACCGGCTTCTTCCAATGCGGCGCGGAGCTGCTGCTCGGTATAGATGGTCATGCCGTCAATGAGTTTCGTCCATGTTTCATCTGAAGCGTTCGTGCCGTCGCTTTCATTGCAGATCATGAACATGCCGCCGCGCTTCAAAACGCGGTTTACTTCCGCAAAGCACTCTGTCAGTCCATGCCAGAAATAGACGGTCTCAAAAGCGGATACGCAGTCAAAATGCGCGTCGGAAAAGGGCATGGCGGAAACGTCGCCCTGAAGGATATGGCATCTTCTGCGCTGAATCGCCGCATCGTTGACCTTTTTGGATTCGGCAACGCTGACAGACGAATAATCAAGACCGGTCACATACCCGTTTGGACATTTATCGAGCCAGACTGCGACATTTGCGCCGCCGCCGCATCCGGCGTCCAGCACCGTCCAATCGGCATGCGTGTCGAGCTTGGAAAAGCCCCAGCGCGCCAATGCGCTGTGACCGCTGTTCATGACCTTGACCATGACTTTGCCGCCAAAGCCATCCGGCTTGCATGCGTTCTGGAAAAAGCTCATCGAGCATCCCTCACTTTCGTTTGTTTGATCTAACTAAATACAGTATAGCATAAAATGGGAAAAAGTGAATCGGATTTGTCCATGAATCTGCCACAGAATCGGTCTTTCTTTGTTCCGATGGGTTCAAAATTCTGCCAAAATGCGGCGGTACAATATGCTCATCAAATGAAGGAGATGAATCCACAATGAAAAAAACGATTGCATGGATTTTAGCATGTGCGATGCTTACGACAACCATGACGGCTTTTGCGGAGAACGCGGCTCCACCAGCAAAACCGAGCGGAAGCGAAGAACCGCCCGCGATGCCGAGCGGCGAACAACCGCCTGAAATGCCGAATGGTCAGCAGCCCGGAAATCCGCCGGAGGGCGGCATGATGGGCGGCCCCGGCGGTGGACAGAGCAGCCAGCCGGAAAGCTATGACGCGGTGACAACTGTTTCGGAAGACACCGCCCTCTCCGATACGACCATCACCTCGA
Source organism: uncultured Clostridia bacterium (assembly GCA_934631055.1). GTDB lineage: Bacteria > Bacillota > Clostridia > Christensenellales > Aristaeellaceae > Ventricola. Next base: position 1,743 of record CAKTXP010000151.1, on the reverse strand, counting down.
CCGGCACGGATGAGAATGCGCTGCTTGTCACGGGCGGCACGGCGACTGTCACGAATACGACCATCGACCGCACGTCTGCGGACAGCACGGGCGGCGATACGTCCAGCTTCTATGGCGTGGGCGCGGCTGTTCTGACAACCGGCGGCACGGTCTCTATCAGCGACAGCGTGATCACCACGGACGCAAAAGGCGGCGCAGGCGTATTCGCTTATGGCGACGGCGTGGCGATGGTCTCCAATACGACCATTTCGACGACGCAGGATACGTCCGGCGGCATTCATGTCGCTGGAGGCGGAACGCTGTACGCGAAGGATCTGACCGTGACGACGAAGGGCGAATCCTCTGCGGCGATTCGTTCTGACCGCGGAAGCGGCACGATGGTCATCGATGGCGGTACTTACGTTTCCGAGGGCGTGGGTTCTCCGGCAGTGTATGTGACGGCGGATATCACGATCCATGAAGCGTCGCTGGCGGCGACCGGCTCCGAGGCGCTGTGCCTGGAAGGTTTGAACTCCGTCCGCATGTATAACTGCGACCTGACGGGCAATATGTCCGATCTGGAGCAGAACGACAACACTTGGACGGTCATCCTCTATCAGAGCATGTCCGGCGACTCCGCCATCGGCGAGGGACGCTTTGAGATGGACGGCGGCTCGCTGGTCTCCGGCAACGGCGGCATCTTCTACACCACCAATACGGAGAGCGAGTTCGTGCTTTCTAATGTCGAAATCTCTGCGGACGATAGCGAGTATTTCCTGCGCTGCACCGGCAACGCGAATCAGCGCGGCTGGGGTCAGACCGGCGCGAATGGCGCGGACTGCACCTTTACCGCCATCAATCAGACGATGAACGGCGACGTCATTTGGGACAGCATCTCGACGCTGAACTTCTATATGACGCAGGGCAGCACGCTGACCGGTGCAGTCCTTGATGACGAAAGCTGCGCGGGCGAAGGCGGCGAAGGGGCGGCGAATCTGACTATCGACGCGGATTCCAAATGGATCGTGACGGGCGACAGCGTTGTGACCAATCTTGCCAGCGAAGGCTCTGTCGTCGATGAGGCGGGTAATACCGTCAGCATCGTCGGTCAGGACGGCACGGTCTATGTGCAGGGCGATAGCGAATATACGGTGACAGTTTCCAATTATGCGGAAAGCTGCGACTTGAGCGGCGCGGGAACAGTGTCGGAATGGGATAGCAGTGTCATGCCGATGTAACAGGAACAAATCTGCAAAGCTCGCGGATTTGATGATATAGAGTTTCTTCATGTGTGTTTAACCCTCCAAATGAAAGCAGAACCGTTCGGCGAAAGAAAGCCGGATGATCCTGCTTTTGTGATTTAAGCCGCCGCGAAGCGAAGAAGGGAGTCTGAGGGACAATGTCCCTCAGGCAGGGTTTGGGGCGGCAGCCCCATCGTTCTCCAGCCGCTCTTAACCTCATCCGTTAAGGGTTTTGCCTCTTGCCACCTTCCCTAAAGGAGAAGGCTTTAAGAAAGCAGTCAGGGAGCGAAGCGATACCTGACGGTGAATTTCCGCAAACTCCATTCAAACCGAAAAGGCTGAAAGCCCTCTTTGTCCGACTGAAAACGCCGGATGAAGAGGGGTTCTTTGAATTATACAGCTATACAGCAGATTTTTTCAGAAACCGACAGACAGATTCGGAATCCATTTTTTCTAATAATAATTGGAAAAATGAAGAACTTCCAGCGGCTTCCAGACACATTCGGACGAAAAAGATTCAAAA
>CAKTXP010000150.1 GCA_934631055.1 uncultured Clostridia bacterium | reverse complement strand
GGAGGAGACGCTGCGTCCCGCTCCCAACACTTGGTCGGTCTGCATCTGTTGCAAAATGACGAAAGCTCATGTATAATGGTTGCGTGCCGTCCTGAATATTTACGAAAACAGGGCGGATTAAAGGAGGAATAAGCATTGGCTAAGCCGAGGAAAAAACGTACTCAGCCGGTCAGCCTGCCGATGCTGCCGCTGCGGGGGCTGCTGGCTTTCCCGCATATGGTTCTGCATTTCGATGTCGGTCGCAAAAAATCTGTCGCCGCGCTGGAACACGCCATGATGGACGATCAACGCATCTTCCTCGTCGCACAGCGCGATGTGGATGTGAACGACCCGACTGTGGACGATATTTATCATGTCGGAACGATCGCCTGCATCAAGCAGGTTCTGAAACTGCCGGGCGACAATGTGCGCCTGCTCGTTGAGGGCAAGAGCCGCGCCGTCCTGCGCGCCATCACGCAGGAAGAACCCTACTTTGAGGCGGCACTGGATGAAGTTATCAATCCCGGCACGCCGGTTTCCATCGAGACGGACGCGCTCCTGCGTACGGCGCATCATTATTTTGAAGAGTACTGCAAGATGAGCGGACGCATCACCAACGATACGATGCAGTCCGTTCTGGAGATCGAAGACCCCGGTCAGCTTGCCGACATCATTGCCGCTAACGTGCTGACCAAGATCGACGACCGTCAGCAGGTGCTTGAAGAGCTTGACGACCTGGCGCGGCTTGAATCCGTCTGTGCGATGCTGGTCAAAGAGACCGAGCTGGCAGGCGTGGAGAAGAAGGTTCAGGCTCGCGTGCGCAAGCAGATTGAACAGAATCAGAAGGACTACTTCCTGCGAGAGCAGATCAAGGCGATTCAGACCGAGCTGGGCGATAAAGACGCGACGGATGTCGAAGAGCTGCGCGAACGGCTGGAAAAAACGCCGATGAACGATGAAGCGCGCGACAAGACTGCCCGCGAGCTGGAACGCCTGAGCCGTATGGCGCCCGGCAGTCCGGAGATTGGCGTGAGCAGAACCTATGTCGAATGGATGCTCGATCTCCCGTGGGGCAAGAATACGCCCGATAACCTCGACCTCAAACGCGCCCGCCGCATCCTCGCTGAGGATCATTACGGGCTGGACGAGGTGAAGCAGCGCGTCATCGAATATCTTGCCGTCTGCCGCATCAAAAACAATATGAAGGGCCCTGTCCTCTGCTTTGTCGGACCGCCGGGTGTAGGCAAGACGTCCATCGCCAAGAGCATTGCCCGCGCGCTGGGGCGTAAGTTCGTCCAGATGTCGCTGGGCGGCGTTCGCGACGAGGCGGAGATCCGCGGCCACCGCAGAACGTATATCGGCGCGATACCGGGACGCATCATCTCTTCGATTAAGCAGGCGGGGACGATGAATCCGGTCTTCCTGCTGGACGAAATCGACAAGATGGCATCTGACGTGCGCGGCGATCCGGCGAGCGCGATGCTCGAAGTGCTGGACGGCGCGCAGAACGACGCCTTCCGCGACCACTATCTGGAAGCGCCGTTCGACCTGTCCGGCGTGATGTTCATCACGACGGCGAACTCAGTCGATACCATCCCGCGTCCGCTGCTGGATCGCATGGAGTTGATCGAAGTCAGCGGCTACACGGAGGACGAAAAACTGAACATCGCCAAGCGCCATCTGCTGCCCAAGCAGATCGAGGAACATGGTCTTGAGCCGAAGAGCGTGCGCGTCAGCGATAAGGTCATGCGCAGTCTGATCCGCGGTTATACGCTGGAGGCAGGCGTCCGCCGTTTGCAGAGGACGATTGGCAAAGTCGTCCGTAAAAGCGCCGTTGAGATGATCGACGAGAGCATCGACACGGTGACGGTCACGCAGGAAAAGCTTGAAAAGTTCCTCGGCGCGCCCCGCTTCCACTATGAGCAGGCGGGGAAGAAGCCGGAGGTCGGCGTCGTCAACGGCTTGGCGTATACGGTCGTCGGCGGCGATACGCTTCAAATTGAGACGACGACGATGCCCGGAACGGGCGTGCTGGAATTGACTGGCAGTCTGGGCGACGTGATGAAGGAGAGCGCGCGTGCGGCGCGGTCCTATGTCCGCGCGCATGCCGTCGAATTCGGCATCGATCCGGAGTTCTACAAGAAGCTCGATATTCATATCCACGTTCCGGAAGGCGCTGTTCCGAAGGATGGACCGAGCGCCGGCGTGACGATGACCACGGCGCTGGTTTCCGCGCTGACGGGCATTCCGGTCAGGCAGAACGTTGCAATGACAGGCGAGATTACTTTGCGCGGACGTGTGCTGCCCATCGGCGGCTTGAAGGAAAAGCTGCTTGCGGCGCATCGCGCGGGCATCGATACCGTCCTTATTCCGAAGGAGAATCTCAAGGATTTGGAAGAAGTGCCGCAGAATGTCCGTGAAGCGATGACCATCGTTCCCGCTGAGGATGTGCATACGGTGCTGGAGACGGCGCTGTGCAGCAAGCCGGGCGCGAAAGAATAAAGGCTATACGACAGAAAGGAAAACCCGATGATCGTCAAACGCGCGGATTTTATCACGTCCATGAAGGATTACGGCGATTACGCCACAAAGGGATGCCCGGAGGTCGCGTTCGCGGGGAAGAGCAACGTCGGCAAATCCTCGATGATCAACAAACTGACCAACCGGACCAAGCTCGCCCGAACGAGCGCAACGCCGGGCAAGACGCGGCTCATCAACGTCTATCAGATCAACGAAGAGATCAACTTCGTCGACCTGCCGGGCTATGGCTTCGCAAAGGTCAGCAAGGCGGAGAAGCTGTCATGGGGCAAGATGATGCAGGATTATTTCGCGACGACGGAAGACCTGTGCCATGTGTTCCATCTGGTAGATATCCGCCACGAGCCGAGCGCGGAGGACAAGGAGATGAACATGTTCCTGCGTCAGGCGGGCATCCCGTTCACGGTCGTTGCGACCAAGGCGGACAAGATCAGCCGCGGCGCGCGGCTCAAGTATCTTGCGCCGATCTGCCGCGCGCTGCTGGTTCAGCCGTGGCAGGTGCTTGCCTTCTCATCTGAGGACGGAACGGGCAGGGAAGAACTGCTCGCAAAGATTGAAGAAGTCTGCTATCAGGAAGAAGAGCAGGAGTAAAAGCGGGAAGAGGGGGATGTTGGCGCTGCTCACACCAAACCCTTGGCAGGAACCGGTGGTTCCTGAACTCCCCGTATCTGATTGTGGTGCAGTCAGGATAGACATCATATGAACAGCTTCAATGACCTTCTCATTTTGTCGGGAAGGTCATTTTTTCGTTAAACAGTTTCATAACGGCGTTGTTTTCTTCGACATGGAACTCCTTTCTATATGAAGAAGACCGTCGAAAGGGGAGAAAAATCACATGATGATGAAAAAACATCCGCCCCATACAAGACGGATGTTTCTCTAAGCTTCTATAAAGCGCCGCGAAGCGGAGAAGGGAGTCTGAGGGGATTCAGCGTGATGGAAATCGTAAGAAACGCTTGCGTTTCTATACGAGTTTCCCGGACTGAAATCCCTCAGGCGGGGTTTGGGGCGGCGAGCCCCGTCGTTCCCTCTCGTTCCTTAGGTCTGCGCCGCGCCGTCAACCGAGAGGATCTCGCCGGTGACGTAGCTCGCCAAGTCGCTGGCAAGGAAGAGGAACGCGTTGGCGACTTCCTCCGGTTCGCCCATGCGTCCGAGCGGAATCGGCGCACAGATGCGCTTAACCATTTCTTCCGGCAGGTTGGCGACAATGTCTGTCCGCGTGACGCCCGGCGCGACCGCCTTTTTTCCTTGAAACAGCATGATTTTTGTCCTCCTGTCCATAGATGTTTATGAGAGCCGATTCATATGAAATTGACAAAACTATAACACTGTTTCAAGAGGTTGGCAAGCGTTATGGCATGTTTTGTTCCAATTGCTCAATTTCCGAAAGCCAGAGCGTCATCTGGGCGTCGGAAGGCATGCGCCAGTCGCCGCGCGGGGAAAGGCTGACGGAACCGACCTTCGGCCCATCCGGCATGGCGGAACGTTTGAACTGCTGCGTGAAGAACCGGCGGACGAATGTGCGCAGGGCGGAAAGAATCGCCGCGTCGTCGTACTGCCCGTCAAACGCCGCCTTTGCCAGCGGAAAGAGCTTGAGCGGGGAAGCGCCGCTGTCCATCATGTGATAGAGGAAGAAATCATGCAGGGCGTAAGCGCCGAGCGTATCCTCTGTCCGCTGGGTCAGCTCGCCTTCTTTTGAAGGAATCAGCTCGGGAGAGATGGGTGTGTCGAGGATATCTTCGACAACCGGCACGATATCGCCGCCAAGCTTGCCGCCCGCGTAGCGAACCAAATGCTTGATGAGCGTCTTTGGCACGGATGCGCTCATGTTGTACATGCTCATCTGGTCGCCGTTGTAGGTACACCAGCCGAGGGCAAGCTCGCTCAGGTCGCCTGTGCCGAGGGCAAGACCGCCGATTTTATTGGCGTAATCCATGATGATCTGCGTGCGTTCGCGTGCCTGCGAGTTTTCATAGGCAATATCGTGGATTTCGGGGTTCTGTCCGATATCGGAAAAATGCTGGGCGACTGCCGGCCCGATGGGGATGGTCAGCGTTTTGCAGCCGATGATCTCCATCAGCTTGAGCGCGTTTTGCAGGGTGCGGCTGCCCGTACCCATGCCCGGCATGGTGATGCCGACCAGCCCCTCCATCGGGTAGCCTGCGCGGGAGAACGCGTATGCCGCGGCAAGCAGCGTCAGCGTCGAATCCAGACCGCCGCTGACGCCCAGCACGGCGCGCTTCGTTCCGACACGCTCCATGCGGGTCAGCAGGGCGGTCGTTTGGATAAGCAGGATTTCTTCGGTGCGCGCGTCGCGTTCTGCTCCGGCGGGGACGAAAGGAAGCGGGCTGACAAAGCGGAGAAGCCGCTCGTCGTGGCTTTCAGGCTGGTCAAACGGAACGATACGCACGGTTTCCGGCGCGCAGTCGGCGAAAGTACGGCTCTGGCGGCGCTTGAAGCGCAGACGCTCGACGTCGATATCCGCGGCAGAGAAGGAGTTTTCGCGGGCGAAGCGCTCGTTCTCCGCAAGCGCGCGACCGTTTTCATAGACGCCCGCATAGCCGGAGAAGACGAGGTCGGTCGTCGATTCGCCATAGCCCGCGCCCGCGTAGACATAACCGCATAGACAGCGCGCGCTCTGTTGGCTGATGAGTTCACAGCGATAGCGATGCTTGGTGACCAGTTCATTGGAAGCGGAAGGGTTGGCAATCAGCAGCGCGCCGCCCATGCAGAGGGAAGCCGACGGCGGCGCAGGAACCCACAGATCCTCGCAGATCTCGATGCCGAAAGAGAAACGACCGCAGTCGAACACGAGATTCTGCCCGACGGGAACTTCCTGTCCGCAGAGCAGCGTCATATTCGGCGCGGAATGCCCCGGCTCGAACCAGCGATGCTCATAAAATTCGCCGCTGTTGGGCAGATGCTCTTTCGGAACGACGCCGAGGATGCGCCCGCCGCAGACCGCGACTGCGCAGTTATACAGTCGTCCGCCGATTTCAAGCGGGAGCCCGACGACGAACGCGGCATGCGCAGGCGTGGCGAGCAGGCTTTTAAGCGCTTGCAAACAGCCTGAGAGAAGCGGAGGATGAATCAGCAGGTCGGCGCAGGTATAGCCGCACAGGCAAAGCTCAGGAAAAACGCAGAGGTCGGCATGCTGTTCATCGGCAGTTTGCAGCATTTGAGCGATCTTGCGCGCGTTATCCGCAGGGGAAGCGAGATGAACGCGCGGCACGGCGGACATCGCGCGGATCATACCATGGATAGAGGACATCAAAAAACTCCTTTCGGAAAGAGGAATAAGCATATTTTCTCCATCATGATAGCAAAGTTACGGGAAAATTGCAATCAAAAGGAGAACGTTGAGGGCGCTGACCCGGGAAGCTCGTATAGAAACGC
>CAKTXP010000149.1 GCA_934631055.1 uncultured Clostridia bacterium | reverse complement strand
ATTTCCATCAAGAATCCGTTAAGAATCACTTTACGGACTCTGCGGATAATCCCTTACTTGAGGTCGTCGTAATCCTTCACGAGGGTGCCCTGCTCGACCATGTAGTCGTGCAGATCCTTATACTCCTGATGGCAGAACGCAACGGTCTCTTCGCCCGGAGCCGGGATCGGACGCTCGTCATAAGCAGCATTGTGGGTAAATTCTTTCCAGGTGTCGCTCTGCTTCGCTTCTTCGATAGCGGCAACCAGCGTGTCGATAGCTTCCTGCGGGGTGCCCTTCTTGGCGAAGATGCCGCGCCACGGACCCATCACGGAGTCAATGCCGTTCTCAACGGAGCACTGGAGGTCAGGAGCGATGCTCATGCGGTTCTCGGACAGCGCGAGGATCGGCACGATGTCGCCGGACTCAACCAGACCGGAGATATCATCCCAGCCGCAGACGTACAGGTCGCAGTGGCCGCCAACCAGCGCGGAGTTCGCGTCGGAACCGGAGGAGTACGGAATCTCCATCAGGTCAAGACCTTCGGTCGCCTGCGCGAGGGACGCGCCGTCAACGCCGGTCGCGGTCAGCATCGCAACGGAAACCTCAAAGGGATGATCCTTGATGTAAGCCTGGAGCTCAGCCCAGTTGCTCACGCCAAACTTCTCAAGGGAGATCTTGGAAGCGACGATCGCGTTGATGGAGTGAACCAGAACGTCTTCGCACTCGAATTCGGTCTTGAAATCCATCGAGGTGTTGCCCAGCATGTCCTGGATATACAGGGACTGGGTGCCGAGCATGAAGGTGTAGCCGTCAGCCGGCTGCTTGTAGGTGTACTCAACGCCGTTGACGCCGGAGCCGCCTTCCACGTTCACAACCTCAACCGGAACGCCAAGGATGCCCTGGAGCAGCTGAGCCAGCGGGCGCAGCGTGGAGTCAGCGCCGCCGCCGACGCCCCACGGGCAGACCAGGTCGATCTTGCGCTCGAACTTGAATTCGGCGCTGGCGCAAGCCGCAAGAGCAAGCGTCATGACGATGGCGAGAACGATACATACGAGCTTCTTCATAGGTTTTACCTCCTTTTATTTCCCAAGCCGGTTTTCCTCTCCGGCTCAAGCTACGCTTTTGTTTGGGATACCCTCTTTTCGTCGCTTAGGGAATCCTGTACAGGAACGCAGACGAACGTTCAGGGAAATCTGCCCAATTGCTCCGTCAGAAGTTCTTGCACTTTTGATATGAACATGATAATATAAGAAAGCGCATAATGCAAATACCGTTTTTTCTATGATTTGTATAAGCATCAGCTTATAATCCTTGATTTATCTGGATTTTTGGCGTGTTTCCGCCTGACATTTTTTGAATTTTCTAAAAACAACCGGGCTTTTTTCCCCTTGATTCCTCAATTATAAATCCACGGAGGCTTCTCCCATGAATTTCAAGCATATCAACTACGTTCTGACCGTCCTGAGCGAAGGCTCCATTACCGCCGCCAGCAAAAAGCTCTTTGTCTCCCAGCCCGCCCTCTCCCAGACGATCAAGCTCATCGAGCAGGATCTCGGCGCGGCGGTATTCGACCGCTCGACCGATCCCATCTCCCTGACCTTCGCCGGTCAGCGCTACGTCGAAGCGGCGCAGGCGATGCTGGATATCGACCGGAACCTGCGCGCCGAAATTGCGGAAACCAAAAAAGAGGTGCATGGACGCATGCGCGTCGGCATTTCCAGCCAGCGCGGCATCCAGCTCCTCCCGCTTATCATTCCGGAGTTTATCAAGCGCTATCCGTTCGTCAAAATCGACCTCATTGAATACGGCAGCGACACGCTTGAACGCCTGACATCCGAAGGGCAATGCGACCTCGGTCTGATTACGACGACCGAGAAGCCCAACCGCCTGAATTATGTCCTCATCGAAAACGAACAGGTCGTCCTCATGGCGGCGCGCTCGACGGAATTTGCCCATCGGCACGCGGACGGCGAACCCATCGACATTTCCGACGCCGTGGGCGAGCGCTTTGTCTGCATGACCGAGGGACACAGCATCCGCACCATTCAGGACAGGCTTTTTGAGCGCTACCATATCAAGCCCAACGTCATTCTGGAGACCACCAATATGGAAGCGGGCAAGCACGTTGCCGCGCGCGCCAACGCCGTAATGCTCATCCCCCACGTCTACGTCGCCAACTCGATGGAGCTGAAATACCGCGTCCAGTGCCACCCCATCAAGAATAACGACTATGAGCGTCATTTCTTCCTCTGCTACCGCAAGGGCATGTACCTCACGCGGTATATGGAAGATTTCGTCCGCATCGTCTGCGACAAGCTCGGCGTCCCCTTCAATATGGCGGGACAAGGCTAATCCCACGCCTTCGCGATCATCACATTCTTAAAATAATGCTCGACGATTTCCTTCGCGTCCTTCCCTTCCTTCGCCATCGCATACGCGCCCCACTGGCTCATGCCCACGCCATGCCCGTATCCCTTGCCGCTCATCTTGACCTTGCCATCCTCGACCTTCAGGCTTTCCAGCAGGCACGAGCGCATTTTCGTCGAGCCGATGGCAATGCGGAACGCGGGCGCGGAAACCTCTTTTCCGGAGATTAAAAGCGTCGTCGCGCGTCCGGATTCGCCGCGCTGTCCAACGGAAATGCTCTCCACCTTGTCGATGCTCGCGCCCGCGTCCTTCGCCGCCGCGATCACCTCGTCCATCGTAAAGACTGCCTGCCAGTGCGCGGCTTCGCTCGGCGCTTCATCGTTTTCCATGCCCTTGACGCATTGGGTGTAGCCCGGCTCGCTCTTCTCGTAGTCGAGCCCTTCCTTTGCCCGCGCCGTCAATCCGCCGGAATGCGCATGGAACCACGCATAAGGCAGTTCGCCGCCCGCGTTCATGACCATGCCGCGCGTCTCGCGGACAGCCTGACGGATGCGGTCGTTGATTCCGGATGCGTCATACGCCTGTGCTTCCTTGATGTCGGTCGAAATATCCGCGCCGTCGTACATCGACTTTTTCTGCGAAACGAACTGCATAACGAAGGTTCGCGCCAGAATCGCCTGTGCCTTGAGCGCTTCAAGGGGCCAATCCCCCGCCATCTCGCCCGCCAGCACTGCCGGCAGATAATCCTCTACGGACAGCGTTTCCAGCTTTTCCGCCTTGACGTCATATACGCTGAGCATCGGCACGCCGGACGCGTCCTTTTGCAGCCTGTCCGGTATCAGCTGTGCCGCGCTCTTATCCGCTTCGCCCTGCGCGGCAGACGTGTTCTGCGGCAGGGGCAATGCCGGTTCATTATCCCGTCCCGTTTTCGCCGCGCATCCGGCAAGCGTCAGGCAGACCGCGCAGCACAAAAACAGCCATCTTCGCTTCATACGATCCCTCCTCGGGAACAGTATGCGCAAAGATGGCTGTTTTATGAGCGGGGGGAAAACGATGGGGAGACGATTGGGGCGTTGCCCCAAGCCCCACAAGGGAACTGAGTTCCCTTGACCTTCCTCTTCGCTTCGCGCCGGTTTTAATCGTCTTTATCGAACGATGCGCATGCGCATCGTATGTCCATGTATATTAAAGCCGCCGCGAAGCGGAGAAGGGAGTCTGAGGGACTTGTCCCTCAGGCAGGGTCTGGGGCGGCAGCCCCAGCGTTCCCCTTAGTAATTCACGTTCCACGTCGAAACGTATGCAACGCCGCCGTCAACGAGGATCATGCAGACGCTGTTGCCGTATTGAAGCATCGTCGCCTGCTTGCCCGCCGCATAGCTCGCTTTCAGCGAGGTCAGCGACGAATCATTGTAGACATTGACCATGCTGCTCGAGCTGCCTGCGCTGATCGCCAGCGTAATGGAATTGCCCGCGGCAGGCGGAACCGGCGTGTTCTGCGGAACGGGCGTGATATACTGCACCAGCGGCGTAGGCGTCGGCGTGACATACACATAGTACGGCGTCGCCGTGTAGCTCGGCTGAATGTAATTGCCGTCAAAGCTCAGGTAGCGCGTCATCATGTAGCCGTGCTTCGTGCCGACATAGACCTCGCACCACGTCGCGCCGTAGGATACGACCTTGACCTGCGTGCCGTTGTAATACTGCCCGATGGAACGCGCGCTCTGCGACGGAGTTTCGCGCAGATGCAGAATCTGCGTGCTGCGCGGGTTGTTGACGTAAGCCGTTTTGGTCGTGACCGTGCCGCCGGAATTGCCGTTGTTTCCTGAATTGCCGGAGCTGACGTTGCTCAGATAACTGGTCGCCATGAAGCCCGTCAGCCCGCCGCCCGTGATCTGCGCCCAGCCGTTGCCCTTGAGCAGAATGGTCACACGCGTACCCGTGCGGAGCGAACCGACGCTTCCGTAATTCGAGCCGGGACCCGTGCGGACGTTGACCTTGCCGCCGTTCTTGGTGACGACGCTCGCCGTCGTCGTCGATTTGTCGATGAACGAATCGTGCATGTAACCGATGTAAGCCGTGCCATACAGATTGACTCTGACATAATTCCATTCGTAGGAGTCGTCCAAAATCGTGATGTTCGTTCCGCTGGTCACGCGGGTGACGACCGGATAGTTGAGCGACGGGCCTTGACGCAGATTGACATAGCCGCCGTTGGCATAGCGGACGACGCCCTGATTCCCGCTCTGCGCATAGGTCAGGTAATTGCCAGACATGTAGCCGCTCTTGCCGTCCATCGTGCGCACGGGAACCCAGCCGGAAACGCTCTGCCCCTGTATGGTCACCCATGTGCCGCTGTTGTATTTGCCCAGACTGCGGCTCGTGCTGCTGGCGTATTCGCGCAGATTCAGCCTGCCGCCGCGCACAACGGCAAAATCCGCCGCCAGCGCCATCGCCGGCAGCATGACCAGCAGCAGCACCGCCGCCAGTACGCTTGCAAATGTGTTCTTCCTCACTTTTGATTCACCAACCCTCTTGTCCTGTGTATATAAGACGAACGAGCCTGCATCCTTGTTTCAACTTTTTTCCAAAAATTTTTTACTCATGGATCCGTTTGCCGACGTCATTCGATTTTTTCCATGCCCTTCCCTTATGCCGGTCTCAGTATACCACATCCCCGCAGGTTTGACCAGCGATACAAAGAGAAAAGCGGCTGGCTCAGTAATTGTATGTTAGTTTTTGCAAACTTTTGATTTCTCCCCTTTTCTGCCGCGCCCGAACGTGATACAATAGACGCTGAAAAAACGCTATCCAATCTATCAAAAGGGGGCTTTCCCATGCACAAACTGGACCGCAACTCGCCCTGCTGGTGCGGCAGCGGCAAGAAATACAAGAACTGCCATTATAACTTTGATGAAAAGCTCGACGATATGCGCCGGATGGGCGCGACCGTTCCGACCCATGACATGATTAAGAACGAAGCGCAGATTGCGGGCATCCGCGAGAGCGCGAAGATCAACGTCGCCGTGCTTGACTATGTTGCCGAGCATATCCGCGCCGGCATCACCACCGAAGAGATCGACCGCTGGGTCTACGAGCAAACCGTCGCCCGCGGCGGCATCCCCGCCCCCCTGCATTACGAGGGCTTCCCCAAGAGCGTCTGCACCTCCATCAACGATCAGGTCTGCCACGGCATCCCCTCCGAGGACGACGTACTCTGCACCGGCGATATCATCAACGTCGATTGCTCGACGATCTATAAGGGCTACTATTCCGACTCTTCCCGCATGTTCATCATCGGCGAGACGACGCCCGAAAAGAAAAAGCTCGTCGAGGTCACACTTGAATGTGTCAAAGCGGGTCTGGAACAGGTCAAGCCCTGGGGATACCTGGGCGATATGGGACAGGCCGTCCATGATCTGGCGAAAAAGAACGGTTACAGCGTCGTCCGCGATGTCGGCGGTCATGGCGTGGGCATCGAGTTCCATGAGGAGCCGTGGGTCAGCTATGTAACCAAGCGCGGGCAGGAAATGGTCATGGCGCCGGGCATGATGTTCACCATCGAGCCGATGATCAACATGGG
>CAKTXP010000148.1 GCA_934631055.1 uncultured Clostridia bacterium | reverse complement strand
CATGTGCTGATCGACGGGAAGATCGGCTTTATGATGACCCGATATCTTGTGCCCCGACTCAGCTTTGAATCGACGAGGTAAGAAACATGAAGCGCAGATAGAGAAATGAAAAGCTGATGGATTTGGATAAATCCCAAATATGGGGTTGACAAATCGTCTTGTATGGTTTAAGATAGAGTCAACACCAAGCAAGCGGGAGGCAAAACCCTTATGAATGCTGCGAGAACGAACATGTTCTATTTTAGCCTGTATTATCGCGAGAATACGGGCTGTTTGCATTGCAATTCATAAAAGCGGTTCCACCGATTGCAGCGCGGCCCTTTCACGGAAACGAAAGGGTCGCTTCTTTTATATGTATAATCAAGTGACAAACTGTCAAATACATAAAGGGCGGAAAAGGAGAAGAAAACCATGATTGTTATTTTGAAGCCGGGCGCACAGAAAGCGCACATTGAATCTTTGATGGAACAGATCAAAAATCAGGGCGTTGATATTCATTACAGCCAGGGCGCGACGGAAACCATTCTCGGTTTGGTGGGCGATACGACGCACGTTGACGAAGATTGGCTGCGCGCCAGCGAGATCGTTGAGGATGTACGCCGCGTTTCCGAACCCTACAAGCTTGCAAACCGCCGCTTCCATCCGAAAGATACGTATGTCAATGTAAATGGAAGAGTCATCGGAGAAGGGACGTTTGCGGTCATTGCAGGTCCCTGTTCGGTGGAGAGCGAAGAGCAGCTGGTCTCTATTGCGCAGGACGTGAAGAAGAGCGGCGCGACCTGCCTGCGCGGCGGTGCGTTTAAGCCGCGCACGTCGCCGTACTCCTTTCAGGGGCTGGAAAACGAAGGGCTGCGCCTGCTGATGGAAGCGAAGAAGGTAACGGGGCTTCCAATCGTGACGGAGATCATGAGCGAGACTCAGCTCGATGATTTTGTGGATGTGGACGTGATTCAGGTCGGCGCGCGCAACATGCAGAATTTCCGCCTGCTGAAAGCCCTTGGACACAGCCAAAAGCCGATCTTGCTCAAACGAGGACTCAGCTCGACCATCGAGGAATGGCTGATGAGCGCGGAGTACATTTTGGCTGGCGGCAATCCGAATGTCATTCTCTGTGAGCGCGGCATCCGAACGTTTGAAAAGATGATCCGCAACAATCTGGATATCTCCGCTGTGCCGCTCATCAAGCAAAAATCGCATCTGCCGGTGATTATCGATCCTTCGCACGCGGCTGGCATTGCGTGGATGGTTCAACCGTTGGCGAGAACGGCAATTGCCGCTGGCGCAGATGGTTTGATGGTGGAAGTTCACAACAATCCAAAAGCGGCGCTTTGCGATGGCGCACAGTCGCTTGACCCGAAACAGTTCGATACGATGATGATGGATGTCAAACGACGCGTAGCGTTTGAAGAAAAGACGCTGCTGTGAGTAGAGAATAGGGCGGATGGATAAGCCCTCTCCGGCTCTTCGAGCCACCTCCCCCAGAGGGGGAGGCAAGATAGGAGCAACCCATTGAGATTGCAAATATCTTGGCTCTCCCTTTGGGAGAGCTGTCACGAAGTGACTGAGAGGGCTGTACATCCGCTTTTTTATTTTTTCCAAAACTCCGCCGTTGAAACGCCGCCCGCCCAATTGAAGTGGCGGTCTGTTTCCCGCCAGGTCTCCATAGACATAACGGGTTCTTTTTTCAGTGTCTGCAAAGCACGCGCCTTACCGACAAATTTGCTGAGATAGTCATAATTATTTTGAAGCTGAAGGCAGGTGATATGCGCCATGATGGGACAGGCGTCTGCAAATCCACTCTTGACATAAAGTGCCTTGAGCGGCGTTGGATCATAGCGCACGAAGCAGGGTTTGAGTATGGTCTTGCCGGGGGAGAGGTAGAGCATCGTATAGGACGCAACGCCGGGAACGCCGTCATCCATACAGCCTGAGCTGCCGATGCTGTCGATGATGAGATTATGAAGCGCATAATGCGTAGGGTTATGGCTGTGTCCGCAGATGATATGTGTCGGTTGATCGAAACGCATAGCTTGAAGGCGAGGGAGCGCCTGCTGATAATCGTCGATAGGAAAACGGTCTTCATCGGGCATCGCGTGGCAGAAGGTGATGCCGTCAATAGTTAGTGATTTGGGGAATGTGATTTCCTCCTCACACAGATGTCTGGCGTTGAATTCCAACGATGCAAAATTCGCGCCTGCGTAAGCAGGATCGTGCTTCATAGCTGAAAGAATGTAGCGTTCGTGATTTCCGTGCAGACAGACAACATTTTCCTGCTTGAGCATAGCGAGCGTTTCACGCGGAGCAGGACCAAGGTTGATCTGATCGCCGAGCGAAATCATCCTGTCCGGTTTGTGTTTTTGATGAATATCTTTTAAAATGGCTTCAAGCGAATAAATATTGGAATGGATATCCGCAACGAGCGCGATGGTTTGCATAGCGTAGTTCCTCCGAAAGCGAAATGTGGTCAAACGAGTGATTTTATGATATAATTCAATAACAGCATATAAAAGTCCTGCCAAGTGAATGTTTCACGTGAAACATGGATTGCAGAGACGGAGCTGAATTGTTTCACGTGAAACATTGGGATTCAAGCGATGAACAGGTTGTTTCACGTGAAACAATACGGAATGATAAACGCGAGAGTGTTTCACGTGGAACATTCGGAAAGGAAATGCGCGATGAAGATCATAACAGCCAGACCGCATAGGCTGCTGGGCGAGTGTGTACGGAGACTGGGCGGCGCGATGGGGAAGGGACAAAGCTGCATGTTTCTCGTTCCGGCGCAGTATACCTTGCAGGCGGAAATCGAGATCATGGACAGGCTGGGAATATCCGGTTCATTCCTGATCGACGTACTGTCGCCGAAAAGGCTGCAATCGCGTGTGTTTGAGCTGGCAGGACTGCCTGAAAGAACCCTTTTTGACGAACGTGGAAAGTGCATGGTTCTCAGCGCGCTTATTGAGGAAGAAAAGGATGAGCTGACGGTCTATCGGGGCGCGGCACAAAACGCGCCGCCGGGCTTTGTCGCGCGCGTTTCCAATATGATCGCGTCGCTCAAGAGAAGTGAATTGACGGCAGAAGAGGTGCTTCTGGCGGCGGATAAAATGGAAGAGAACAGCACGGCAGCCGAAAAACTGAAAGATATCGGGCGTATCTATGCGGCGTATGAGCGGCGCATGGCAGGAGAGCTGGCGGATGCGGAGGATATCTCCCAGGAAATGTGTGCGCGGTTTGAACGATCGGGCGTCCTCAAGGGACAGCATATCTTTATTTACGGATTCGATATGATTACGCCGACGTTTGCCGCGCAGATGCTCAGCATGGCGCCGCTCTGCGAATCGCTGACGCTGGCGATTGAAACGGACGCGAACGCTGCGCCGGATGGACGGCTGTTTGCACCGGTCAATTACAGTCTGGAACGTCTCTCCAAAATGGCTGGGGAGAAGGGCATTCCTATTGAGCGAGAAGTTTTGGATGCCAAATTGGATGCTCCGGCGGACATCTGCCTTTTGGAAAGGGGTCTATATGCGCTGGGTGGAAATCCTGCCGATTATCCGCCAAGCTGCATCGAACTCTGCGCCGCGAGCGGCAAGCGACAGGAAGTGCATCTTGCGGCGGCGCGCATGCGGAGACTGGCGTCGGAAGGGGAAGATGTGTCGCAGATGGCGGTCGTCTATCCGAAGGGGAGTGGATATGCGCCGCTCCTGCAAAACATCCTGCCGATGTATGGTTTGGAAGCCTATGTCGCCGAGAAGAGACAATCCGGCGCGCACCCGATCAGCCGGTTCCTGCTCTGCGCGTTGGCGGTCCTTTCAAACGGCTGGCGGTTGAGCGATATCCTGGAATGCGCGCAGACTGGCTTTTTAGGGATCACTCAGGAGGAGACCGATAAACTCTGCGCCTACTGCGAGGGCGCGGATGTGCGCGGCGATGCGCTGAAAAGACCTTTCCGCTATCCGCGCGGTGTGACGGAAGAAGAATTGGACGCGCTGGAAGAGAGCCGCGAAAAGATTGTGACGCCGCTCATCCGCCTGCAAAACGATTTAAATCGCGCACAGACGGCGGATGACACGATACAGGCGATCCTCCAATTGCTTGAAGGCGTAAAAGCGTATGAGACGCTGGAAAACATGCGCGACGAATTAAATAACATTGGTATGGATTCGGAAGCGCAGGATTGCGCACAGGTCTGGAACGCGTTGATGGAAACGCTGGATCAGCTGCATACCCTGCTGGGCGGACAGGCGGTACCGGCGAAAATCGTATTGGGTCTGCTTGAAAACGGCCTGGCGGCGCTGGAGCTTGCTGCTCTGCCGCCTGCGGATGGCGCAATCATCTGCGGCGAGATCGGCAATGTGCGCACGGCGCAGGTGCATACGCTCTTTGCCATTGGCATGAACGATACACCGCCCGGCGCGGACGGCGGGCTTTTGACGCCCAGCGAACAGCAGGATGCAGCGCAGGTCAGCGGCGCATACTTAGGCATGACGCCGCAGGAGAGCGCGGCGCTGGGGCAGCTCGACGAATTGAAAGCGCTGTCCGGAGCAAAAAAGCGGCTCATCGTTTCTTATGCGCTTGCGGATGAGACCGGAAGAGCGCTTCGAGAGGGGACGGCGGTTCAATCGCTCAGACGGTTATTTCCGATGATTCCGGTCAGCGGCGGATTGGCGCAGGAAGAAAGAGAAGCCATGCTTTGCGCCAAAACACCGGCAATGGAGGCGCTGGCTGTTGAGCTTTCCGAATCGGCGGACGGGCGTCATCCGCTGGGGGACGCTTATGCCCATGCCGCCGCGGAGATTTCGGCGACGAGAGAAGGGGAGGAACAGCTCTTTTCTATTACGCGCGGATTGGGCGAGCAGCCGATAAAGCGGCTTGACGCGATGCAGGCGCGCGGGCTTTACGGGCGTCCGGTCAGCAGCGTATCGCGACTGGAGACCTTTGCGCAATGCCCATATAAGCACTTTGTCCGCTATGGTCTTGCGCCTAAGGAAGAGCAGCGCCCCGGCGTAGATGTCGCTGAGCTGGGTACGATCTACCACGAAGCGGCGGAGCAGTTCACGCGCATGGTTACTCAGCTGCCGGAATTTCCAAATATACCACAAGAAGTATGCGATAGGCTGATGGATGAAGCCGTCGCGCCGCTGATTGACGAGTGGCGCGCGTCGCCGCTGGGTGAAAGCAAGCGCGGAGAAGCGGTTGCACGGAAGATTCGACGGACGGCAAAGCGAACGGCGCGCAACATCATCAGTCAGTATGCAGACAGCAGCTTCAGACCGATGCAGATGGAGTTCGTCTTTGGTCAAAATGGCATTTCGCCGATCCTGTTGGAATTGGCGGATGGTTCGTTTGTGTACTTGCAGGGCAGGATCGACCGCGTGGATATGACGGTGGACGGCGCAGTGCGCATCGTCGATTACAAGAGCGGCGGAAAGAAGTTTGACCCGACGCTGGTCTATTGGGGATTGCAGTTACAGCTGCTGCTGTATATGGCGGCGGCAATCGCGCGCATCCCCGGTTCGCGCGCGGCGGGATTCTTCTATTGCAGGATAGCTGATCCGACCGTAAAGACAGAGACGCGCATGAAAGAGGAGGTTGAAAAGCAGATTGCCAAAAAGCTTTCCCTTTCCGGCATCACGTTGAGCGATGTGTCGATCCTGCGTGCGCAGGGCGGCGCTCAGGCGGGTATGATTACCAAGGACGGAAAGCCTAATGGGCGCTATGCGTCGTCTATGGTCAGCGACGAGGGAATGGAGCATCTGATTGAATTCGCACGAAATAAAGCCACGGCTCTGGCAGGCGATATTTACGCCGGCATGATCGACGATTCACCGTATGAACGCGGGTCGCTCAATGCCTGCCAAAGCTGTGATTATGCGTCGATATGTGCGTTTGATCCGGAACGCAAGCCACGGCGGCGGCTTTCGGCAAAAACGCTCGACGATTTGCTTTGATCGATCTACGATCCGTCAAGCTCTGGAGGAAAACTCCGGAGCTTTTTTGCCTTATAGGAAATTGCATAAAGCTTG
>CAKTXP010000147.1 GCA_934631055.1 uncultured Clostridia bacterium | reverse complement strand
AGTATACACTTTTTGGTTCTTGAAAATTTCTTTTGATTTTCTTCGATTTAGGGCTTGATTTTCATTAGCAGGTTTTTCATGATTTACTTTTCTACCCAACTGAGCAGCGCATCCACTTGTCCGCAAAGGCTCGTCTTTTCGCATTCGGCAGGCAGGAACACGCAGTCCCCGCGCTGCAAATCCATCTCGCCGCCGTCCCACGCCAGCTTGCCGTCGCCCAGCGCGCAGAGCAGGACAAAGTGTTCCGGCGTGAGCGGAAGCGCCATGGCGCTTTCGCAATGCCAGCGTTCCAGAATAAACGCCCGTTCGTCGATGTACCGCGTTGCCGTGCCGCCGGGCTTTTCGCTCGTCGTGCCCGCGCACGGCGGCAGATGCAGCGACACATTCGTCACATCCAGCCCCTTTTGAATGTGCAGCTCGCGCCCTTTTCCCTGCGCGTCCACGCGGTCCCAGTCATAAAAGCGATACGTCACGTCGCTGGATTGCTGGATCTCCATCAGCGTCACGCCGCCGCCCAGCGCATGCACCATGCCCGCCGGAATAAAATACACGTCGCCCGCTTTCACCTTCACCGTGTTCAGGCACGCCTGTACAGCCGCGCCGCCCTCTTCGCAGGCACGCGCCAGCGCTTCCTTGCTCACGCCCTCGTGGATGCCATAGACGATCTGCGCGCCGGGCTGCGCGTCCAGAATAACCCACGCTTCCGTTTTTCCGAGCTTGCCATGCTCATGTTCACGCGCATAAGCGTCGCTTGGATGCACCTGAACCGAGAGCTTGTCTCCAGCGGAGATGAGCTTGAGCAGCAGCGGGAATTCCTTCCCGATCTTCGTGCCGCGCATCGCCTCGCCATAGGTATCCAGCAGTTCCGTCAGCGTATGCCCCTCGCTGTCGCGGCTCTCCAATCCAGGCAGTACGGAGACCTCCAGGCTCTCCCCCGTTTTCGGGTCGGGGATCGACTTATGCAGCGCGCGCAGTCCTTCGCATCCCCACGGCGTCGCGCTGCCGTAACGGAAAGACGGAGTCATTTTGATCGGTTTCATCCTATCCCTCCTTGACGAATATCCTCTTTCTGATTATGAAGGATACACGTTCTTTCGCCGTCTGTCAAATCCATTTTTCCTGTAAGGCTGTACAAACGCTTGACACGTCTGCGGAACAAATCTATACTGAAGGGGAAAGTCAGGAAGGAGGTTCGCGATGTCCCATTCATCCGAGCAGGAAATTATGGCGCGCCTTTCTCATGCGCCATGTGGAAAGCCGGTCGTCAACCATCTTTCCGAGAACTGTGAGCATTCCATGCTCAGCGCCTGCCACTGGTGCGCGATGTGCGGCAGGGAAAGCAAAATCCAGCTCGACACGCTGACGCTTTACCCCGGCGTAGAGCTTTGTTTCCAGACTTATCTTTCTTCTCAGTTCACCCATCGCCACGACAGCCCCGCTTCGACCGTCATGGAGATCAATCACTGCCGCGCAGGGCGCATCGGCTGGCGGATGAAAGACGGGCTTTCGCTCTATCTGGGCGAGGGCGACGTTTCGCTGCACAACATGAGCTGCTGCACGCAGTCGGAGATCGAGTTCCCGCTGCATTGTTACGACGGGCTGTTCTTCTCCATCGATATCGACGCGCTGGACGCCCAGCCGCCCGAGCTGATGCGTCAGGCAGGCGTTTCCGCACGCGGGATATACGACCGATTCTGTCAGGAAAGCAGCGCGACCCTTTCCGCCTGTCCGCAGAACGCGGCAATATTCGACGGGCTTTATACCATCGACCGTGCCATCCTTCTGCCCTATGCGCGGCTCAAGTTCCAGGAGCTGATGATGGTTCTCTCGCGCACGGCTGCGCCGGCTGCCGCGCCGACGCCTTACAAAGCCGAGCAGATCGCCGTCGTCCGGCAGATTCACGAAGAGCTGCTCTCCGATTTAGGGCAGCGGCGCACGATCGAAGAGCTTTCCAAGCGATATCTGATGAATCCCTCCACGCTGAAAGACGTCTTTAAATTCGTCTACGGTCAGCCTATCGCCGCCCACATGAAGGAGCATCGTCTGGAACGCGCCGCGCTGCTCCTGCGCACGACGGACGACTCTCTTTCCGAGGTCGCCGCGCAGGTCGGTTACGAGAGCCAGAGCAAATTCAGCTCTGCTTTCAAGAGCGTCTACGGCGTCCTGCCGCGGGAATACCGGAAGCAGCAAAGGACGGCAGGGGCTACGACGGGGAATACGGGGAATACGCTTGGGGCTCCGCCCCAAACCCCGCAAGGGGACTAAGTCCCCTTGACCCTTACTACGCTATCGCTTTCGCGATAGCTGAAGTTAATCTCAGTCCCTTCGGGACAGCTCTTCCAGAGGGAGAGCCAAGATATTACAGGCTTATGAGCCGTTCGCTTATCTTGCCTTCCCCTTTGGGGAAGGTGGCTGAGCGCAGCGAAGACGGATGAGGTTTTTCCGGACGTTCACCCCACAAATATCACAAAAAGCAAGCGCAGTTTTCCTGCGCCTGCTTTTTTCATATTCGCTTTCTCTTACAGATTATGCACCCTCAGCGCGCGGATCGCATTCAGCACAGCGAGAACCATCACGCCGACGTCCGCGAAGATCGCCGCCCACATATTCGCAATACCCAGTGCGCCAAGCGCAAGACAGCCGAACTTGACGACCAGCGCAAAGATGATGTTCTGGTAGACAATGCCGATGCACTTGCGGGAAATTTTAATCGCCTTGGCAATCTTCATCGGGTCATCGTCCATCAGCACGACATCCGCCGCTTCGATGGCGGCATCGGAACCCATCGCGCCCATCGCAATGCCGATATCCGCGCGGGTCAGGACAGGCGCGTCGTTAATGCCGTCGCCGACGAATGCAAGCTTTTCCTTGCTGCCCTTCTTGGCGAGCAGCTCTTCGACCTTCTTCACCTTATCCGCAGGCAGAAGCTCGCTGCAAACCATATCCATGTTCAGTTCGGACGCAACCTGATCCGCCACGCGCTTGGCGTCGCCGGTCAGCATGACCGTCTTTTCAACGCCCGCACGTTTGAGCGCCGCAATAGCTTCCTTGGAATGCGGCTTAACGACGTCGGAGATGACGATATGTCCGGCATACGCGCCGTCGATAGCGATATGGATGATGGTGCCGACGCTGTGGCAGTCGTGATATTCCACGCCAAGCGCCGTCATCAGCTTGGTGTTGCCCGCCGCCACATCGTGGCCATCGACTTTGGCGCGGATGCCCTTGCCGCTCAGCTCCTGAATATCGCTCACGCGGTCGCGGTCGATCTCTTTGCCATACGCCTTTTGCAAGCTCT
The DNA here is from genome assembly GCA_934631055.1 of uncultured Clostridia bacterium. Classification (GTDB taxonomy): domain Bacteria; phylum Bacillota; class Clostridia; order Christensenellales; family Aristaeellaceae; genus Ventricola. Next base: position 2,766 of record CAKTXP010000147.1, on the reverse strand, counting down.
TGCTGATGGGGTGGGAAGAAGCGCATTCCGCCAGCGCCGCATATTCCAGCAGCTTCTCTTCTTCCATCTTGTTGTGATGAACGCCCGTGACCTCGAATACGCCCTGCGTCAGCGTGCCGGTCTTATCAAATACAACCGTCTTGACTTCCGACATCGTTTCCAGATAGTTAGAACCTTTAATCAGCACGCCTTCCTTGCTCGCGCCGCCGATACCGGCAAAAAAGCTGAGCGGGATGCTGATGACCAACGCGCAGGGGCAGGAGATGACCAGGAAGGTCAGCGCGCGGTAGATCCACTCTCCCCACGCCGCAGGCAGACCCATGAACAGCATGCGGGCCAGCGGCGGCAGGACAGCCAGCGCCAGCGCTCCATAACAGACCGCAGGCGTATAGATGCGGGCAAACTTGGCGATAAAGTCCTCCGAGCGGGACTTATGCGAGCTGGAATCCTCCACCAGTTCAAGGATCTTGGAAACGGTCGATTCGCCGAATTCCTTCGTCGTCCGGATGGTCAGCACGCCGGTCATATTGATGCAGCCGCTGATGATCTCGTCGCCCTCTTTGACGTCGCGCGGCAGGCTCTCGCCGGTCAGCGCGCTGGTGTTCAGGCTGGACTTGCCGGTCAGCACAACGCCGTCGATCGGCACCTTTTCGCCAGGCTGGACGACGATGGTGCTGCCGATCTCGACTTCATCGGGATCAACCTTTTCCAGCTTGCCGTCGCGCTCGATGTTGGCGTAATCCGGACGGATATCCATCAGCTCACTGATGTTCTTGCGGCTCTTGCCGACAGCATAGCTCTGAAACAGTTCGCCGATCTGATAGAACAGCATAACGGCAATCGCCTCGGTATAGTCGCCGCTCTTTTCATAAATCGCCAGCGCGAACGCGCCGACCGTCGCGATCGCCATCAGGAAATTCTCGTCAAAGACCTGCCGATTGAGGATGCCCTTCCACGCCTTGCGCAGGATATCGCAGCCGATGACCAGATACGCAACCAGATACAGCGCCAGCCGCACCAGCCCCGTCACCGGCAGGAAATGCAGCGCGATGAGCATCGCCGCGGCGATGATAATACGCGTCAGCATCTTTTTCTGCTTTTTATTCATCCCTCATTCTCCTTCTCTATTCGATTAAGCGTTTGTTTAATCATACGTTGTAAAATGAGGGCTGTTGCAGCAGCCCCTCTTTTCATTAAAGCTCAATCTCGCAGTCCGGCTCGACCTTCTTGCATGCCTTGAGTACGTTCTGCATAACACCCTTCACGTCAGCGCCTTCGGCAAATTCGACGATCATTTTCTGCGTCATGAAATTGACGGTCGCATTGGCAACGCCTTCGGTCTTGCGGGTCGCTTCTTCCATGAGGTTCGCGCAGTTGGCGCAGTCCACTTCGATCTTATACGTCTTTTTCATTGTGATGATCTCCTTTTCCGAACTTATCGTTTTTACGATTAAGCACTTGTTTATTCGATATGTCCGTAGTATAATACCGGATGAACCGAAACGCAAGCCTTTTTAAAATTCCCGTCCAATCGGGCGAAAAGGATTGCCGAATGGGCGAATTCCGCGGGACAGGAGATAGGGAAACGCCGGGTGGCAGCCCTGACCCGCTTGGGGCTCTGCCCCAAACCCCGGCAGGGAACGTTGTTCCCTGCACCCTTTCCTCGCTTCGCGCCGGTTTTAATAGAGTAAAGCATACGACGCGCATGCGCGTCGTTCAGTAAAGATAATTTAAACCGCCGCGAAGCGAATCGGGAAGTCCAGGAACCTCAGGTTCCTGGTAGGGTTTGGGGCAAAGCCCCAAGCGTTCCCTTTTTTGTTCATATATTCAATTGCTGCTAGTTCAAACAAAGTCTTAACACCGCAAAAGGAGTCTTTTTCTATGGATATGCCGCATGCCCATCATCCGCATCAGTCCGATGCTCTGCTTGCCACGCTCAATGATTCCGAGCATTTTCAGCTGGTCGCGAACGTATTCAAGCAGCTCGGCGACCCGACGCGCGTACGCCTGTTCTGGCTGCTCTGCCACGATGAGGACTGCGTCATCAACCTGTCCGCCATGATGGGCATGTCCGCGCCCGCGATTTCCCATCATCTGCGCCCGCTGCGCGCCGCCGGACTGGTCGTCACCCGCCGCGAAGGCAAAGAAGTATATTATCGCGCCGCCGACACCATCCAGAGCCAGCTCCTGCATCATATGATCGAGCAGGTCATGGAGATCACCTGTCCGGAATAAGCGGGCTGAGCCCGCCTGCATTTCCGCCACAGTCCGTAAAGATTCAGAGCTTTACGCACGCGAGCAAGCTTTATGCAATTTCCTATAACGTAAAAATAGGGCTGCGCCCGCCTGCATTTCCGCCACAGTCCGTAAAGATTCAGAGCTTTACGCACGCGAGCAGGCTTTATGCAATTTCCTATAACGTAAAAATAGGGCTACGCCCGCCTGCATTTCCGCCACAGTCCGTAAAGATTCAAAGCTTTACGCACGCGAGCAAGCTTTATGCAATTTCCTATATGGTAAAAATGGGGCTGTTGCGCCAGCCCTCTCAGTCACTTCGGACAGCTCTGCCAGTGGGAGAGCCAAGATATCGCAGTCTTGAAATGGTCTGCTATCCTGCCTCACCCTTTGGGGGAGGTGTCACGGCATAGCCGTAACTGAGAGGGCTGCCAACAGCCCCTATTTTTTCGATTTTTTTACTGTCCCCGGCTGGTCAGCGACTTATACATAAAGCCGCAAACGCCCGATTCCTCGTCGTAGACCTGGCAC
>CAKTXP010000146.1 GCA_934631055.1 uncultured Clostridia bacterium | reverse complement strand
GGAGAGGGTTTGACCATGAATATCCTGGATTATGGCGCGCGGAGCGGCGAATTCTGCGGCGACGCGATTCAGCGGGCGATCGACGCGGCGGCGGCTCAGGGCGGCGGGCGCGTCGTCGTTCCGGCGGGCGAATACGGCACAGCCAGTCTGGTCCTGAGGAGCAATGTCGAGCTGAATCTGGAAGCTGGCGCCGTTCTGCGGTTTACGGACGATTTTGACGCGTATCCCATCCTGCATATCCGCTGGGAGGGCTATGAACAGCCGTGTCATCGTCCGCTCATCTACGCGAAGAACGAGGAGAATGTCGCGCTGACCGGTCTGGGTACGCTGGAAGGGCAGGGCAGGAAGTGGTGGACGGCTTTCCGCGCCAAGACGCTGGATGCCGCGCGCCCCTGCGCGGTCTGCTTTGAGGACTGCACGCGCGTGCGCATGAGCGATTTCATGGTGAAGAACAGCCCGAACTGGACCATCCATCCCGTTCGCTGCGAGAACGTGACCATCAGCAACCTGACCATCGTCAATCCGTTCGATTCGCCCAATACGGACGGCATCGATCCGGAGAGCTGCCGCAATGTGCGCATCACGGGCTGCCATATCGACGTGGGCGACGACTGCATCGCGGTCAAGGCAGGCACGGAGGACGCGGAAGAGAACGTCCCCTGCGAGAACATCGCCATCACGGGCTGCACGATGGTTCATGGTCACGGCGGCGTTGTGCTGGGCAGCGAGATGAGCGGCGGCATCCGGCGCGTATCCATCACGGGATGCGTCTTTGACGGGACGGATCGCGGTATCCGCATCAAGTCCCGCAGGGGACGCGGCGGCGCGGTGGAGGATGTTTCCGTAACGGGTATCGTGATGAACGACGTACTCTGCCCGCTGGTCGTCAACCTGATGTATTTCTGCGGCAAGGACGGCAAACTGCCCATCGTATCCGACCCGAACGCGCAGCCTGTGACCGAGGCGACGCCGCATGTGCGCCGCATCCGCATGGCGGATATCGTCGTGACGGGCGCGAGGAGTGCCGCGGCATGCCTGTACGGTCTGCCGGAAGCGCCGCTGGAGGATATCAGCATCGTCAACACGCAGATCCATCTGGTCGAGGGCAAGCCGGATTTTCCGGTGATGAACGCGGTGCAGAAGCCCGTGACCCTCGCGGGATTGACGGCGGAGCATGTGCGCGGGCTGCATCTGAGCGACCTGCGCATCGTCGGCGCGCGCGGGGAGGATATCGTGCTGCGCGACGTGGAATAAAGAACAAGCCCTCTCAGCCCCTTCGGGACAGCTCTTCCCCAAAGGAGAGCCGAGAGGGCTATTCAAGGACGGAAAGGGGAAAGCGCCATGAACTGCGAAAAGACCATCCGAGCGGGCGAAGGCACGCTTATCCGCGAGCAGGAGTACAACTATCACTGGTGCTACGAACGCGGCATCATCACGAAGGCGTGGCTTGACGTATACGAAAAGACCGGCGACAAGCGGTTTTACGACGCGGCAAAGCAGAACGTAGACCAGTATGTGACGGCGGACGGCGAGATTCTAACCTACGAGCCGGAGAAATATAATCTGGATATGATCTGCATGGGGCGCACCGCCCTGCGGCTGTACAAGGCGACCGGCGAAGCGAAGTATGAAAAAGCCTGCCGCAGGCTCATCGAGCAGCTGAAGGGACAGCCGACCACGCCGGAGGGAGGTTTCTGGCATAAGAAGCTCTATCCCCAGCAGATGTGGCTGGATGGCATCTACATGGCGTGCCCGTTCATGGCGGAGTTTGCCGAGACGTTCGGCGAGACGGAATGGGCGGATATGGCGGTCAAGCAGATGACGCTTATCTTTGAAAAGACGCGCCTTCCCAGCGGACTGCATGCGCATGCGTGGGACAGCGCGAAGGCGCAGAAATGGGCAGATCCGCAGACCGGACTTTCTCCGCATGTCTGGGGGCGCGCGATGGGCTGGTTCGTGATGGCGCATGCCGATGTGCTGAGCGTTCTGCCCAAGACGCATCCGGGCTATGAGACGATCGCCGCGCAGATGAAGTCGCTGCTTGCGGCGGTGATGGCGGCGCGGGGAGATGATCTGCTCTGGCATCAGGTGATGGACATGCCCGCCAACGAGGAGAACTACGCGGAATCCTCCTGCTCGGCGATGTTCATCTACGGATTGTGCAAGGGCGCGGAGCTGGGGCTCTGCGGTCAGGAAGCGCTGGACGCGGCAAAGGCGAGCATGGACGCGCTCTGGGAGAAGAACGTCGTGACCGCGGCGGACGGCTTCCCTGAGCTGACCCAAATCTGCAAAGTCGCGGGGCTGGGCGGTGAACCGTACAGAAGCGGCAGTTATTCGTACTATATCCACGAAGTCGTATGCAGCGGAGACACGAAGGGAACCGCGCCGTTCCTGATGGCATGCTGCGCTCTTGGTGCTTGAGCGCAAAACTATGCAAAGGTTGAGCGCGGGTTAATCGCTCAACCTAACAAAGTTTCGCACAAGAGATTGATTTCCATTTTATGCACTTGACACAACTTGCACAGAAAATTATAATGAATATGCACAGAGGGAACAGATGACGGACGAAATAAACCGATGTGCGTTGTGAAAAGGCTGAAAGGGGATGGCGATCCCCTTCACGTCGGGCGACCGACAGAACGAATATTATTTTTTAAGGAGAGCGAATCGTAATGAAAAAGATTATCGCATGCCTGCTGACCCTGGCGCTGGCGCTGACTGCCGTTGGCGCGATGGCGGAAGGTTCCCTGACCTTCTCCTGGTGGGGCGGCGACTCCCGTCACGAAGCGACCCAGCAGGCGGTGGACGCCTTCAAAGCGGCGACCGGTATCGACGTGACCTGCACTTACAGCGCGTGGAGCGGCTGGGAAGACAAGATGAGCCAGTACTTCGCTTCTGACTCCGCTTTCGATGTGAACCAGATCAACTGGAACTGGCTCTACTCCTTCACCAACGCGGACGGCTCCAGCAAGTTCTATGACCTCAACCAGGTCGCCGACATCATCGACCTGTCCCAGTTCAACGAGGGCGCGCTGGCGCAGTGCACCATCGACGGACAGCTGCTGGCGATTCCGGTTGCCATGACCGGCCGTATTTTCTACTGGAACAAGACTTCCTTCGAGAAGGCTGGTCTGGCTGTTCCGACGACGCTTGCCGACCTGATGGCGGCTGGCCCGGTGTTCGCTGAGAAGCTCGGCGACGACTGCTACCCGCTGGCGCTGGGCGCTTACGACAAGATGATCCTGATGGTCTACTATCTGGAGAGCGTCTACGGCAAGGACTGGGTTGCCGACGGCCAGCTCAACTACACGGTTGAAGAGATCGCCAAGGGTCTTGAGTTCATCCAGAGCTTGGAAGACAACCACGTCATCCCGACCTCCGAGACCCTGACCGGCGACGGCGCGGACAGCCTGGACAAGAACCCCAAGTGGATGGAAGGCAAGTACGCCGGCATCTTCGAGTGGGATTCCTCCGCGAGCAAGTTTGAAAAGGCGCTGAACGAGGGACAGGAGTTCGTCGTCGGCAACTACTTCGCCGATATGGGCGAATATCATGGCGGCTTCACCAAGGTCTCCCTGGCGTTTGCCATCTCCAACACGGCGGAAGACAAGCAGGCGGCGGCTCAGCTGATCGAGTTCCTGCTCAACAGCGACGAGGGCGCCAAGCTGATGAACAGCCAGCGCGGCATCCCGCTGAGCAAGAAGGCGAACGAGCTTTGCGCGCAGGAAGGTCTGCTCAACGCGAAGGTCGCCGAGGCGAACGCGAAGGTTCTCGACTGGTGCTCCAACAAGCTGGATCCGAAGTTCGAGAACAGCGCGCTCAAGAACAGCGATGGCGTGTACTATGATGTGATGGATGGTCTTTCCTACAAGGATTACTCCATTGAGGAGGCTGCCCAGACCCTCAGCGACGGCATCACCGAAGTGCTTGCCAAGTAATTTCTGAACCTGAAGATCGGAGCGGCTTGGCAGCAGTTAAGCCGCTCTGATTTATATTCTTCTATTTGAAAGGGAGGGGAGATCCAATGACGAAAACGGGAGGGTCTTCTGCCGCGCGCCAGGATCTCAGAAGGCGGCGCGGGCTGAGCAAGCTGGAACAGGGCTACATGGGCTTTATCCTCGTTCTGCCGTGGCTGATCGGTTTCTGCATCTTCAAGCTCTATCCGTTCGTATCCTCGCTGGTTTACAGCTTTACGGATTACGACCTGTTTAAGGGCGTGCAGAATGTCGTCGGTTTCCAGAACTATATCGATGCGTTCACCAAGACCAAGAACATCAAGGCGCTTCAGGTCACGTTCACCTATGCGTTCATGACGGTTCCGCTGAAGCTGATTTTCGCGCTCTTTATCGCCTATATCCTCAATTTTAAGATCAAGGGTGTGGGACTGTTCCGCACGGCGTACTATGTGCCGTCCATCCTCGGCGGCTCGGTCGCGATTGCTGTGCTTTGGAAAGCGCTGTTCAAGAACGACGGCGTGGTGAACACCATTCTGGCGATGCTAGGCTTTGAATCCATCAACTTCCTGGCGGATAAGAACTGGGCGCTGTTCATCATCTGTCTGCTGCGCGTATGGCAGTTCGGTTCGGCGATGGTTCTGTTCCTGGCGGCGCTCAAGGGCGTGCCGGAGGATCTCTACGAAGCGGCTTCCATCGACGGCGCGACCAAGGGACGCCAGTTCATCTCCATCACCATTCCGCTGATCTCTCCAGTCATCTTCTACAACCTGGTGACGCAGCTGGTGCAGGCGTTCCAGGAGTTCAACGGACCGTACATCATCACCAACGGCGGACCGCGCAACGCGACGACGCTCATCTCCCTGATCGTTTATAACACGGCGTTCAAGGATTATAAGGTCGGTATGTCCTCCGCGATGGCATGGGTCATGTTCGTGATCGTCATGGTGTTGACCATCATCGCGTTCGTGAGCCAGAAGAAGTGGGTCTACTATTCCGACGACGATGGGAGGGGCTAAGAGATGAGTATCGCAAGCATCATTTTCCTCGCCCTGAGCATCGGCTTGCTCGGCGTGGGCTTCTACGGCGCAAGCGTCGATGTCGCGACGGCGACCGGCGTTGCCGCGTCTATCGGGCAGATGAAGAACTTTTATCTGCTGCTGGGCGGCGTCATCCTGTTTATCGTACTGTATCGGCTGATCTTCACGCGCGTCAGCCTGCGCGCTCAGCACGCGATGAGTACGACTATCCGCTATGTCATCCTGATCGCGGTCGGCGTGTTCATGGTCTATCCGCTGCTGTGGATGATCAGCGCGACGTTCAAGGACAATAATGAGATCTTCTCTACGTTGAGCCTGATCCCGTCCCGCCCGACGATGGAAGGCTATAAGGCGGCGATGAACAACTACGGCGGCGATATCAACATCTGGCAGGCGATGCTCAACACCTATAAGTACGTCATCCCGAAGGTCATCTTCACGGTGATCTCCTCGACGATTACGGCTTACGGTTTCGGGCGCTTTAAGTTCCGCGGACGCAACTTCCTGTTCGCCGTCCTGATGGCGACGCTGTTCCTGCCGCAGGTCGTGCTGAATATCCCGCAGTTCCTGATGTACCGAAACTTCGGCTGGGTCGATTCGCCGTACTATCTGGCCCTTATCGTGCCGACGCTGTTTGCGCAGGAGACTTATTTCGTTTACATGCTCATTCAGTTCATGCGCAACATTCCGCGCGAGCTGGACGAAGCGGCGAAGATCGACGGCTGCAACATCATGCAGACGCTGGTTCTCGTACTCGTGCCGATGCTCTGGCCGGCGATGGTCTCCGCGGGACTGTTCCAGTTCATGTGGTCGAGCAACGACTTCATGGGTCCGCTGCTCTACGTCAACACGCCAGCCCGCTATCCGGCGACGCTGTTCGTTCGCATGAGCATGGACGCGGACACGGGTTTTGCATGGAACCGCGTCATGGCGGTCTCGCTCATCTCCATCGTCCCGTCGCTGGTCGTGTTCTTCCTCGCGCAGAGGCAGTTCATGGACGGCGTAACGGCAGGCGCAGTCAAGGGCTGAGAATTTTAAATCGTGAGGGGATGCTCCGAAAGGGGCATTCCCTTTTTGGCTTATAGGAAATTGCATAAAGCTT
>CAKTXP010000145.1 GCA_934631055.1 uncultured Clostridia bacterium | reverse complement strand
GCCGCGGTCAGCCAGCTCATCGACGAAGCGTCCTCCTCCCTGTCCGGCGAGAACGCGACGATGCTCACCCGCGCGGCGGACACATTCTCCGAGCAGGGCAGTTTCCTGCGGCAGGAAGGACGCGCCTACAACGACCATGCGCAGAAGGCTGAAAAGCTCTACGAAAAGCTTCCGACGAAGGCTCTTCTTACTCAGCCGGACATGTACGAAGGGGTTTGATGGGGATGATTGGGGATGACGTTGGGGCTCTGCCCCAAACCCTGCCAAGAACCTTAGGTTCTTGGAATTCCCACTACGATTGATTGCTGCGCAATCAATCTGATTCCTTCAAGGTTTGTCCAATAAACTCATCTATAAAATAAACGCCGCTATCGCAAAGCGATAGCGATGTGGAAGGTGCAGGGAACTCAGTTCCCTGCTGGGGTTTGGGGCAACGCCCCAACCGTAACCCCTTAGAAAGGAAGAAAAAATGAAGAAAGTTTTGGCTCTGCTCACGGCTCTGGCTTTGATGCTCTGCCTTGCCGTCGGCGCATCGGCTTCCGTGCCGAGTAAACCCAGCGAATTTGCGTATGCCTATGACTACGACGGCTCCGTCCTCTCCGCTTCGAGTAAGAGCGTCATCGAAAATTACGGTTCTGCGCTCGAAGACGCGACCGGTATTCAGGCGATCGCCGTCGTCGTCGATTTCCTCGATGGACAAGATCCCGCCGATTACGCGACCGACCTCATCAATACCTGGGGTATCGGTCAGTCGGGCGAAGATAACGGCGTGGTCATCCTCCTCGCCCGCGGCGACCGCAAGATCCAAATCGGTACAGGCAAAGGCGTTGACCGCGTGATGAGCGGCTCCAAATGCGGCGAACTCATCGACGACAACATCAGCTACTTTGCCGATAACAACTTCGACGAGGGCATGGTCAGCCTGTATAAGGACGTCTGCCAGTATCTCGCCCGCGCCAAGGGCAAGACGCTCTCCCTCGCCTCTTCCCAGAGCGGCAGTTCAAGCTCCGGAAACTACGATTACAATTACGACTACAACGGTTACAGTGACGGAGGTGAATTCAGCTTGTTTGAATTCCTCATCGGCGTTATCTTTGTTTACATCATCATCTGCGTCATCTTCAACGCGCTCGCGCCCAACCGCGGCGGCTGTCTGAGCTATTTCTTCCTCGGCTGGCTCTTCGGCCGCAACGACAGGAACCGTCGTCCCCCGCGCGGTCCGCGTCCCCCGATGGGCGGCGGCTTTGGCGGTCCCCGTCCACCGCGTCCCCCGATGGGCGGCGGTTTCGGCGGTTCCCGTCCGAGCAGCCGTCCTCCGCGCAGCGGCGGTTTCGGCGGCGGACGCAGCAGCGGCGGCTTCGGCGGAGGCGGAAGCTTTGGCGGCGGCAGTTTCGGCGGCGGTTCTTCCCGCGGCGGCGGCGGCGGACGCAGCTTCTAACTGCCCTCTCCGTCACAGCTTCGCTGTGCCACATCTCCCAAAGGGGAGAGGCAAAAATAAACGGTACGCTCTCTTGTTCCCGAAAGGCTGAGAGGGCTTGGGTCATCCTTCTTTTTGAGGGATGACCTTTTTTATCGGTACAGCCGCTGTATAAGCGCGAAACACCGTCAGGTAACGCTTCGCTTCCTGACTGCTTTTTTGAATCGCTTCGCGGCAAGATGACGATGGGGCTTTGCCCCAAGCCCCACTGAGGGACATTGTCCCTCAGGCTCCCTTCTTCGCTTCGCGGCGGTTTAAAGAGGTTCTTTGTCCTTTTCTTCCCAGCGGCGCAAGCCTTGCGAAAGCGCGGGCTTTCATGTATAATCTTTTTATCAAAAATCTTTCATTTGATCGGATGAAAACGACAGCTTCATTCGTCTTGATACATGAGGGTAGGAAGTGAAACGGTTGGAAAGCAGCGCAAAGACGCCTGAGTTTACCGAGCAGTTTGAACAGCTCTACGCGCAGTACGCCGACGACGTATTGCGCATGGCGTATTTTTATCTGGCGGATAAACAGAAAGCCGAGGACGTCTGCCAGGATGTGTTTATCAAGCTCTATACGCGCGGGGAAAATATCGCTCCGGGCCGCGAAAAAGCATGGCTGCTCCGCGTGACGGTCAACTGCTGCCGCGACCTGTGGCGCAGCGCGTGGCTCAAGCGCGTCGTGCTTGGCGCGCCGAGCCTTGATATCATGCCCGCGCAGGACGAGACCATCGAGCAGCGGGAGGAAAAAGCGGAATTGATGCGGGCGATACACAAGCTGCCCGTCGCGTTCCGCGAGACCATCCTGCTGCACTATTATCAGGGGCTCGGCATATCGGAGATCGCGCAAATGCTCGGTCTGCCGGAAGGGACGATTTCCAGCCGCCTTTCCAGAGCAAGAAAAAAACTGGAAAGCCTTTTAAAGGAGGAAGCAACCGGTGAACGACATGAATAAGCTTGAGCAGCTCGCGCCCATCGCAGACGAGATGCTCTCCGGTCTGCATGCGGATGAAACGATGAAGCGGCGCATCTTATACGCCGCAAGAGAAGAAAAAACGGCGGCGCGCAAAACGCCTGTGCGCCGCTTTGCGCCCGCGCTGTGCTGTGCTGCGCTGGCGATTGCCTGCGTCGGCGCGGTCGGTCTGCGTCTAAGCAACGCGCAGAAACAGCCGCTTGAGCCTGTCGCCATCAGCTCGATTGCCGCGGGCGACAACGTGATGGAAAACAGCGTCCGCGTCGCGGATGTCGGCAGCAGCGCGCGCATCAAATCCGTTTCGCCGAGCGAAAATTCGCTTTTCGCCACGGCTGAAGGGGATATCCCGCTGGTCGCGGTCAACGGCGGCGTTTACCGCATGCTGACCACGCCGAAGAATATAGACGCTTCCCTGCTGGGCGATTCCGTCGGAAGCGTCGCGACGTACAGCGATACGCCGTCTCTGGCGGACGACGACGCGTTCAGCGCCGGTCTTTCCAATGTTTCCGGCGAAGGTTCGGCGATCTATACCGTCTCCGGACTGGACACAAACACGGCTGTCGCGGCGGAAGTAAGCGGAAACATGCGCCTTTTCCAGCGCGTCAGCTATGCGGGCAGGGGGCCCGGCGGGCAGGGGCTGGAAGATACGTTCTCCGTCCGCGGTCAGATTTCCGAGCTGACGCTTTCCGACGTTGGCACACTGACCGGCGACGCGGCGAACAACGCCATCTCCGTGCTGCTCGACCACGCCGTCCTGAAATCCGCGGACACCTCGTCGCACAGGCAGACCCTGACCGCAACGCTAAACAACGGCTTAAAGCTCCAACTCGGCGTTTCCGGCGACACGGTCAGCGGATGCGGCAACTGGAGCTGTCCAGAATTCTTTGAAGCCTTTAAATCGGCGTTATAAGCAGGAATAGCCCTCTCCGTCCTTCGGACACCTCCCCGGAAGGGAGGCAAGACAGTAAAGCGTTTGGCAGATGTCTTGGCTCTCCCCTTTGGAGAACTGTCACGAAGTAACGGGGAGGGCTTTTTTCAGCTTTCCGCCGTTTTTTCTTTTTTCGCAATATCCAGCGTTTGTCTGAGCTTATCGGGAATCGGCACGCCGAGCAGCACCGCATTCTCCAAAATGGAAAGCGACTCGTTGACGATATAGAACAGCGTCACCGCGCCTGTACATGCCGCGCTGCCCATCACGTTATCCAGCACCGCCGCCAGCAGCACAATGCCTAGGATCATTGCCTTGCGCGCCAAGCCGATAAAGCCGACCTTGCTGCTCAGCGCGCCGGTATCGCTCTTTTTGCTTTTGCCCAGAAGCGCCGCGCCCACGCCGCTGAAATAATCCAGCGCCATCAGCAGCATCAGCAGTTTGACCGCCAGCGGCATCCGCGTAAACAGTCCGGCGACCGCGCCCGCCGCCGCCGCGATCCAGCGCAGGATCTCGCTCCACGATTTTTCCATAGACCCTCCTTGTGGGAAAAAATCCCCGTTCATGCAAGAAAACGCCCGATATCCTCGTCTATATGGGAAGAAGGGCAAAGCCCCTCCGAATCAGCTTATGCGCGCTTTTGCCGCGTCGTTCCGCGCAGGCGGGCGTCAAAAAAAACTTGCACAGCGCATAAAAATGAAGTATGATAGAGTATGGCATATTATGATGCACCGGCGGGGAGCCTTTCCCCGCTTTTCACTTAAATCAAGGAGGTGATGCCCATGTCAGATGATCGCCAGACCCCGCATCGCAGACGCCGTCCCCCTGCCGCGCCTGTTCCGGAAGAAAAACCGCTGCGCATCATCGTGGGCAACGAGCAGGACACGCCGGATTGGATGGTATCCGACACCAGCGGCGCAGCCTCTCGGAGAACGAAAAAGAAGGCGGAGCCTTCTCCCCGCGCCGAATCGAAACGCCCAAGCGTCCGCGGCGCGCAGGAGAGCCAGGCTATCCTGACGATGAAACGCGGCTCGTCCGCGAATCAAAAAGCATCCGAAAAGCGCGCTGACGATGGACAGGCAGAGGCGAGAACGCCCGCCAAAAAAGCGCCCGCCAAGAAGCCCGCTTCCAAACGCCCCATGACCAAGAAAGCGAAGGAGCGCCGCGCGCGCAAGATCCGCCGGACGGCAGTCGGCTCACTCTGCGCCGTTATTGCCGTCGTGCTGCTGGTCATCGGCGTGCGTTCGGGCAGTCGGCTCGTCGATATCAAGCAGACGCTTGACCGCGGAGACGGCGTATTCTATCCGAATATCTTCGTCAACGATATTCCGCTTGAGGGCAAGACGCTCGACGAGGCGGCGGCGGTCGTCACCCAGCAGGTGCAGTCGCTCATTTCCTCGTTCCGCATCACCCTGCGCACCGAGGACGGGCGCAGCTGGGATATCACCGGCGACAGCCTGAATATGGAGTACGACATTGCCGACCAGCTCGACCAGCTCTGGGCGATCGGGCATACCGGTTCGTCCTCCACGCGCTATGAGCAGGTCAAAGCCCTTGAGGAAGAGCCCGCCATGCGCTACACGACGCTGACCTACGACCTCAGCCAGGTCAACCAGATCCTCAACCAGATCAAAGCCGAAGTCGATCAGCCCGCCGTCAGCGCCACGCGTGTTTCGGACGAGAGCAAGTGGCCCCCGTTCTCCTATACGGACGACGTGCCGGGGCAGACGCTGGATATCACCGGACTGAATGAAAAGATCTGCGCGATGGTCGATACGCTGGAAAGCGGCGTCGTCGATCTGACCCCGACGCCCGTTCAGGCGACCGTCACCCGCGCTCAGCTGGAAGCGCAGATCGTCAAGCTCAGTTCTTACGAAACCACCGTCGGCAAGTCCGGCGAATATGCCGAGGCGCGCGCAGAGAATGTCCGCCTTGGCACGGAGAAGTTCAACCACCTTGTCATCAAAGCCGGCGAGTCCGTTTCCTTCAATAAGGTCGCGGGCAAGCGCACCGTTGCCAACGGCTATCAGCAGGCGCTGGAAATCGCCTACGGCAACTATGTTCTGGGTACGGGCGGCGGTATCTGTCAGGTGTCCTCGACGCTGTATAACGCCGTGGTCAACGCGGGTCTGACCGTCAATAAGCGCACGCCGCACGCCATCCCCTCCAGCTATGTGGAGAAGGGACTGGACGCGACCGTTTCCGACGACCGCTACGACTTCGTATTCACCAACAATACCAACTCGGATATCTATATCGAAACCGAGTTTGTCAAGGTCAAGGGCTATTACCACAGCCGCTTCACCATCTACGGCCGTCCCGACCCGAACGGTTACACCTATAAGCTCGTCTCTCAGGTCGCCGAGACCATCCCCCTGCCCGACCCGACCTATGAAAAGGACACGACCGGCGAGCATGCCTTCTACGACGACGAAACCGCCGTCAAGAGCAACGGACGCGAAGGCTATATCGTCGATGTCTATCTGGTCACGATGGACAGCAAGGGGCTTGAAATTTCCCGTGAAAAGAAGTATACCGATACCTATAAGGCAAGCGCACCCGTTTACTGGATCGGCGTCAATCCGCGCGAAACGCCCGTTCCCGATGGGTATGAAACGATCGACTAAGGATGCCCTCTCAGTCAGCCTGCGGCTGACAGCTCTCCCAGAGGGAGAGCCAAGAGACGCATATACAAAATCTACAAAAGCATCCGTAAATCAGCATAAGAAGGGAACGATATCCGTGAAGAGCCGTAAAACCCGCGGCGCAGCCGCCGCGCTCTGCGCCGCGCTGCTCATGCT
>CAKTXP010000144.1 GCA_934631055.1 uncultured Clostridia bacterium | reverse complement strand
GCGCTTTTTCAGTTGTCAGACAACCTATTCACATTGTACAAATCTTTCCCGCGCCTTTTGCCGAAAATCTTGACGCACTTCGGTCGGCAGTGCTATACTGTACATAGCAAAATGGAAGATGGGAAAGGATGGTCTTACAGGCGCTTTCCCCCTCTTCCGCCGGGCGGACAGCTCCGGATGCCTGCTTTGTTATCATCATGATCTGGGAGGTTACTCACCATGGTTCAGCTCAACGCTTCCACTCTTTCCTCTATCCAAATGGCGCGCGGCATCGCGCCCAAAACGGAACGCGTGATTCAGTTCGGCGAAGGCGGCTTCCTGCGCGCCTTCTGCGACTGGATGATCGACATGGCAAATGAAAAAGCCGGTATGGATGCCGGCGTCGTCATCGTTCAGCCCATCGAACGCGGCATGGTCTCCATGCTCAACGAGCAGGACGGTCTGTATACGCTGATCCTCCGCGGTCAGGTGGACGGCAAGCCCAGCAAGGACGAACGCATCATCCAGAGCGTCAAGCGCGGTCTTTCCCCGTACGAGGATTTTGAAGGCTATCTCGCGCTGGCGCATAATCCGGATATGCGCATCATCATCTCCAACACCACCGAAGCCGGCATCGTTTACACCGGCAAGGACAGCTTTGACGATAAGCCGCAGGCTTCCTATCCCGGCAAGCTGACCCGCCTGCTCTACGAGCGTTTCACCGCGTTCGGCGGCAAAAAGGGCTCCGGCTTCATCCTCCTGCCCTGCGAGCTGATCGACTACAACGGCCGCAATCTGGAAGAATGCTGCGTGAAGACCGCCGAGCAGTGGGGTCTGTCCGAGGCGTTCAAGACCTGGCTCAAGGAAGAGAACGTCTTCTGCTCCACGCTGGTGGACCGCATCGTGACCGGTTATCCGCGCGGCGAAGCCGAGTCCCTGTATGAGGAATTCGGCTATCGCGACAACATGCTCGATACCGCCGAGCCGTTTGGTCTGTGGGTCATCGAAGGTCCGGCGTGGATCGAGGACGAGCTGCCGTTCAAGAAAGCGGGCTGCAACGTCGTCTTTACGCAGGACGTCTCCCCGTACAAGCTGCGCAAGGTGCGCATGCTCAACGGCGCGCATACCTCCATGGTTCTCGGCGCGTATCTGGCGGGTCACGAGATCGTTGGCGACTGCATGGCGGATACGACCATGCGCTCCTATATGTCCCAGGCGCTCTTCAACGAGATCATGCCGACGCTCGACCTGCCCAAGGACGACCTTGAGGCGTTCGCGTCCGCGATCTTCGAGCGCTTCTCCAATCCGTTCAACCGTCATCTGCTGCTCTCCATCGCGCTCAACAGCCAGAGCAAGTTCCGCGCGCGCGTCCTGCCGACCATCAAGGAATACGTCAAGTGCACAGGCAATCTGCCCAAGATTCTGACGTTCTCCATGGCGGCGTTCATCGCATTCTACTGCGGCAGGAAGAAAGAGGACGGCTCGTTCGTCGGCGTCCGCGCCGCGGGCAATGAATACCCCATCGCCGACGACCAGTTCGTGCTGGATTTCTTCGCGGGTCTGACCGGCAAGCCCGCCGCCGAGATCGCGCACGCCGTGCTGACGAACGTCGATTTCTGGGGCAGCGACCTGACCGCCGAGATCCCGGGCTTTGAGGCTTCCGTCGCGAAGTCGCTGGATGCCATCTTCACCAAGGGCGCGGCGCAGGCGATCGAAGAGGTCGTGGCGCAGGCATGAGCAGATTCATCCGCATCAACGCCCGCGACAACGTCGCCGTCGCGCTCGAACCGCTGAAAGCCGGCGAGAGCGTGCTGGGCGTGTCCCTGCTTGAGGACATTCCGGCAGGACATAAATTCGCGCTTTGCGATATTGCCGAAAATGAGAACATCGTCAAATACGGCTTCCCCATCGGTCACGCCACGAAGCCCATTCCGGCGGGCAGCTGGGTGCATACCCATAACGTCAAGACCAACCTGTCCGGTCTGCTGGAATACAGCTATCATCCGCATTCCTGCGCGATGCCGCAGGATCGCCAAGCCACGTTCGAGGGCTATGTCCGCAAGGACGGGCGCGTCGGCATCCGCAACGAGGTCTGGATCGTGAATACGGTCGGCTGCGTCAACGGAACGGCTAAAACGCTTGAGCGCATGGCTCAGGAAGCCTATGGCAGCCGCGTGGACGGCATTCACTGCTTTGTCCATCCCTATGGATGCAGCCAGCTGGGCGAGGATCATAAGAACACGCAGAAGCTCCTCGCGTCCATGGTTCGCCATCCGAACGCGGGCGCTGTACTCGTGCTGAGCCTTGGCTGCGAAAACAACAATGTAAACGAATTCAAAAAGGTTCTCGGCGAATACGACCCCGACCGCGTCAAGTTCCTCATCACGCAGGATGTGGAGGACGAAGTCGAAGCGGGCATGCAGCTGCTCGACGAGCTGACCGCCTATGCCGCGCAGTTCAAGCGGCAGACCGTTTCCGCCAGCGAACTGGTCATCGGTCTAAAATGCGGCGGAAGCGACGGGCTTTCCGGCATCACCGCCAACCCGCTTTTGGGCAGCGCATCCGACCTGCTCGCGCGTCACGGCGGCACGACGCTGCTGACCGAAGTGCCGGAGATGTTCGGCGCAGAAACCATTCTGATGGATCGCTGCAAGGATGAAGCGACCTTCCGCAAGGCGGTCGATCTCATCAACAACTTCAAGGAGTATTTTATCCGCCACGGTCAGGAGGTCTATGAGAACCCTTCTCCGGGAAACAAAGCGGGCGGCATCACGACCCTTGAAGATAAGTCTCTGGGCTGCACGCAGAAGGGCGGCACGGCGGAAGTCCGCGATGTACTGAGCTATTGCGAACCGGTCACGGAAAAGGGATTGAACCTCGTGCAGGGTCCGGGCAACGACCTGTGCGCCATCACGGCGCTGATGGCGTCCGGCGCGCAGATGGTTCTCTTTACCACCGGGCGCGGAACGCCTGTCGGCGCGCCGATCCCGACGGTCAAGGTTGCGACCAACACGCCGCTGGCGACAAAGAAGCACAACTGGATCGACTTCAATGCGGGCGTCCTCGCGCAGGGCGCGGACATGGAAGAGACGACGGAGGTCTTCTTTAAGAAACTGCTCTCCATCGCTTCCGGCGAGAAAACGCAGAGCGAAACGCACGATTATCGCGAAATCGCCATCTTCAAGGACGGCGTAACGCTGTAAGGGGGAAAACCGATTGGGGTTCCACCCCAAACCCCGCCAGAAACCTGAGGTTTCTGGACTTCCCACTTCATTTATCGCTTCGCGATAAATGGCAGTAAGAATTACGTTTACAACGCTTCAGAATTACCAATCAAGGAGGAGATTCCAATGAAAGAGTTCATGGACAAAGATTTCCTGCTCTCCAACGACGTCGCTAAAAAGCTGTACCATGAGTACGCTGAGAACATGCCCATCTACGATTACCACTGCCACCTTTCCCCGCGGATGATCTATGAGAACTATCAGTTCTCCAACATCGGCGAGCTGATGCTGGGCGGCGACCACTACAAGTGGCGCGTCATGCTCTCCAACGGCGTGGACGAGAAGTACATCCGCGGCGACGCAAGCTGGTTCGAGAAGTGGAAGGCGTTTGCCGGCTGCCTTAAATACTGCATCGGCAACCCGATGTATCATTGGACGCATCTGGAGCTGCGCCGCGTATTCGGCATCACCGATATCCTGAACGAGGATACCGCCGAGGACATCTGGAATCGTGCGAACGCCATGCTGGCGACCGATGAATTCCGCTGCCGCGGGCTGATCGAGAAGTTTGGCGTCAAGGTCATCTGCACCACCGACGATCCGGTCGACGATCTCGAGCATCAGATCAAGATCGCTCAGGATCCGACCTGCAAGTTCAAGGTCTATCCGGCATGGCGTCCGGACAAAGTGCTGAATATCGACCGCGGCGGCTTCATCGACTACATGAATCGTCTCTCCCGCGTCTCCGGCATCCACTGCCTGAATCTGGACAACATGATGCAGGCGCTGGAAAGCCGTCTGGATTACTTCCATGCGCACGGCGCGCGTCTGGCTGACCATGCGCTGGATACCGTGCCTTACGGCGTTCCCAGCACGCATCTGGCGGGCGAAGCCTTCCGCAAGGCGATGAGCGGCGCGCCGCTGACCGAGGCGGAGATCGCTTCCTACAAGACCTATGTCCTTGTTGAGCTTGCCCGCATGTACAAAGCGCGCGGCTGGGCGCAGCAGTATCATATCGGCGCCATGCGCAACAACAACCCGCGCATGTTCGAGCAGTACGGCGCGGACGTCGGCTTTGACTCCATCGAC
Organism: uncultured Clostridia bacterium; assembly: GCA_934631055.1. Classification (GTDB taxonomy): domain Bacteria; phylum Bacillota; class Clostridia; order Christensenellales; family Aristaeellaceae; genus Ventricola. The sequence goes on along the minus strand of CAKTXP010000144.1, from coordinate 1,900 downwards.
GACACCTGCATCGCGCAGAACCTCTCTCACCTGCTCGCCGACGAGGAGCGCTCCGGCAACCTGCCCAAGACCATCCTCTACTGCCTCAACCCGAAGGACAACTACGTCATCGGCACGATGCTGGGCAACTTCCAGGGCGACTGCATTCCGGGCAAGATCCAGTTCGGTTCCGGCTGGTGGTTCTGCGACCAGAAGTACGGCATGCAGGAACAGATGCACGCGCTGGCGTCGCTGGGTCTGCTCGGTCGTTTCGTCGGCATGCTGACGGATTCCCGCTCCTTCATCTCCTATCCGCGCCACGAGTATTTCCGCCGCATCCTGTGCAACATGATCGGCGAATGGGTCGAGAACGGCGAGTATCCGGAGGATTATAAGGTGCTGGGCGAGCTGGTGCAGGGCATCTGCTTCAACAACGCCGTCAACTATTTCGGCATGGAGGTCTGATCTCCCCATGAATACCTTTGTCAAAAACGAAGACCCTCAGTGGATCGAAGTCGCTCCCTGTCAGCGCCGCAAGATCCGCGCCTATAACGGCGAGGTCATGCTTGTAGAAGTCAGTTTTGACGAGGGCGCGGTCGGCGCGGATCACACCCATCCGCACAGCCAGATCTCCTATATCCTCAGCGGCGAATTCACCTACAACCTCGAAGGAACCGTCCGCACGATGAAGCCGGGCGATTCCATCGCGGTGGACGGCGGCAAGATCCACGGTCTGACCTGCGTCAAAGCGGGCGTCGTGTTGGATATCTTCTCGCCGATGCGCGAGGACTTCGTCAAAGCGAATCCCTGAGGAGCCTATTTTATCAGCAGCCCTTTGCAGGTTTTTCCTGCAAATCGCATAGATTTGTCACCCTTACAACGAGGAGGAAATTTACCATGGATATCATGCAGCAGCTTTCTCTGATCGGCATTGTGCCGGTTATCGCTATCAATGATGCCGCGGACGCTGTGCCGCTGGCTCAGGCTCTGATCGACGGCGGTCTGCCCTGCGCGGAAGTCACCTTCCGTACCGCGGCGGCTGCGGACGCCATCAAGAACATGACCGAAGCGTTTCCGGATATGGTCGTCGGCGCCGGCACTGTCCTGACCTGCGAGCAGGTCGATCGCGCGGTCGCGGCGGGCGCGAAGTTCATCGTTTCTCCGGGTCTGAACCCGACCACCGTCAAGCACTGCCAGGAGATCGGCATTCCGGTCTGCCCGGGTACCGCGAATCCGAGCGATATTGAGGTCGCGCTCTCTCTGGGGCTGAAGACCGTCAAGTTCTTCCCTGCTGAAGCGGCTGGCGGACTCAAGTACATCAAGTCCATCGCGGCTCCGTATGTCGATATGAAGTTCATGCCGACCGGCGGCGTCAACGAGAAGAACCTGCTTGATTACCTCTCCTTCAACAAGATCATCTGCTGCGGCGGCAGCTGGATGGTTCCGGGCGACGCCGTGAAGGCGAAGGATTGGGACCGCATCCGCACCCTGACCTCTTCCGCTGTTCAGCTCATGCTGGGTCTTGAGATCGCGCATGTCGGCATCAACAGCGCCGACGAGACCGAGGCGATGGAGACCGCGACCAAGCTGTGCAAGCTGCTGGGCTGGACCATGAAGGTCGGCAACAGCTCCATCTTCGCCGGCACGGGCATCGAGGTCATGAAGTCTCCGTTCCGCGGCACGAAGGGTCATATCGGCATCAAGACCAACTTCATCGAGCGCGCGAAGGCGTATCTGGAGCGTCAGGGCTTCGAGTTCGACCCGGCGAGCGCGAACGTGAAGGATGGTCAGCTCAAGGCGATTTACCTCAAGGATGAGATCGCGGGCTTCGCTGTCCACCTCGTGCAGAAGTAATTGAACGCTACATAACAAAAAGGAGCTGGCTTCCAGCTCCTTTTTGTTATGTCAACCATGAACGTCC
>CAKTXP010000143.1 GCA_934631055.1 uncultured Clostridia bacterium | reverse complement strand
TCCGCCGGAACAGCCGGAAGCGCCTCGCCCTTGAGCAAAGCTTCCAGCATCCGCATCGCATGCCTGCCGGTTTCCACGCAGTGATAATCAATGCTCGTCAGCGTCGGCGTCATCGCCCGGCAAATGCTGCTGTTATCGCTTCCGATGACGGATATTTGCTGCGGCACATGGATGCCCTGCTCGCGGAAGACGCTCATCGCGCCCAGCGCCGCCACATCGTTCGCCGCCATCAGCGCATCGGCGCAAAGACCGGCGCCGAGCATGTGTTCCGCCGCACGCCGCCCCTCCTGCTCCGTATAGCCGTAAAACAGAAACAGGCTCGGATCTATGGGCATTCCCGCTTCTTCGAGCGCCCGGCGGTATCCCCTGTAACGGTATACGCCGATCTCGTTCACGCCGTCCCTGACCATCTGCTCCAGCTGTTCTATGGATGATATCTTCGTTTCCCGAAAGGGAATGGCACAGGCAATGCGCCTGCGTCCGATGCTGAGCAGATAGCGAAGCCCCTGATAGGCGCTGTTTTCGCGGTTTTCGATGGCGCAGGGTACGGTGCCCGGTTTCTCCGGCGCGGAAAACAGCCCGACAACTGGAATCCCCAGCAACTCCCGCGCCTGTTCCAGCACCTCATAACTGGATACCGGGCGGCAGATCAGCCCCTCGATTGGCAGCGACGCCATATCCCGTATCCGCTCCATCTCCGTTCGGGAGGAACCCTCGCTGCTCATGGTCACAACGCTGTACCCCTTTTTTGCCGCTTCCAGAAGAACGCCGTCCATCAGCAGCACAAAGTTCTCAAGCCCCAGCTGCGGAATGATTAAGCCGATCTGTCCGCTCTTTCCGCTGCGCACCGCGCGCGCAAACGCCTGCGGTCTGTATCCGAGCTTTTCCACCGCTGCGCGAACCAGCCGTTCGTTTTCCCCGCCAACGCTCTCCCGATTGTTCAGCACGCGGGAAACCGTCGCCGTTGATACGCCCGCTTCCCGCGCAACATCGATGATGGTCGTTTTTTTCGCCATGCGTATTCCCGTCTTTCCTTGTAATAAGACTATGATATACGAAAAATGAATTTCTGTAAAGCGTAAAGTAAACGTTTACTTGCATTGATTGATTATTGACAAACACACCCTGTGATACTATAATATTTCACGCCAGAAGTGCGGATGATGAATGTTTTATTTTGCAAAATCATCGTGAAATCGTTTTCTCATCCGAACAAAAGTTGACCTGTATATGAGGAGGAAGAAACACATGCGTAAATTTCTGAGCCTTCTGCTCACGCTTGCGCTCGTGCTGGCGATGCCGTTTGGCGCCGCCATGGCGGAGGGCATGACCCCCGGCACCTACACCGGCGAAGCCACCGGCAACAACGGTCCCGTGAAGGTCGCCGTCACCGTCGATGCGCAGAGCATCCTGTCCGTTGAGGTCGTCGAGCATGGCGAGACCGCGGGCATCTGCGATACCCCGATCGCGACCATTCCGGGCGCCATCGTCGAGGCGCAGTCCGTCGCCGTCGATACCATCTCCGGCGCGACCAACACCTCCAACGCGATCATCGCCGCCGTGACCGATGCGCTCACGCAGGCTGGCGCGAATCTGGAGGACTTCTCCAAGAAGGAAGAAAAGGAATTCGCCCTCTCCGAGGATACGAAGGATCTCTCCGCGGACGTCATCATCGTCGGCGCAGGCGGCGCGGGTCTTGCCGCTGCGACCACCGTTCAGCAGGCGGGCGGCAGCTACATCGTCGTTGAAAAGATGGCGATGATCGGCGGCAACACCGCCCGTTCCGGCTCCACGCTCAACGCCGCCGATCCGGAGCGCCAGCAGAAGGTCGAGCTGACCGCCGACATTCAGGAAGTCTACGACGCCGTGAATGCCGAGCCGGTCAGCGAAGAGCATGCCGCCCTTCAGCAGAAGGTCAAGGAGCAGCTGGAAGCGTATGTCGCCAGCGGCGCGACCTATATCTTCGACTCTCCGGAGCTGCACGCCCTGAACACCTTTGACGCGGGCGACCGCGTAGGCGACCTGGCGCTGATCGAAAACATGTGCAACAACGCGCTTGCCGCGCGCACCTGGCTCAGCGAGCTGGGCTGCGAATGGACGGAGAAAGTCTATCTGACCATCGGCGGTCTGTGGCCCCGCAGCATGAACGCCAAGGAAGGTCCGAGCGGCATCATCAACGCGCTCAAGAAGAACGTTCCGGACGACGCCATCATGCTCAACACCAAGGCGACTGAGCTGATTGTCGAAGACGGCAAGGTCACCGGCGTCAAGGCGTATGACGAAGTCAGCGGTCAGCAGTATGCGCTGCACGGCAACGTCATCCTCGCTACCGGCGGCTACGGCGCGAACGCCGCGCTCGTCGCCAAGCTGCATAACATTCCCGAGCTGATGACCTCCAACGCCTCCAGCTCCACCGGCGACGGCATGCTCATGGCGCAGGAGATCGGCGCCGCGCTGACCGGCATGGATAAGATCCAGATCCATCCGCACGGCAACCCGAAGACCGGCGCGCTCCAGAGCCATTTCGCCGGCAGCGTCACCAACTCCATCTACGTCAATAAGGAAGGTCACCGCTTCACCGAGGAGACCGGCCGCCGCGATACCATCTCCAACGATACCCTCCAGCAGACCGACCACATCATGTTCTCCATCTACGACGCCCGCACCGCCAGCGACAACAGCGACAACGCGGTCGAGATGGGCAACGCCTACAAGGCGGATACCCTTGAAGACCTCGCCAAGCAGGCGGGCATCGATCCGGACGGTCTGGTCGCCGAGGTCGCGCGCTATAATGAGCTGGTCGAGTCCGGCAAGGACACCGATTTCGGCAAGAAGGCTGTCGAGCTGAAGATCGAAGAAGCGCCGTTCTACTGCGTGCCGCTCAGCCCGACCATCCATCACACCATGGGCGGCGTCAAGATCGACACCGACGCGCGCGTCTACAATGAGGCCGGCGAGATCATCGACGGTCTGTACGCTGCGGGCGAAGTGACCGGCGGCATCCACGGCGGCAACCGCATCGGCGGCAACGCGATCACGGACATCATCGTCTACGGTCGTATCGCCGGCGAGAACGCGCTCGCGGATAAGTAATTCCATCGCTTTTCAATCGGCTCGATGCTTCTGCATCAGCCGTGAATCCCTGTGAAAGAGCAGCGCCCTTACGGGCGCTGCTCTTTTTCTGATAATTTACCTCGCCTGGTGATGTTTTTATGCGTTTTAAGCGACATTGTATGCCGGGTCAGCTTGCAGGCGGGCTTAAAACATGGTATACTTTTTATCAATCCAAAAGAAGTTTTCCCATCTACATCAAGCTGACAATCGGGCGGCGCAAAGCGCCCCAGCCCTGCTGAACGGAGGATTTTTCTCATGAAAAAAACTGCTGCCGCGCTCGTTCTTGCGCTGCTCGCCCTGCTTGCCGCCGCCCCTGCTTTGGGCGACAGCGAGGGCGTCGTCGTCCAAAGGTCCTGCAACATCGTGCAGAGCGGTCAATACTATCTGGCGTACTGTTTCGCGCAGGTTCACAACAATTCGTCGTCCGTCATCTGTCTGGAAAACGGCACGTTCGACCTTCAGGACGGCGAAACGATCCTTTCGACCAGCGAAATCTCGCAGATATGGCCCTATTTCATCAGCCCCGACGAGGACGGCTATCTGTTCGATATCGTCTCCTTCGAGCCGGATGAAAACGGCAATCCGGTTCTGCCGAACATCACGGGCATATCCTATGATATCAACTACATGGCGGTAGACGCAGCCTATGCCAGCAAGGATCTGGAAGCCGTCTCTTCCATCGAGACGGACGCTTCCGGCGGCGTGTATGTGGCATGCCGCGTGACCAACGGCACGGACGTGGACGCTTACGACCCAACCATCGCTTTCGGTCTGTATACGGGCGACAACCAAATGGTCTACGCCGACGGCACGACGCTCAAGGACGTCGGCATTCCGGCTGGCGGGACCCTTCTTGTCCGCTTCGACATCGACGACGCGTTCATCGCTCAGTGGCAGAGCTATGGCTCCATGCCGACGCAGGCGATGGTGTCCGCCGCGTTCCGCAACGACGAGGATTGATGGGAAAAACAGGGATACGATAAGGAAGGATGTTTGATATGGAAAAAAAGACCGTTCGTTCCGGCGCGCCGTTCCTGCTTGCGGGCTGCGGCGTGATGGCTGTCGCGCTGACGGCGGGCATCGGCACGATTCCCAGCTATCTGCTCGCCGCGGGCGTGGGCTGCATCGCGTTCGCCGTCGGCAAAAAGATATTCCCTGACCGCGTTGTGGAAGTAGAGACCGCGCCGAAATCCGGCAACGCCGAGGTAGACGCGCTCATCCGCGAAGCGCGCGCTCAGCTTAACCAGATTGCCGCCGCCAACGACGCCATCGCCGACCCGAAGCTCTCCGCGCAGATCGACGATATCGAATCGACCTGCCGCGTCATCCTTCAGCGTCTGGAAGAGCAGCCCAACATGCTCTCCTCCCTGCGCACGTTCCTGCGTTATTACCTGCCCGCGACCCTCAAACTGCTGAACGCGCGCGCTCAGCTGGAAAGCGAGGTCAACGCCGGTTCGAACCAGAATATCGCATCCCGCATCAGCGACGCCGTCAGCGCCGTGCAGTCCGCCTTCCACAAGCAGCTCGACGCGCTCAACGAATTCCGCTTCATCAATCTGGAAAGCGAGATGGACGTGTTGACCGATATGCTCAAGAGCGACGGATTGACCGCCGACAGCGACGCGCCCGACCTTTCTACTACAAAAGCCGCCCCGCAGGAGGACGACCCGTTCGCCTCGCTCTTTGCCAAGGGGGATCAGAAATAAATGGGTGAATTTTCCCAATTCGCGCTCGTCCCTGAGCAGGGCGTCGTTCCCGAAAAGGAACAGCTCGACCCGCAGACCCGCCAGCGCATCGAAGAGATGGCTTCCCGCATCGACATTCGGGATAACGCCGCCGTGATGGGATTCGGCGCGCGCGCTCAGAAAGAGATGGGGACGTTTTCGGATATCGCGCTGGAGCAGATGCTCCGGCAGGATATCAAGCCGCTGGAAGGCATCATGCAGGCGCTCGCTGAGCAGATCCGCTCCTGTTCCTTCACGGCGGAAGCGAAAGGTCTTCTGAGGCGGATGTTCGGCGGCGCAGCGCCGCTGTCGGAGGTTCGCGCGTCCTACGAAAAGGCAATGCCCAAAATCAACGCCTGCGCGGACGAGATGACCGACCGGCGCGTGGCGCTCATGCGCGACAGCGCGCTGCTCGACCGGCTGTATGAACGAAACGAGGGGCTTTACCGCGAGCTTTGCTCGCTCATTGTCGTCGGCGATGAAGCCATCCGTCAGGCAAAGGAGCGCGGCGAAAATCCGCAGGATATCGCCCGAATGGAGCGCCGCGTACAGGATCTGCGCATCACGCAGATCGCTTCCACACAGCTTGCGGCGCAGATCCGCGCCGTTCAGGTTAGCGACGAAACGACCTGCGCCAAGCTGCAAAGCGCACTGGAAGTGACCATCCCGCTCTGGAAGAGCCAGATGGCTGCCGCGCTGGGGCTTGCCCGCGCGACGGATACCCTGCGCATGCAGCAAAAATTCAACGCTCAGGCGGAACGCGGCATCCGCGACGGCGCAAAGGAGCTGAACGCTCAAGTCTCAGCTTATGCTTCCGCCAGCGGCGAGAGCGACGACCGCCAGCGCGCCCAGCAGACCGCCGACGCGCTGCTTGACGAACTGCGCGGCATCGAGCAATCCCTCGCCGAGCAGCAGCAGATCCGCAGTTCAAATCAGCATTCAGAAAGAGGTGTTTGATTATGCCCGCTACCGCAACTCAATCCGCGCCGAAGCAGACGCAGCAGCAGACGCCGAAGAACGCTTCCCCCAGAAAGAAGCAGGAACAGCCCAAGGGGCTTGCCGCGCTTTCTCAGCAGGCGGGCATCGCCGCGATGGTCGTTCTGCTCGTCCTGTCGCTGTTTGTCGGCAACTTCCGCGCGCTGCAAAACGCGACGCCGAAGGCATTCCTCCGTCAGGGCGACGTAAAGTCCATCGTGGAGGATCGTCTCAGCGCCGCGAACAACATCGTGACTGTTTCCCAGCGCGGCAGCGTAAAGGAAACGACGCTGAGCGACGTTGCCGACGCCATCGACGCGATGCAGGCGGCAAAGACCGCGCGCGACATCAGCCGCGCAGACCAGCAGCTGACCGCCGCGGTCAGCCAGCTCATCGACGAAGCGTCCTCCTCCCTGTCCGGCGAGAACGCGACGATGCTCACCCGCGCGGC
>CAKTXP010000142.1 GCA_934631055.1 uncultured Clostridia bacterium | reverse complement strand
GTCGTCATGACGATCAGCGCGGCGACGGCATATGCCAGCACCGGGAAGATGAGCGTCATGTTTTCAAACATCTGCGCTTCGTTGTTGGCGCGCGCGGTGCTTGCGTGGGATTTCCTGTCCACGACGAGCGCATCCGGAACGGCTTTTTCAATCGCCGCCTGCACGGCTTCACTGTCCGCGTCGTCGGCAATCGTTGCGACAATCTGCGTCAGCGGAAGGGTCGGGATGGCGCAGGCGTTGACCAGCAGATAGCCGTAGGCGTCCGGGTTGGCAACCAGACCGTCGGAGACGACGATGTATTCCGGACTGACGACGATGCCGCGGACGACGAAATCATATTCCTGACCGGAGAGCTTGACGCCGATGCGGCAGCCCAGCGAAAGCCCCTGCGCGACAGCAAAGCGTTCCTCGACCAGACAGCCGCGCTTGTCGTTCTCATCCAGCAGTTCGCCCTCGCGCAGCAGCGGAATGTTGATATCCATCGCGCCGTCATACGCGGTGACGGACACGGTGATGTCATCGGAGAGCGTCGTGTCCATATCGACCGTCGTGCGGGCGCGGACATGGGTCACACCGGGAACGGCGGCGACTTTATCCAGCGCGGCGCGGTCGGCTGTGGGCAGGCTGATCCAGTAATCGGCGAGGTTGTTTTCCTCGTAATAGGTGTTCAGTGTGGTACGCGTCATACGCGCCGTTCCGTCCAGCGCGGAGAACGCAAACGTTCCCAACGCACACAGCGCGATGATGGAAAGAAACTGCATCGCCGCCCGGGTCATATCCCGGAAAAGTTTCTTTCTCAGCGTGTTGTTTACCATGCGATATCCTCCACGCGGGCGGGATGATCGCAGGTCTGCACCGATTCAATGCCGCCGTTTTTGACGTGGATGACGCGGTTGCCCAGCGGCGCGATCATCGCGTTATGCGTGATGATGACGACGGTTGCGTCATGCGTGCGGCAGACGTCGGTCAGCAGAGAAAGCACCTGCACGCCGGTTTTGGAATCCAGCGCGCCGGTCGGCTCGTCGCACAGAAGCAGAGCCGGGTTTTTGCACAGCGCACGGGCGATGGACACGCGCTGCTGCTCGCCGCCGGAGAGCTGGGCGGGGAAGTTGTTCATGCGGCTGCCCAGACCGACCTGCTCCATGACGGTCTTCGGGTCGAGCGCGTTTTTGCAGACCTGACGCGCAAGCTCTACGTTTTCAAGCGCGGTCAGGTTGGGCATCAGGTTATAAAACTGAAAGACGAAGCCGACGTCCGTCCTGCGGTAATCCGTCAGCTGAGGGCCGCGCAGACCGGTAATCTGCTTGCCCCCGACGGTGATGGTGCCGCTGGTCGCCTTATCCATGCCGCCCAAGAGGTTGAGCAGCGTGGTCTTACCTGCGCCGGACGGACCGAGAACGACGCAGAATTCCCCCTTCTCGATGGAGAAATTCACGTCGTCCAGCGCTTTGACGACCGTGTCGCCCGTCTGGTAATGCTTGCAGACGTGTTCAAAAGTGATATAGCCCACGGGAAACCTCCTTTTCCATGTGTAAAAACAAATATGCGATTTCGTTTTTATCATGCCTGAAAGAAAACGCCGACGCGCGGCGAACAAAAAACAGACGGCGTAAAAACAAAATCATGGATTCGTTTTTATTATAAAAGGACGGAAAATCTTTGTCAAGGAAGAACCGAAAAGAAATCCAAAAGATAGAAAATGGCAGGGCGTCGTTCATTGCCATGAACCGCGCGGCGGTTCATGATGCGGGAAGTCCGGAAACCTCAGGTTTCCGGTGGAGGTTGGGGAGCAACGCCCCTAACGGTTGAATCCGGCTCAACGAACGCTCGCTTGTTTTGCATCTTTTGCCATGATAAGATAAAGGCGTTCCCGGGAAGAACGACGAGAGGTGAAACAAGATGATGAATATGGGCGAGAAGATCCGCATGCACAGACTGCGCCGAAGCATGACGCAGGAGCGGCTGTCGCAGAGCGTCGGCGTGACGGCGCAGGCGGTCTCCAAATGGGAGAGCGGGCAGAGCTATCCGGATATCACGCTGCTGCCGGAATTGGCGGCGGTGCTGGGCGTGTCTATCGACGAGCTGTTTGAAAGCTCGCAGGAGCAGCATCTCACGCGCATCGAAGCCATGCTGGAAAATGAGGTCATGCTCTCCCGAGAAGATTTCGATTACGCCATGAACCGTGCGCAGGAAATCGCACGGACGAAACACAATCGCGGACGCTGCCTGACGCTGATGGGCGAACTGAGCATGCAGCGTGCGAGGGGCTATATGAACATGGCGGCGGAATATGCCAAGCAGGCTTTGGCGGAAGAGCCGGAGAAGAAGGTGAATCACGCGCTGCTCGGCGACGCCATGCAGGGCTGTAAACGCGACTGGTGCTGCACGAATCACAGCGAACTGATCGACTATTACTTTGAGTTTTTGCAGGCGCATCCGGAAGATACGCTCGGACGGATGTATCTGCTGGATAACCTCATCGACGACGGGCGGCTGGAGGAAGCGGAGCGTGAGCTTGCCGCGCTGAGGGAACGCCGCGGAGATGGATTTTATGTGCCGATGTACGAGGGCATGATTGCGCAGAAGCGCGGCGAACCCGCACAGGCGGAAGCCTGTTTTGACGCGATGACAAAGACCTATGCGGATGACTGGCGTGCATGGTTTGAACGGGCGGACGAATATGCCAAACAGGGACGCGACCGCGAGGCAATCGAAACCTACAAACGGGGTGACGCGCTGCAAGAAAAGCCGCGCATGACGGATATTCAGGAGAGCATTGCCCAATGCTGTGAGCGGCAGAAAGACTGGGCGGGCGCGATTGCCGCATATGAGCAGATCATCACGATTTTGCGCGAGGATTGGGCATTGACGGAAGGCGAGACCGTCGCGGGATACGAGCAGAACATCGAGAGGGCAAAGAGAAAAAGGGGGACGATTGGGGCTTTGCCCCAAACCCCAGCAGGGAACTGAGTTCCCTGCACCCTTTCTTCGCTTCGCGGCGGTTTTAATCGATTTATGCGCCGCTATCGCGAAGCGATAGCGAAGAGGGAAATCCAAGAACCTCAGGTTCTTGGTAGGGGTTTGGGGACAACGTCCCCAACGTTTTTCCCTTCCGCAAGTTCCATAAAGCGCAGCAGCGAGGGCGAAAGATACTTGTTCCGGTGCCAGACGATGTGGCATACGCGCGTCAGCGAAGCGTCCTGAATCGGTCGGGTGACGACCAGCCCGCCGGAGAGTGCGTTTTGAACCAGTTTTTCCGGCAGGATGGATAAACCGACGTTTGCCGCAACGGCACGGACGAGCGCCTGCGTGCTGGCACTTTCCCAGAGCGGCGAAAGGGTCAGCCCCTGCGATTCAAAAACGGTATTCAGAAACGCTCGTCCGGAGCTGCCCTTTTCGCGAAGCAGCAAGTCATAGCGCATCAGGTCGGAAAGAAAAAGGGTGTCCTTTCGGGTCAGCTCGTGGTCGGGCGGGAGGATGAGCAGCAGCTTGTCCTGCGCGAACGGATTAGTGACCAGCTCTTTGGATGTGACCGCGCCCTCGATGAGCGCGATATCCAGCCGGTTATCCAGCAGCATATCCTCAAGTGTGCCGGCATTGGCGACGGTCGCCTGAACGCGGAGTTCCGGCTTTTCCTGACGCATTTTTTGGATGAGGGCGGGGAGGTCGTAGTTGCCCAGCGTGATGCTCGCGCCGACGCGCAGGATGCCGCGTTCGTCGCCGTCGGTCATTTCCCTTTCCATCCGGTCAAACGTATCGACGATGTGGACGGCGTATGCGTGCATGCGCCGTCCGCTTTCTGTCAGATAGAGCCGCTGATTGAGCCGCTCGAACAGGCGGACGCCGTAATTTTTTTCAATCTCCCGAATACTGCGGGAAACGGCGGGCTGGGTCATGTAGAGGTTTTCCGCCGCACGGGTGACGTTCATCGTCCGGCAGACCTCCAGAAAGATGCGCATATGGCGGATGGTCACGAGGCGTTCCTCCAATCATATCAAATTGGTTATCGGTATAATAAAATAATAGCATTTTACACATTGAAATGCAAGGCATATGATAGATGGAAAGGAAAGAGAGAAGGGGAACGTGTGGGGCTTTGCCCCACGCCCCAACTGAGGGACATTGTCCCTCAGACTCCCTTCTCCGCTTCGCGCTGGTTTTAATCGGCTTAGGCATACGACGCGCATGCGCGTCGTCCGTCAAAAACGATTTAAGCCGCCGCGAAGCGAAGTGGGAAATCCAAGAACCTCAGGTTCTTGGTAGGGGTTTGGGGACAACGTCCCCAACGTATTCTCCCCAGAAGGAGGAAAGGCTTGTGGAACTGGAAAAAGTGAGCTTGAAAAAACGGCTGGTTACGCTGTTTTTTTCCATGCTCTCCATCAGCGCGTTTACGTTCGGCGGCGGATTCGTCATCGTCACGCTGATGAAACGGCGCTTCGTGGACGACCTGCATTGGCTGGATGAGGACGATATGCTCGATATGACCGCAATCGCTCAGTCCTGCCCCGGCGCTATCGCCGTCAACGGCGCGATCCTCGTCGGGCGCCGCGTGGCGGGCGCGGCGGGTATCGCTGTGGCGACGCTGGCGACGGTCATCCCGCCGATTGTCATCCTGTCGTTGGTATCGTATTTTTATGCGCTGTTCGCGGATAACCCGTATGTCGCCGCCGTGCTGGCAGGCATGCAGGCAGGCGTTGCGGCGGTCATCGTGGACGTTGTGCTGAATCTGGGCGCGGGCGTACTCAGGGAAAAGCGCATGCTGCTGAACATCATCATGGCTGCCGCGTTCGCCGCGGCGCTGATGGGCGTGAATGTCATCTACATCATCCTTGCCAGCGGCGTGATCGGCGTCGTCTGCGCGCTGAAGGGAAGGAGGAAGAAGCATGCTGCTTGATCTGTTTCTGTGCTTTTTCCAGGTCGGTTTGTTCTCCATCGGCGGCGGCTATGCTGCCATGCCGATGATTCAGTCCAAAGCGGTCGAATACTATCACTGGCTGAACATGAGCGAGTTCACTGACCTGATGACCATCGCGGAGATGACGCCGGGACCCATTACGGTCAACTCCGCGACGTTTGTCGGAATCCGCATGGCGGGCATACCGGGCGCGCTGATTGCGACGATGGGCTGCATTTTGCCGTCGCTCATCATCGTTTCGCTCATCTCGTGGCTGTACGAACGCTATCGAAGCATGGACGCGATGCAGGCGGTTCTCTCCTGCCTGCGCCCGGCGGTCGTCGCGCTCATCGGTTCGGCGGCGCTGACCGTCCTGCGGGTCGTCGTGTTTGCGGATGGGGTCATCGCGCTCTCTTCGGTACAGCTGCTTTACTGCGCACTGTTTGCTATTGCGCTGGTCGTTCTGCGCATTTGGCACAGCAACCCGATTCTAGTCATGGTCTGCTGCGGCGCGGCGTCGCTGGCGGCGAAACTGTTGTTTCATTTGTAAAAACAGTTGGATTCTTTCGTTTCTTTGCCGAATCCCCTTGATAAATAACGCGTCTCGTGGTATTCTCTTTATTATATGAACAGCGGATGAAGGGGAGAAGAACCATGGACAATATCGACAGAAAGATTCTGACCATCTTGCAGCAAAACGCGCGGACGCCGCTCAAGGTCATCGCCGAGCAGGTATTCCTGTCCTCGCCGGCGGTCAGCGCGCGCATCGAGCGGCTGGAAGCGGCGGGCTATATCCTGGGCTATCAGGCGCAGCTTTCCTGCGCGGCTATGGGTTATCAGATCAAAGCGTTCATCAATCTGGAAGTGGAGCCGAGTCAGAAGCCGGAGTTTTATCCGTACATCGAGAACTGTCCGAATGTGATGGAATGCAACTGTGTGACGGGCGACTATTCCATGCTGGTGGAGGTCTGCTTCCACACGACGCAGGAGCTGGATCAGTTCATCAACCAGCTGCATCGTTTTGGACGCACACGGACGCAGATCGTTTTCTCTACGCCGGTGGAACACCGAGGCATTTCCGCGATGGAGCCGGAAGCGTAAGGGGAGGGACGAGTGGGGCTTCGCCCCACACCCCACAAGGGAACTGAGTTCCCTTGACCTTCCACATCATGTATTATCATGTATTGCTTTGCAATACATGGAAAAATTGTTTTTTTAATACATATAATAAATAAAAAGACATATGCGCTTCCTCAGCAGAGGGAAAGACGCATATGTCTTTTTCAACGTATAGGAAATTGCGTAAAAATCGCCCGCGTGAGCAAAACTTTGATGCGCGGCGGACTTTGGCGGAAGTGAACGCGGGCTCAGCCCGCTTTTTCATATTCCAGCTATCGCAAAGCGATAGCGCAGC
>CAKTXP010000141.1 GCA_934631055.1 uncultured Clostridia bacterium | reverse complement strand
CACGCTGAATCCCGCACTGCGGGCGCGTGATTCCAATCCCCTCAGACTCCCTTCTTCGCTTCGCGCTGGTTTTAATCATCTTGGGCATACGATGCGCATGCGCATCGTCCGCTAAAAATAATTTAAACCGCCGCGAAGCGAATCAGGAAGTCCAGGAATCTCAGGTTCCTGGCGGGGCTTGGGGCAGAGCCCCAACCGTCACCTTTGCTCGATGGTAGAATGGAAAACAGAATGGAAATAAAGAAAAATAGAAAAGGTCTGCGGCTGCTGGGAATGACAGGCGCGGCGGCGGTGCTGTTCCTTGCGGCGGTAGGCATCGGCTCTGTGCAGATGAGCATAGCGGACGTGGTCGCAATCTTGAAGAACGGGCTTTTTGGCGCGGCGCTTCCGGAACATATCTCTTCGCTGAACGCGTCCATCCTGATGCGCATCCGCCTGCCAAGGGTCTGCATGGCGTTTTTGTGCGGCGCGATGCTGTCAGCCTCCGGCGTGGTGATGCAGAGCGTTCTGCGCAATCCGCTGGCGTCGAGCTATACGCTGGGCGTATCTTCCGGCGCGTCGCTGGGCGCGGCGTTTGTGCTGCTGCTGGGCGTACAGCTGCCGCTTGTCCCGACGATGACGCTGCCGGTCGCCGGCTTTATTCTGGGTTTGGCGACGGTGTTCGCGGCGATGGGGCTGAGCGCGCGGTTTGACGCGGATATGCGCAGCGGAACCATCATCCTGACCGGCATGGTACTCAGCCTGTTTATCAACGCCATCATCACGATGCTCTGCGCGTTGAAAAAGGAATATCTCAATCAGCTCGTATTCTGGCAGATGGGCAGTTTTTCCGGCGGCTCGATGAAGCAGAACGCCGTGCTGCTCATCGTTCTGGCGGTCTGTGTGCCGCTGCTGCTCAGGCTCTCTCCGGAGATGGATATCCTGACGTTCAGCGACGCTCTGGCGGCGACCAGCGGCTTTTCCCCGCAGAAAGCGCGCGGAAAGCTCATCGTTCTCTCTACGCTGCTGACGGGTACGGCGGTCTCCTTCTGCGGAACCATCGGCTTTGTCGATTTGATCGTGCCGCATCTGGCGCGTCGGCTCTTTGGGGCGCGCCATCGCTGGCTGATTCCGGCGTCGGCGGTGCTGGGCGGCGCGCTGATGGTCTTGTCAGATCTGGCGGCGCGAACCATACTCAGTCCCAAAGAACTGCCCGTCGGCGCGGTGACGGCGCTTATCGGCGCGCCGTTTTTTGCCTATGTCTATTTCTCCCGACGGAAGGGAGGGCGTGCGGATGATTGAGGTCAACCATGTATCCGCGGGATACGGCGGG
Source organism: uncultured Clostridia bacterium (assembly GCA_934631055.1). Lineage (GTDB taxonomy): Bacteria > Bacillota > Clostridia > Christensenellales > Aristaeellaceae > Ventricola. Next base: position 5,017 of record CAKTXP010000141.1, on the reverse strand, counting down.
CAGGATGTACTCAGGGACATTTCCTTTTCTCTGCCGCGAGAGGAAAATCTGGCGATACTGGGCCCCAACGGATGCGGCAAGACGACGCTCCTGCGCGTGATAGCGGGGCTTCTGCCCTGCCGGGGCGAAGTCAGTATCGACGGAAAAAGCGTTTCAAAGATGAAGCCGCGCGAGCTGGCGGCGCATGTCGGGCTGATGAGCCAGAATATGCAGATACCGTTTGATTATACGGTCGAGGATGTCGTGCGCATGGGGCGATACCGCATGCGCAGACACAGCTTATTTGAAACGGAGGACAAGAAAGACGAGCAGGCGGTGCGCGATGCGCTGGAGAATGTCGGGCTTTGGGCTTTACGCGGCCGCGTGGCGAATACGCTTTCCGGCGGACAGCAGCAGCGCGTTTTTTTGGCGCGCGTCTTTGCACAGCAGCCGGAGATCGTCATGCTGGACGAGCCGACCAACCATCTTGACCTGAGCAGCCAGATCGAATTGATGCAGCAGCTGCATCAATATGGCAGTCAGTCGGGAAAGCAGGTCATCGGCGTGTTTCACGACTTGACGCTGGCGCCGATGCTGGGCGGACAGGCGGTATTCATGCGCGAGGGGCGCATTCTCAGGCAGGGCGCGTTTTCGGATATCGCATCGCCGTCTTTTTTACGGGAGGTCTATGGCGTGGATGTACGGGCGCATCTGGAAAGAGCGCTGGAGGCTCTGCCGAGGGGGTAACGATTGGGGGACGATTGGGGCTCTGCCCCAAGCCCCGGCAGGGAACGATGTTCCCTGCACCCTTTCTTCGCTTCGCGGAGGCTTGAATATGCTTTACCGAACGATGCGCATGCGCATCGTATGCTTAAGAGGATTAAAACCAGCGCGAAGCGGAGCGGAAGGTCAAGGGAACTCAGTTCCCTTGTGGGGTTTGGGGCAAAGCCCCAATCGTTTCTTAAAAGAAAAAGCTGAATCGAACGGCTCTTGTCCTCCGACTTTTGGGGCGCGTCGGTTATCCCGAAAAATCTTCGGGAAACGGCGCGTTTTTTCTTGCAAAAAATGGAAAATCCGTCGAAAAAATGACGGAAGGAAACCGGAATTAAAAACATGAGCTATTCATTCACGAAAAGACGAAAAAATATGAAGATGTGGAGCATGAACTGTGGATAAACTGAGTTATCCACAATCTGAGGGCGAAATCGCCGAAAAGCCTGTGGACAACTGTGGATAACTCGGTGGAAAAGTCAAAATTCCTGTTCATTCAACAAAAAACGCTGTGGATAAAAATGGGGAAAAGCCGGTGGATATTGTGGGAAAGCCGGTGATAACCTTTGAAAGCCGGAGCAAAACTGGTTGGGTGGATATAAAAATCGGGTCAGTTATAAAGTTTATCATCGCCCATGCGCATGTTTTGGGGATGCCGCTCATATTTCTGGCGGGGAAGCGGAGAAGGATGGGGAGGGGCGAGCATGAGAGAGAAACTGCGCGTGATAACGGCGGGGCTGATGACCATAACCGGGCTTTGCACGGCGCTGCTCTTTGCCTGTGCGGGCGGGAACGCCGTACAGACATTTTTGCAGCAGCGGGCGGTCGTAGAAGCGACACAGCCGCCGGAAGGCCCGCTCGCCGGCATGGTCGTCGCAATCGACGCGGGGCATGGCGGCTATGATGGCGGCGCGGTCGGCAGGGTCAGCGGCGTTCCGGAGAAGGGGCTGAATCTGGACGTCGCCCGAAAGCTTCAGACCCTTCTGGAGGAGCAGGGCGCACAGGTCGTCATGACCCGTACGGACGACTACGCTCTCTGCGACGAGAACCCGACCATCCGTAAAAAGCTTCAGGACATGCAGCGCCGGGCGAACATCATCGCAGACGGCGGCGCGCAGATGGTGCTTTCCATCCATATGAACGAATACGCCGGACGGAATCAAAGCGGTCCGCAGGTATTCTATCGGGAGGGTTGTCCGGCAGGGCGGCTTCTGGCGGGCGCTGTGCAGGAAGCGATGAACGAGCAGCTTGCGCCCCAAAAAGAACGGGATGCGCTCGGCGGGGATTACTATATCCTGACGCTGGGCGTGCCGAGCGTGCTGGTGGAATGCGGTTTCCTTTCCAACGCGAAAGAAGAAAAGAAGCTGCTGGAGGAAAGCTATCGCCAAAAGATCGCGCAGGCGGTCGCGTCGGGCGTTTTGGCATGGCGGTCGCTTGAAATAGAAAAACCGGAGCCCCTGCCCGCCGTGGACAGGAGCCATGAGCCGCACGATGAAACATGAGCATCAGACAACTTGTCAACACCACTCATGAAATCCTTTCATGATTTGGCAAGATAACAGCATTTTCATGGAGAAAAAGAGCTTGACAGCTTGTGGCACGCGTGATAAGATAGGAACACATATCCGGCAATGAAGAGGAAGAATCCGCGTGGAAACGCCAAGCGAGGGAGCGAGGGTGCGAGGCTCCTGCGGGGGCGCGCGGGCTGGTCGCCTCCGAGCCGCAGGCTGAACGCGCTGGCGCTGTGTAGGTCTGCCGGGTTTCCTCCGTTACAGGGGAAGAGGGCATCATGATATGCCCGCTGAGCGTGCGCAGGCACGGAATTTAGGTGGTACCGCGGAAGCAGCCTTTCGCCCTAAAGCAGGGTGTGAGGCTGCTTTTTTAACATCATCCGCCCTCTCGGCCCCTTCGGGGCGTCTAAGGCGTTTGCAAAAAGCGTTCACAGGCAAATGCCCTGCCGTCCCTCTGAGGCGGAAGCCGGAGGGCGGAGAGAGCTGGGATGAAGCAAGCAGGAGGAGAAAGCGTGAAACTCAACGGAGCGGCGATTCTGATTGAATGCCTGATTGAGCAAAACGTCGGCACGGTGTTCGGTTTTCCCGGCGGCGCGGTTTTGCCCATCTATGACGAACTCTATAAGCGGCAGGACAGGATTCAGCATGTGCTGACCGCGCACGAGCAGCACGCGGGTCACGCGGCGGACGGTTATGCCCGCGCCAGCGGAAAGACCGGCGTCTGCATCGCCACGAGCGGACCCGGCGCGACGAATCTGGTGACGCCGATTGCGACGGCGTATATGGATTCTTCCCCGGTGGTGTTCATCACCGGCAACGTGCCGCAGAGTCTGATGGGAACGGATTCCTTTCAGGAAGCGGATATCTCCGGCATGACCATGCCGGTCACGAAACACAATTATCTGGTCACGCGCGTAGAAAAGCTGGCGGATACCATCCGCGAAGCGTTCTATATCGCCAGGAGCGGCCGCCCCGGTCCGGTGCTGATCGACATTCCGAAGGATGTGCAGATCGCCGAAACGGAGTATGAACCGGCGTCCGGAGACGCGCTGATCCCCAAACTTTCCGCCAAGCATCCGACGGCGCAGCTGCGTCCGGAAGGCGAAGCGCTGGAACGCTATAAGATCAAAGCCGAGCCGCGTCTTGAAAAGGCGGCGCAGCTCATCGCCGAAGCGCATATGCCGCTCATCTACTGCGGCGGCGGCGTCATCATTTCCGGCGCGCAGGACGAGCTGGCGGCGTTCGCCGACCGCATCGACGCGCCGGTGGTCTCCACGCTGATGGGCTTGGGCGCGCTTCCGGCGGACAACCCGCGCATGCTCGGCATGCTCGGCATGCACGGCACCCATGCGGCGAACATCGCCATGCAGCGATGCGACCTGCTGATCGCCGTCGGCGTCCGCTTCTCTGACCGCGCGCTGGGCAATGCCGCGACGTTCGCGGCGCAGGCGAAGGTGCTTCACATCGACATTGACCGCGCGGAGATCAACAAGAACGTATCGACCACGCTGCATATCACGGGCGACGCGCGCGTCGTTCTGGAGCTGCTGCTTGCCCGCGTCGCACAGAAGCATCACGAACAATGGATGCAGCAGGCGCGCAGCATGATGGAGGAATACCTGAGCGACGAGCTTTTTGAGCCGCGCAAGATCCTGCGCCAGATGTCGTCGATTGCGCCGGAGATGACCGTTGCGACCGACGTCGGACAGCATCAGATGTGGACGGCGCAGCATTTTCCGTTCCTGCGTCCGCGCCAGCTGATTACCAGCGGCGGTCTGGGAACGATGGGCTTCGGTCTGGGCGCGGCGATGGGCGCGGCGGCAAGCGACCCCGAACATCGTCCGGTTGCGCTGGTCACAGGCGACGGCTCCTTCCGCATGAACCTGACCGAGCTTTCGACCATCGGCTATTACGGCATTCCGGTCATCATCGTCATCTTCAACAACGGCACGCTGGGCATGGTTCGCCAGTGGCAGACGCTCTTCTTTGGGCATCGGTACAGCCAGACGACGCTCGACCGCGGACCGGATTTCATGAAGCTTGCCGACGCCTACGGGCTTGAAGGCACGCGCGTGGACACGGTAGAGAAGTTTGCGGCGGCGTTCAAAAAGGCGTTTGAAGAAAAGAAACCGTGCATCATCGAATGTATGCTGGATATCGACGAGATGGTCGCGCCGATGGTTGCCCCCGGTTCCCCGATCGACTCGTTCTGCCTGAATTGACGGAGGTGAGCGGCTTATGATGATGAATCCCGAAAACCTGCGCCGCTATACCGTCGGCGTGCTGGTCTCCAACGAGCCGGGCGTGCTTTCCCGCGTATCCGGTCTGTTCTCCCGACGCGGCTTCAATATCGAGAGTCTGGCGGTCGGGCCGACGCAGGACGGCGAAGTTTCCCGCATCACCATCGTCGTCCTCGGCGACGACGCGCATATCGAGCAGCTCGTTCAGCAGCTCTACAAGCTCATCTGCGTGCAGAAGGTGCAGGTACTCAGCAACCGGAACGACGTAGAGCGTCAGCTGCTGCTGGTCAAGGTCGCAGCGGACGTCAAGGAGCGCGAAGGGCTGATGCGGCTGGTCGATATCTTCAAGGCGAAGGTGCTGGATGTGACGAAATCCTCGATGATCTTGGAAATCACCGGCGACAACGACAAGGTGACCGCGATGCTGCGGCTGCTGGAGGATTACGGCATTCTGGAACTGGTGCGCACGGGCGTCGTTGCGCTCGAGCGCGGCGACAGCGTGATGAGTTCGGATAT
>CAKTXP010000140.1 GCA_934631055.1 uncultured Clostridia bacterium | reverse complement strand
GCGAAGCGGAGAAAGGGTGCAGGGAACAACGTTCCCTGCTGGGGTTTGGGGCAAAGCCCCAACCGTTTCCCTTAAAAAAGGAACGTATGAATTTCGATTTTTTGCAACAGGGCGCAATGCTTGCGCCGATGGCGGGCGTGACGGATATGCCGTTTCGCGTACTTTGCCATGAGATGGGCTGCCCGATGGCGGTCAGCGAGATGGTGAGCGCGAAGGGCTACCTGCTTTCGCCAAAGGATAACCGCGCGGCGCGGGAGCTGCTCAGCGTTGATGAGAGCGAAAAGGGCGCGGTCGCTCTCCAATTGTTTGGACATGAGCCGGACGTCATGGCGCGCGCAGCGGAGGAATTGACCGCCGATGGGCGCTATGCGCTGCTGGATATCAACATGGGCTGCCCTGTGCCGAAAATCGTCGGCAACGGAGAGGGAAGCGCGCTGATGAAAGAACCGGTTCGCGCGGCGGAACTCATTGCGGCGGTCGCAAAAGCGTCCCATGTGCCGGTGACGGTCAAAATGCGGCTCGGCTTTGAAGAAGGCAGTGAAACCTATCTGCTGCTGGGACAGCTTGCGCAGGAGAGTGGCGCACAGATGATTACCCTGCACGCCCGAACGCGCAGCCAGTTCTATGAGGGACACGCGGATTGGAAGGCGATCGCCAAGCTCAAGCGGCGGGTAAGCATACCGGTCGTCGGCAACGGAGATATCGCCTGCTGGCAGGATGCGCTCCGCATGCGGGAAGAAACAGGATGCGATGGCGTGGCAGTCGGACGCGCGGCGCAGGGAAATCCGTGGATCTTTGCACAGATTCGCGACGCGATGGCAGGCAGACCCATCCATGAGCCGGAGAACGAGGAAAAGCTTGCCGTGCTGACGCGCCATCTGCATATGCTGGCTCAGCTCAAGGGGGAAGCCGTTGCCGTTCGGGAGATGCGGCGGCATATCGTCTGCTATGTGCGCGGAATGCGCGACGCGGCGCGGCTCCGTGTGCGGGTCAACGCGATCACGGAAATGGATGAATTGGAAAAGACCCTCGCGGCATATATGCTGGAGGGAAAAGTGGAATAAACAACAAAAGGGTGTTTTGCGATGCCCTCCCAGTCACTTCGTGACAGCTCTCCCTCTGTGGGAGATGTCCGAAGGATGGAGAGGGCGTCGCGAACACCCTTTTGCTGTTTGGAGAAAGGAATGAAGAAAATATCAGGCAACCTGCTTGGAAGCGAAACGCTTCCGCAGACTGCTTTCAACAGAAGCCATCAGGCAGAGGAAAGCGACGATCTCAAACAGCGCGATGATCGCCGTGAAGATATACAGGCTGCTGATGGTATCGACGGGAACGACGCAGATAATCGCCAGCGCTGCAATCGCCATGATGATGCCGCCGAGGATATAGCGCGTGCTGCAAACCTTCTGCGCATAAGTCCACGCCGCCTGAGAGGAACGCGCCAGCTCAGAGCGATAGCCGCGCGGCGCGCCCAGTTCGGCACATTTGCGCGCGCGCAGAACGCCGGCTTCCAGCAGCAGATAGGGCGCGATGAGGATGAAGAAGATACAGAGAATCCAAGTCGCAAGCATATGAATCATTCTCCTTTGCTCTTGCATGAACGCCCGACGGCGATGCAAAATTGATGGATATATTATCCTTCACGGTGCGGAAAGCGTCAAGAATGCACACCGTCAAGAAGCCATAAAAGAACGTCTGACGAGTGTTAATACACGTTTATAAAGAAAAATTAGCGGCTGATTTGCAGGAAATAGGGGCGAAATATCGTATATATACATCAGTTTTCGCGAAAAAATACGCTTTTTCGTGAGAAAAGAGAAAGGAAGGAAAACAACCATGTTTATGGATAAAATGGCGGAAGGCATCACCCGCATGAGCGTGATGGATGAAGATATCGACCTGTTTGAGGGACAGTATCCCGTGCCGCAGGGCGTCAGCTACAACAGCTATCTCATCGAAGACGAAAAGCTCTGCCTGCTCGATACGGTCGATGCGCGCAAGCAGGAGGAATGGCTCGCGGGGCTTGACGAAAAGCTTGCCGGGCGGAAGCTTGACTATCTGGTCATCTCCCATTTGGAGCCGGATCACGCGGGAACGGTCGGCGCGCTCTGCCGCCGTCATCCGGAGATGACGCTGGTCAGCAACGCGAAGGCGTTTGCGTTCCTCGACCAGTTTGCCGCGGAAGAGCCGATCACCCTGCCGCGCAAGGTGGTCGCCGAGGGCGGTACGCTGGAACTCGGCGCGCATACGCTGCATTTTGTGATGGCGCCGATGGTGCATTGGCCCGAAGTCATGGTCGAGTACGAGGAGAAAGAAAAGGTGCTGTTCTCCGCGGATGGATTCGGCAATTTCGGCGGCTTGACATATACGCCGGACTGGGCGGATGAGGCGCGCCGCTATTATACGAATATCGTCGGCAAATACGGCGTACAGGTGCAGGGGCTTCTCAAAAAGGCGTCGGCGCTGGATATCGTGTCCGTCTGTCCGCTGCATGGTCCGCAGCTCAGCGGCGAAGCGCTTGCCCGCGCGCTCGACCTGTATGGACATTGGGCAGCGTGGAAGCCGGAGGAAAAGGGCGTGCTGGTCGCGTTTGCCAGCTTCCATGGGCACACGGCTGAAGCGGCGAAGTATATGGCGAAATGCCTTGAAGCGCTGGGCGAAAAGGTCGAACTGATTGACCTGAACCGCGTTCATAAGAGCTATGCGGTCAGCGCCGCGTTCCGCTTTGATCGGATGGTGCTTTGCGCGAATACCTATGACGGGGCGTATGCGCCGGCGATGGAAGCGTTCCTCTCGGCGCTGAAGCTTAAGGGCTTGCAGGGGCGCAAGGTTGCGCTTGTGGAAAACGGAACGTGGGCGCCGATGGCAGCCAAGCAGATGCGCACGGCAATGGAAGGCATGAAGAACATGACGATTCTGGATACTCAGGTGACAATTCGTTCCGCCATGAGTGAAAAGAACCGCATGGAAATCGAGCAGATGGCGAAAGAAATTCACGCATAATCAGTTGAGCGTGAAAAGAACAGATGCAGGCAGGAATACCGGTGGATGTTGACGAATTGAAAATATTTATACCATGATTTTCCGAAAGCGGCAGAGATGCGCTTCGGCATAAACAAAAGGAGATGACACCCCATGATTCTGATTCAGGGCGGTTTGATCAAGACGATCACCGGAGGCGATATTGAAAACGGACAGGTGCTGATTGACGGCGGAAAGATTGTCGCCGTCGGGCAGAACCTCGATGTTCCGGAGGGAACACAGGTCTATGACGCGACTGGCTGCATGGTCACGCCGGGCTTCATTGACGCGCACTGCCATATCGGCGTGGACGAAGAGGCAAGCCGTTGGGAGGGCAACGATACGAACGAGTATTCAAGCCCTGTGACGCCGGAGATGCGCGCTATTGACGGCATCAATCCGCGCGACGAAGCGTTTGACAATGCGCTGGGCGGCGGCGTGACGACCGCGATCACGGGTCCCGGCTCGGCGAACGTGCTGGGCGGCAGCTTTGTTGCGATGAAGCTCTACGGCGACTGCGTGGACGACATGATCGTCAAGTATCCGGTTGCGATGAAGATTGCTTTCGGCGAAAACCCGAAGGGCTGCTATGGTCAGAATGGCAAGAAGGAGCCGGTCACGCGCATGGCGGTCGCCGCGCTTCTGCGTGAGCAGCTGTTCAAGGCGAAGCGCTACGCCGAAGAGATCGAAGAAGCCGAAAAAGATCCGAGCAAGAAGCGTCCGTTTGATATGCAGCTTGAAGCGCTCCTGCCGGTCATCCGCAAGGAGATTCCGCTCAAGGCGCATGCGCATCGCGCGGACGATATCCTGACCGCGATCCGCATTGCCAAGGAGTTTGACCTGAATATCACGCTGGATCATGTGACCGAAGGTCATCTGATTGTGGATCAGCTGGTCAAGGCGGGCAAGCCGGTGCTGGTCGGTCCGTCGCTCGGCTCGAAGTCCAAGCAGGAACTCAAGGAAAAGAGCTTTGCGACGGCGGGCATTCTGGATAAGGCAGGGTTGGAGGTCTGCATTATCACGGATGCGCCGGTCATTCCGCTGTACTATCTGCCGCTGTGCGCGGGCTTGGCGGTCAAGGCGGGTATGAAGGAGGAATCCGCATGGCGCGCTATCACCATCAATCCGGCGCATGTCATTGGCATCAGCGACCGCGTCGGTTCGCTGGAAGCGGGCAAGGATGCGGACATTGCCATCTTTAAGGGCAACCCACTCAAGGATATCCAGTGCCAGACGAAGGCTGTTTTCGTAAACGGCGAAGAAGTGCTTTCGGGCATCCACCAGAGAGTATAATCAGGCATGAAAAAGCGCCGATGGATCTGTTCGGGTCTGTCGGCGTTTTTTTGCATCTTGACAGAACTATTTAGTTAGCATATACTAACATATGAAATCATGAGCGCGAAGCGGAGAAGGGGTTTGGGGACAATGGCCCCAAGCAGGCTGGGGCGGCAGCCCCACACAAACCCATCCGTCGCACAAGGAGGAAAAAAGATGATTGCTTCTACGGTCGTCGGGCTGCTGATCCCGTTTCTGGGAACGACGCTCGGCGCAGCCTGTGTGTTTGTACTCAAAAAGAATTTTGGCGAGCGGCTCAATAAGGCGCTGCTCGGCTTCGCATCCGGCGTGATGGTTGCGGCGTCCGTCTGGTCGCTGCTTATTCCCGCGATGGAACAATGCGAGGATATGGGACGGCTGGCGTTTGCGCCGGCGGTCGGCGGCTTTCTGCTGGGCATTGCCTTCCTGCTGCTGCTTGACAGGCTCGTTCCGCATCTGCATACGGGCAGCGACGAACCAGAGGGACCGCACTGCTCGCTGGGCAAGGCAACCATGATGGTGCTTGCCGTGACCATTCATAACATTCCGGAGGGCATGGCGGTCGGCGTCATCTTTGCGGGCGTGCTGGCGGAGAACGCGGCGGTGACGGCCGCAGGCGCGCTGACGCTTTCGCTAGGCATCGCGATACAGAATTTTCCGGAAGGCGCAATCATTTCGCTGCCCCTGCGCGCGGAGGGGATGAGTACGACCCGCGCATTCATATACGGTACGCTGTCCGGCGCGGTCGAACCAGCCGCCGCAGTACTGACCATCCTGCTCTCGCGGATGCTGACGCCGGTGCTGCCGATTTTGCTGTCGTTTGCGGCAGGCGCAATGATCTACGTCGTTGTCGAAGAATTGATCCCCGAATCGGCGGCAGGCACGCATTCCAATATCGGCACAATCGGCTTTGCGCTGGGGTTCGCCCTGATGATGATGCTTGACGTTGCGCTGGGCTGATTACGCGCGGTAAGCGGTCATCGAGCGGAAACGGTTGCTCATCATCGTATAGAGCGTCTGCGCATAGGGCGTCAGCGGCATATCCTTGGGATGCGCCATATACAGCGGGGTGAAGCTCGAGCCATTCAGACGGTAATGGGCAAGCTGCTGCATGGCGGGCGTATCGCTGAGCAGGGTGATAAACGGGCAGAGCATGACCAGCGAGCAGGCGGCGCAGATGCGTTTGGCGCACTGGGAATCGTCCGTCCGGCAGACGATGTCCGGCGTCAGACCGGCTTGAGCGATGAGTTCGTCATAGGTGCGGCTGAAAAGCAGGCTGTCGGCGGGCAGGACGAACCGCTCGCCGAGGCATTCGCGCAGGCTGACCGTCGAGCCGGAGGGGATGCGCTGGGCGAGAGAGGTTTTTTTGCCTGCCAGAAGGACGACTTCGTCCGAGGCGATGAGTTGGTAATCCAGCCGCGTATTTTCCGCTTCGCCGGATATCAGCGCCATATCGAGTTCGCCGCCCAGCAGCATGCGTTCCAGATCCTGACGGGGCGCGGTAACGGCTTCGATGCGGACGTGCGGATACAGGTTATAAAAATCCGCAAGCACCTGCGGCAGAAGCTCATCCGCGCGCTGATAGGGCAGACCGAGATGGAGCGTGCCTTCCGACGTGCCGCTGAGCGCGGAGAGGGATTCGTTCATCTGCGTTTCGATTTGCAGGATGCGGCGCGCAGCCTGAACATAGACCTGTCCGGCAGGCGTCAATTCGATGGCGGTCTTACTGCGGACAAAAATGGACGCGCCGAGCTGTTCCTCGATCTGGCGGATCTGATGGGAAAGCGTCGGCTGGGTGATAAACAGCGACTTGGCTGCGGCGGTAAAGCTTCCCTCGCGAACGATGGCGAGGACGAGCTGAGCGTGGCGTGTATTCATGCAGACCTCCGGTGGTGGGGGACGCTGGGCTGCCGATCCGGGAAACTCGCATAGAAACGCAAGCGTTTCTTGCGATTTCCGATTTCCGTCACGCTGAATCCCGCACAGCGGGCGCGTGACTCCAATCCCAGACCTGCCTGAGGGATTTCAGTCCGGGAAACTCGTATAGAAACGTAAGCGTTTCTTACGATTTCCGATTTCCATCACGCTGAA
>CAKTXP010000139.1 GCA_934631055.1 uncultured Clostridia bacterium | reverse complement strand
CCGTCACTTCTTCAAAATCCTTTTAGCCAGCCCCACAGGCAGATGCGCCGCGCGGCGGAGCGCGCGTTCAAACCGGCTCTTTCCGCGCAGCAGCTTCATCACGCGGCGGCTCTCAAAGCCATGCGTCCTGTATCGCTTGAAGAACGCCGCCCGCTTTTCATGCGGCTTTGCAGGCGCAAGCAGACCGGGATTGCCCCTCGCCATCTCCTCAAGCCCGCCCAGCGGGAAAGTCTCAAGCTTCGCGCCCAGCGCTTCCAGCGCCTGCCTGCCCTTCTGCGTGTTCGCCATCACGAGGGAAAGCCCCGTGTCGTCGTCTTTCTCCGGACAGAGCTTTTCCGCGCCCCACAGGTCGGCGATGGTGATATCCGCCGGATGGCGCTCACCGCGCAGCTGCGTGCAGACGTGGCACGCCGGTCTGAGATAGAGATTCTGCAAAAAGCCATACAGGAACGGTTCGTCTACCTGCGTTCCGGTGTGTTCCGTGCCATCCTCAAACGTCGCGACAGCGGAAAAATTCTTCCATCCGAGCCGCTTGTCGCGGAAGGCATAACCCGTCGCGCGGCAGCCATGCGCCTTCTCCAACTCCCTGATATAGCTGGCAAATACGCCCGGAGACGGCACGCCGTGGCAGACGAAATCGACCGTCAGCAGTTTGTCCGTTTTCTGCCTGCCCAGCGCCGCCAGCAGACCGTTGATCTGACAAGGCGCGCCGGAAAACAAAACAGGGATATCCCGTCCAAGCAGCGAAACCGCGTTTTGAATCGCGTCCGTCGCGTCGCTCTGCACATACTTTGACCCGCGCATGCCGGCAAGCTCCGTCTCATCCAGCGCGCCGACATGCTCCACACGCAGGTTTTCGTCAAACGCCGCGCCAAAGACCACGCCGCCCTTTGCCAGCGTATCTCTCGCCAGCAGCGTGAACACGCCGCCGGAGGAAGAGACCTTCCGAAGCTCCGCGTCCTCTGCCTGTGCGCCGAGTATCTTTGCATGCTTTTCCGGTACGTCTTTTCCTGCCGGACAGCGCTTTTCGCAGAGGCTGCACTCGACGCATTTTTCCCCGTCCACAACGGGATAGAGGAAGCCTTCGCCGTCCGCGCGCATGGTAATCGCCTGCTTCGGGCAGATGCTCACGCATGCGCCGCAGCCCGTGCATGACGCCGCCTCCTGCCTGACTGTCGTCCTCATCGGCTCTTTCCTCCCAGCGCAAGAATATCGGCAATCATGCGTTCGCCGCCCGCCGTATACTCCGGCAGAACCGCCCGCAGGTGCGCCCGCTCTTCTCTCTCCCGCGCGAGCATCGCGTCATACGCTGCGATCAGCTCGCGTTCTCCGGAAAGCTCCTGCGCGGGGATGAGATGCCCCTGCTCGTTTCCAAACAGGTCGCGCGCAATACCCCGCGCCTTGACCGAATAACCGATGACCAGCGTCGGCACAGCCGTCGAGTATGCCGCGATGGATACATGCGTCCGCGCCGTCACCAGCGCGCGCAGACGCTTGACGTAACCCTTATATTGCAGCGCGTTCAGCGTCCCCGGCAGGATAAACACCCGCTCTTCTTCCGCAAAGCGCGCTTTGATGGCGCTCAGCGCGTCCATGTCGTTGTCATGCGCCCAAGTCACATGCGGAATGAGCGCGACGGCGTTGTCGCTCGTTTGCAGGATGTGGCGGACCAGCGCGGCGAACGCATCCAGCGCCGCGCTTTTATCCTTCGTGCAGTTCAGCACAAGGGGGCTGACGTTCAGCCCGACCGTCTTTCCCCCGCGCCATCCCTGCGGAAGCGGCAGTTCCTCCCAGCCCATCGTGAACGCCGGATCGCACCAGCGCCTGACATTCAGCCCCGCCGCACGCATCGCGCTCTCTGTGATGGATTCCCTTGCGACGATGAGGTCGTATCGTTTCAGATCGCGCAGACAGCCGCCCTCCAGCCTTTCCGGATCGACCGAACAGCCCCAAAGCACGAGCGGTCTGCCCGCCTTCGCCAGCCGGTCGTTGATGACGGTCATATGCTCCTGCGGCGCATAGCAATAGGTGTCTCCGCCGATGGACAGGCTTACGTCGCAGGCTTTCCCGTCGCGGATGACCGGCGAATACCGCCTTGCCACTTCATGCTCGCGCGGCATGCCGAGCCGAAAGCCGATGGAATTGACGAAGCGGCTCACGCTGTACGGCGAAATGACGCACGAATCCACCCGCGCAACATCCGGCAGATTCAGCTGTCTGTCGTATTCGACCTGTTTGGAAGACAGCATGACCTTCGCCCCCGCGGCATGAAACAGCGCGCTCGTCGAACGGACGATGGCTTCGCATCCGCGGTTCTCGCATCCGGAATGGTTATACAGCAATACGCTGCTCATCGCCGAATCCCCCATTTCTTTCGTGTCAGTTTTTCGCGCACGCGCAGCAGGATGTACGCCTGCGGGAAATATCCCCCGACGACAGCTTTATAGACCCACCTGTCCCGCTCGGATATCTTCGTCGGGTCGATGTTCTCCATCACAAGCGGGCGGATATCCGCGTTGAACTTCCGCATGCACGCCATGATGCCCTTTTCCTTTTCGTCCACCCAAATGCAGCTTTGCAGGAAATCGCGGAAATAGACCTCTTTCACGCCCTCGCGGGTCAGGATGGCGCTCATGCTGCGCAGCATCGGCTGATGTGCCTGACTGTACATGCCCATATTCGCCATCGCGGAACTCTCATGCACTCGGTAAACATAGGTATGATCCGGAATATGCGCCACGCTCTTGGCGTGCAGATAGAGCTGAAGGTTGAGCAGCGCGTCCTCGCCGATGCGCACGTTTTCGTCCAGCTTCAGCCCGTCCGCAAACAGCTCGCGGGTATAGAGCTTGTTCCAGAGGTTGTTATAAATGCGGTGCATATGGATAATCTCCCGCACGATCTCCGACGCCTGCGGCACGACCGGCTCAATCTTCACCGGCACGCGGCAGTTCTTTTCCATGTCAAAGAGCGTGTGGTTCGCGGACGTGATCTGCGCGCCCGTGCGCACAGCCGCCTGAAACAGGATGGACAGCGCATTCTCCTCCAGCGCGTCGTCCGCGTCCATGAAGGCGATGTAGCGCCCCTTTGCCAGCGCGATGCCCCGATTGCGCGCGGCGGAAACGCCCTCGTTGCGCACATGGATGACCTTTGCCCTCGGTTCCGTCCGCGCAAACGCGTCGAGCATTGCGCCGGTCGAATCCGTCGAGCCATCGTCGATGAAGATCATCTCGATCTTCGGCGCGCGCTGGGCTTTCAGGCTTTCCAGACAGACGCTCAAATAGCGCGTCGCGTTATAACAGGGTACAATGACGCTGATATCGTATTCGCTTATCATCGGTATTTCCTCCCCTTACGGCAAAAGCACGGACAGCGGCGGACACAGCCGCAATGCCGTATAATAAAGCCGCTCCCTGCCGCTGAGAGCGTTTTTGTCCACGCCGTCCGTGACGCGCGCGGCCACGCCGCGGTCAAAAGCGAGCGCCGCCCGCCATCGCCCGCGATCCTTGCGCAGCGTGCGCAGATAGATATCGATATGCGCGCGGAAAAGGGCGGTCTGCATATCCTTCCTGCGGATAAACGCCGTGATGCCGTCCAGCATCGGCTTCGCGCTTTCGTATACGTTCCGATTGGCGCGGGTCATCGCGGAATCCCCGCCGTAATCGTAAAAATAGACGCTTTTCTCCGTCATCCGCCACGCCTGCGCCGCGTCGAACGCCCGCAGGTTGAACAGCACGTCCTCGCCGATCTTCACGTCGACCGGCAGGAACAGCTTCTTTTCCTGAATCAGCTTTCGCCGGTAAAGCTTGGCGTAGACCGGATTGAGCGCGCTGTCCGTGCGCACCAGGCTTTCCATTACGGTCTGCCTGTTCCCGTCGCGGCAGGCAAGCGGCTCTTCCCGCCCGCCTTCGTCCATGCAGCGCATCGTATACGCACCGCAGAGGATATCCTCTTTTCCGGTATACAGCGCCAGCAGCGTTTCAAGCGCGTCCTCCGGCAGTTCGTCGTCCGCATCCAGAAACGCCAGCCATTCGCCTTTTGCCGCCGCGATGCCCGCGTTCCGCGCGCGGGATACGCCTCCGTTTGCCTGATGGAGAACCTGAATGCGCGTATCTTTTCCCGCCCATGCGTCCAGCGCCGCTCCCGTTCTATCCGTCGAGCCGTCGTCCACCGCGATCAGTTCCCAATCCTCCGCCGTCTGCGCGCACAGGCTCGTTATCGCGCGGTCAAGCGCTTTTTCGCAGTTGTAACACGGCATGACAACCGAGATCATTGCGGTCTCTCCCTTCCGGCGCGCAGAGCGAACGCCGCTTCATCCCATTTTCTTCTGACGATCTGTCCGGCAGCAAGAAACGGGTATACGCGCGGATACGTTCCCCGTTTCAGAAGCGCAAGCAGTGTGCGCCCCTGACGGGTCATCTTTCCTTCATCCAGCTCATGGATATCAAGGACGGGCGCGGCTTTCTTTTCAAACTCGCTCACGACGCCGCCGATACCGCCGTCCTTATACAGCCTGAGGACTACGCTGTTAAAATACGGCGCGTAGTATGCTTCCATCGCGCCGCGTCGGAGCAGCATATCCCGCATCGCCAGCAGCCACGGCAGATGCGCCTGCCATTCTCCGTCCCTGCGGCTGCCAGTCGCCGAATCCGCATGCAGCCGGTAGCGATACGCCACGCGGTTGACATAGGCGATCTCCCGCGCGCAAAGCACCGCTTCCAGATTGAACAGCGCATCCTCCGCCATCCAGACGGAAGCATTCAGCGCAAGCCCTTCGCGGCGGATCATCTCCATCCGGATGAGCTTGCCGCACATGATGTTCAGCACACAGTCGCCCTCGATTAAGCGAAGCGCCGCCGCATGCCGCCGCGCATCGCCCGTCTTTTTCATCCAGCGCGTTTCGGGAAAGACGACCTCCGTATGCCCTGTTTCATCAAACGTTTCATGCGGACAGACGACCATATCCACCCGCTCTCCCGCGCCGGAGAGCAGCGTTTCAAACGCGTTTTCGGGAAGCGCGTCGTCGCCGTCCACGAACGTCGCCCATTCGCCCTTCGCCTGTTCGAGCGCACGATTCCGTGCGGCGCTGACGCCCGCGTTTTCCTGATGGATGACCCGTATCCGCGCATCTTTCGCCGCGTACTCCCGCGCCACGGCGAGCGTGTCATCCGTCGAGCCGTCGTCCACGAGCAGCGCTTCAAAATCGCCCATCGTCTGCGCCAGCAGCGAATTCAGGCATTCTCCCAGATACCGCGCCGCATTATAGCACGGCAGGATCACGCTGATCTTCACGTCTGTTCCTCCCGCCCCTGAACGAGCGCCGCCGCCCCGCGGACATCCCCGCGGAGCCATCGCGCGGCAAACACCCTTGCGCGGATCTGCGTGCGGATGCCCTTGCCCGTCTTGATCGTATACATCAGCAGCGACATGGGCGAGATGAGCGCCCTGAGCAGCGCGCAAAGCGTCGCGTCCTGCCCCGCTTTCGTCATTGCTCTGTACACGTCGTCTATGCTCGGGTCAAGCCGGATGCCCTTGCAGATGAGCTTGTCATAGCAAAGCACCGGCAGGACGTTTTTCAGCGCTTTTTCCTTTCCGCATTGGGAAACATACTGCGTCAGGCGGACGCTCAGGTTGATGAGCCGCGCGCAGAGTTTCGGCTTGCGCATACCCATCAGCGAATCACCGCGCTGTAAATAATTGACATAGGGCTTTGCCAGCGCCGCGATCGTGCGGACGTGCATCAGATACATCGCCGAAAAGAGCGTGTCTTCCGCAAAGACTTCGTCATTGGGCGCATAGCGCAGCCGATTCTGCTCAATGATATCCCGCCGATACAGGCGGCACCACGCTTCCTGACCATGTATATAGGGCATCCAGTAGCGGTAAAAATAGTTGTCCAGCCCCAATCGGTCAAGGTCGATAACCTCATCCTTCATCGGCAGATAGGCGCCCTGCACGCCTTTTTCCGTCACCAGCCGATAATTGTAGATGACCAGCTCGGCATGCGATCCGTCCGCCGCCCGCACCGCGTCGGCGAGCAGGGTCGGCTCAACCGTGTCGTCCGAATCGACGAACGCGATGTATTCCCCTCGCGCAATATCCAGACCGGCGTTGCGCGCGGAGGATAAGCCGCCGTTCTCCTTGTGGACAAGGCGGATGCGCGCGTCTTTCGCGGCATATTCATCCATGATTCTTGGACAATCGTCCCGCGTTCCGTCGTCCACAAGAATAAGTTCAAAATCCGCAAACGTCTGCGCCAGGATGCTGTCCAGACATTTTGCCAGATATTGCTCGACCTGATAGACCGGAACGATCACGCTGACCCGACACACCGCGCCTTCCCCCTCGCTTTTCCTATTTGATTGATTATAGCATAAAACGCAGGGGCATGCTATCCCCAAAACGAGGAAGCCGTAGTCATCCTCCTTCAGCCCTCTCCG
>CAKTXP010000138.1 GCA_934631055.1 uncultured Clostridia bacterium | reverse complement strand
AAATCCACGCTGATGAACATCATCGGCTGTCTGGATACGCCGACTTCCGGCGAGTATATCCTGCATGGGCGCACGATACGCGACCTTGACGAAAAACAGCTTGCGCATATCCGCAGCAAAGAGATTGGGTTCATCTTTCAGCAGTTCCAGCTCCTGCCCCGACTGGATGCGCTCAAAAACGTGGAGCTTCCGCTCATCTACGCGGGCGTTTCGCCCAGAGAGAGGACAGAACGCGCGGAAGAGATGCTCGTGCGCGTTGGGCTGAAAGACAGGATGCACCACTATCAGAACCAGCTTTCCGGCGGACAGCAGCAGCGCGTGGCGATTGCCCGCGCGCTGGCGACCAACCCGACGCTCCTGCTGGCGGACGAGCCGACCGGCGCGCTCGACCAGACGACGGGCGAACAGGTCATGCAGCTCTTCCGCGAGCTGAACGACGAGGGCAGGACGATCATCATGATCACCCACGACCTCAAGATTGCGCGCCATGCCAGCCACATCGTCAACATTCTGGACGGCGTGCTTTCCGAGGGGGTGAGCGCCTATGATTAAGCAGAAGTGGGACATGTTTGCCGAGAGCGTCAGCATGTCGGTCTCCAACATCACGGGCAACAAGATGCGCACCTTCCTGACGACGCTGGGCATTATCATCGGCGTCGCCGCCATCATCGCGCTGATGACGGTCGTACAGGGCGCGACGGACACGATGAACGCGCAGTTCGACGCGATGGGCTTGGGTACGCTGCGCGTTTCCGTAATGGGTACGGCAATCAAGCACGGACTGAACGACGACGATTTGCAGGCGATACTCGACTGCGAACACGTCGCGGGCATTTCGCCGTCGCTGAGCGCGACCGTGACCGCCAAACATGGCGACACATGGTCGGACGCCATCAGTGTGAACGGCAACAACGACGAATACTTTCGTCATAACCCCGACCTGCTCGGACGAGGCAGAGCCATTGACGCCATCGACGTGGCGCAGAATGCGCGCGTCTGCCTGTTGGACGGCGACGCGGCAAGGGCGCTCTTCTTTGGCGAAGACCCGATGGGACAGACGCTCTATCTGGATGGATTTGAGTATACCGTTGTCGGCATGATCGACGAGGACGAAAATTCGAGCCTGTATTCTCAGATCTTGATGGGCGGCGATACGGACGGCACGGTCTATGTGCCGTATACCTCCGCAAAGAAGATGCTCGGTACGTCTACGGTGAGCGCGGTAGAGGTTTATGTGACCGATCCGGACGACACGGACGACGCGGTCGATGAGCTGGAGGCCGCGCTGGATGAGATATTCAATTACAAAGACAATACCTATACTGTCATCAACATGAAGTCCATGACGGACGCGATGAACCTGATGACGTCCATGATGACCTCGCTGCTGGTCGGCATCGCGTCCATCGCGCTGGTCGTCGGCGGCATTGGCATCATGAACATGATGCTCGTTACGGTCACCGAGCGCACGACGGAGATCGGTCTGCGCAAGGCGCTCGGCGCGGAGCCGGGGCAGATTCAGATGCAGTTCCTGATCGAAGCCATCATCCTGTCGCTTTTAGGCGGCGTCATCGGCGTTGGGGTAGGCTTAGGCGTATCGCTGGCGATCTGCATAAACACGGACATCACGTTCTCGCTGAACACGTTTGCCATTTGGCTGGGCGTCGGTTTCTCCGCCGCGGTCGGCATCATCTTCGGCTGGGTGCCTGCGCGCAAAGCGAGCAGGCTGAACCCGATCGACGCCCTGAGGAGCATGTAAGGACGGGGGGAAAAAAACGATTGGGGCTTTGCCCCAAACCCCACCAGGAACCTGAGGTTCCTGGACTTCCCGATTCGCTTCGCGGCGGCTTAAATCGTTTTTACTGGACGACGCGCATGCGCGTCGTATTCCAAGTTGATTAAAACCGGCGCGAAGCGAAGATGGGGTCTGGGGACTGGTCCCCAGGCAGGGTTTGGGGCGGCAGCCCCAAGCGGGTTTGGGCGGCAGCCCAACGCAACTCCCAACGTAACGCTTTAATCACAGAAAGGAAGTACCTTTTATGAAGAAGATCAGCATGGCGCTGCTGGCAGCGCTGGCGGCGCTGAGCATCGGGAACGCCGCCGCGGAAGGCACGAAGATAGACGGCAATATCAAAGCGGGCGAAACAAAGACCATCCTTGCGCCGTACAGCGGCGTGGTCGGCGACTATACCGCGCAGGTCGGCGACGAAATGCAGGCGGGCGACACGCTCTTTGCGCTGAAAACGCAGAAGGTCTATGCCGATTTTGACGGCACAGTGACCGCGGTATTCGCTCAGGGCGGCGACAGCGCCGCTTCTGTCAGCGAGCGTTACGGCGCGCTGGCGTATATCGAAGACGATGTGCTTTATCACGCGGAATGCAGCACGACGAACGGCGACGACAAAAATGAGAATAAGATCGTCCACGTCGGCGAGCATGTCTATATCCGCTCGACCAGCAGCAGCGACCGCGTCGGCGAGGCGCGCGTCATCAGCGTGAGCGGCAGAAGCTACACGCTGGAGGTGACGGATCAGACCGATATCCGCATCGGCGAGAACATCAAGGTCTATCGCAGCAGCAACCATTCCAGCTCCAGCTGCATCGGCAGCGGCAAGGTGGAACGCGTCGATCCGCAGGCGGTCAGCGCGGAGGGCTATGTGCTGGCGGCGCATGTCGAGCCGGGGCAGCATGTGAGCCGCGGCGACGTGCTGTTTGATATCGTGCCGGATGCGCTGGACGATATGGAAGGCGGAGACGGCAACGTCTACATGCAGGAGGATGGCGTGCTGCTGAGCGTATCGGCGAGCAGCGGAACGCAGGCGGCGAAGGATGCCGTTCTGGCGACGTACTGCCCGAAGGACGCGATGCGGCTGGTCTGCTCGGTGGATGAGCAGGACATTGCGGATATCCAGGTCGGCGACGCAATGACCGTTACGCTGGACGCATACGAGGACAAGCCCCTGCGTGGCGTCGTAACGAAGATCGCTTCCGCGAGCGGGAACGGCGATTCGTCCTACGATGTGACGCTCGAACTGGAAGAGAACGACCTGATGCGCATCGGCATGAGCGCGTCGGCGGAAAAGTAAAAGGAAATAATTGAGCAAAAAATAAATTCTGCGCAAATCCGGACGCGCACTGCGCGCCCCTACAAGGATTTTGTGCAGAATTTATTTTTGTATGGTTTTAGAGCTTTTCCGTTTGGAAAACGGATGAGCATCCGGCTTGACAACCCTATTTAACCATGCTATCATCCAAATTGTTGAACGTACAACTAATTTTGAAAACGAATCAAACGGGAGCGTGGGCCTATGGACGATACACAGCGGAAAATAACCAAGATTGCCCGCGAAGTCAGCAAATTCACGGTGCAGATGATGAAAGAGGAAGGAATCGGCACGGCGGAGTTCGACGTTATCCATTTTATCCGCCATCATCCGGGCGCGACCCAGACGAGCATGCGGGAAACGCTGAAGATCGACAAGGGCGCGGCGGCAAAGCGCGTGGCGAACTTGGAAAACAAGGGCTATCTCATCCGCAAGCCGAATCCGGAGGATGGGCGCAGTCAGCTGCTTTACGCGACGGAAAAGGCGGAGGAACTGAAGAACTCCAAGGCGCAGATCGAGACGATCTTCTATGAGTGGCTGCTGGAAGAGCTGCCGGAGGAAGAAAAAGCGGCGTTCTGCAAAACGCTTGATACGTTGTACTGGCGCTCCAAAAGAGAGAGACAGGCTGGGTTTGAGGACATCGCCCGGCTGGTCAGGGAAAAGACGGAGGAGGGGAACGCGGAATGAACAAAGTGAAGAAGTCCGCAGGGTTTCAGCCGGATAAAGTCCTTTCCTACTTCAAGGCGGAATGGAAGGTTCTGCTGGCGGTGACGGTATCCGGACTCATCTATAATATTGGTCTGCTGGCGGGTCCGTGGTTCGAGGGAAAGATGACGGGCTGTCTGGTCGATATCCTCAAAGGATTGGGGCAGTTCAGCGACATGCTGGTGCTGGTTCTAAGCTATACGGCGGTTATCGCCATCGTACAGATATCCCGATATATCAAGCGCTTCTATATACGGCGGTTTGCAAACAACGTCAACCGGCGGATGAAGCAGATCTTATACAGCAGTTTAGTCCACAAGAGCCGCGCGAGCCTTCGGGAAGAGGGCGAGGGCAGCGTGATGACCAAAGCCATTCTGGACGTGGACGACTGCGTGGAGGGCATGCGCAAATTCACGACGGAGATCTTCGATGCCGGCGTAGCACTCGCGGCGTATACGGGCATGCTGCTCTGGTACGACTGGCGGCTGGCGCTGCTTTGCTTGATTTTCCCGCCGATATCCTATATGACGGCGGAAAAGATGAAAAAGACGATTCAGAAGGCGGGCGCGGCGTACAAGGAGCAGTCCGGAAAGCTGAGCGCGGCGACGCTGGACAGAGCACAGAATGCCATCACCTATCGCGTATTCGGATGCGAGCAGGAACGGCAGGAAGCGTATGAAGAGGAGCTGACCGCCTACGAGAAGTCGGCGGTAAAAGCCAACATCTGGAATGCGTCGATGCCGCCAATCTACCGCATCATCTCCATGGCGGGCGTGCTGTTCATCCTGTATTTCGGTCAGAAGAATGTGCTGGGAACGGGCTGGCAGCCGTGGACGATCGCGGCGTTCACGACGTTCCTGTCCTGCTTTACCAAGCTGTCGGTCAAGTCTTCCAGCGTGGCGAAGCTCTTCAACGCGGTGTATAAGGCGCAGGTTTCCTGGAACCGCATCAAGCCGCTGCTCGCGCAGAAGCCGCAGGAAAGCGCCGCGAAGCGCGCAGACGCAGAGGGCAGGGCGGACAAGCTGGAGGTGAAGCATCTGAGCTTTGCCTATCCGGATGGAAAAAACGTGCTGAGCGATATCTCCTTCACGGCGGAAAAGGGGCAGATCATCGGCATCACGGGCCCTGTGGCATGCGGCAAATCGACGCTCGGCAAGGCGTTCCTGTGTGAATACCCGTATGAAGGCAACATCCGAATCGACGGCAGAGAACTGCGGCAGATGAAGCCGGACGAGCGCACGGAGATTATCGGCTATCTGGGACATGACCCGGAGCTGTTCAACGATACCATCGAGAATAACGTCCTGATGGGCGAGAAGAAGGACGCGGCGGACTATCTGAAGATGGTCTGCATGGATGGGGAAGTCGCCGCGATGGACGACGGAGAGCAGAGCCTTGTCGGCAGCGGCGGCGTCCGCCTTTCCGGCGGACAGGGAAAGCGGCTGGCGCTGGCAAGAACGCTCTGCCATCAGAAACCTGTCTTGATCCTCGACGACCCGTTCTCCGCGCTGGATAAGCCGACGGAGAAAGAGGTCTTTGCCCATTTGCGGGAACAGACGCGGGAGGATATCGTGCTGCTCATCTCCCACAGGCTGTACCTCTTCCCGAAGATGGATAAGGTCATCTGGATGGAGGACGGAAAGACGACGGCTGGCACGCATGAAGAGCTGCTTGCCAAAGTGCCGGAATACAGAGAGCTGTTTGCGTCGCAGACGGAGAATGCGCAGGACGGAGGTGCGGAACATGAAGCGTGAAAAGCAGGTCAGGAGCGTTATCCGGGATACGGTCAAAGCG
This sequence comes from uncultured Clostridia bacterium, assembly GCA_934631055.1. GTDB lineage: Bacteria > Bacillota > Clostridia > Christensenellales > Aristaeellaceae > Ventricola. The sequence goes on along the minus strand of CAKTXP010000138.1, from coordinate 838 downwards.
CAGAAGGGTTTGTCGCTGGGCATCGTCGTGATGGTGGTCGGCGCGGTCGTCGCCGCGCTCATTCCGCCGCTGGTGCTGGCGCGGATCGTGGATACCATCACGGCGGGACGGCAGACGGCGTTTGCGCTTATCCTGCTCTATTTCGGCATGCTGGCGCTGACCGGACTGATGGAGTCGGCGCGCGAGGGGCTGCTGACCGTCTTTGGACAAAAGATCACGCATGCCCTGCGCAGCAGCCTGATGGATAAATTCATTCACCTGACGGCGGACAACGTCAACGGGCAGGAACCGGGTACGCTGGTGTCGCGGTTTGTAGGCGATGTCGATACGGTGGAGAACCTGTTTACCTCCGGCATCATCAGCATGTTTGCCGACACCTGCAAGATCATCAGCATCCTGGCGGTCATCTGGTTCCAGAACCGGGGGCTGACCGTTGTGCTGCTGGTGCTTCTGCCGTTTCTGTTCGTATTCACGCGGCATGTGCAGAGGAACATGCTGGCGGCACAGATCGAGAACCGCAGAGCGGTCGGCAGGGCGTCCGGACATGTGCCGGAGACGCTGCATAATATCCGCACCATCCACTGTCTGCATAAGGAAGGCTATATGGAGCAGCGGTATGACGAATATATCGGCGAGAGCTATCAGGCGATGGAAAAGACCAACTTCTACGACGCGGTCTATTCGCCGGTTATCCTTATCCTGAATGCCGTCGTGGTCGCTGCCGTCATGCTGCTGTCGGCGTCGGGCAATCCGATGGTGCTTACATTCTTTGGCATGTCGGCAGGCACGGCGGTCGCGGTCATCAACTATATTGCTCAAATCTTCACGCCGGTGGAGA
>CAKTXP010000137.1 GCA_934631055.1 uncultured Clostridia bacterium | reverse complement strand
TTGACATTTTAAGGGCTTGCTCATTCTGTCGGTTCTGTCGTATAATATATGAGATAATGCCCTGAATATGGAATGACGGGCAGAAATCCGGAGGACGACAGGAAAGGAATTTCCGATAGAATGGATATCAACGCCTTATTATCCCACGAATTTTCCACCGACCCGACGATCATCTCGCGCATCGTTTCGCTCATCGACGAGGGCAACACCATCCCCTTCATTGCCCGATACCGCAAGGAGATGACCGGCGCGATGGACGATCAGAAGCTCCGAGAGATCAGCGAGCGGCTGGAGTATCTGCGCGGGCTGGACAAGCGACGTGAGCAGATCACGGCGAGCATTTCCGAACAGGGAAAGATGAATGACGAGCTTGAAAGAAAGCTTGCCGCGGCGGTGACGCTTTCCGAGCTGGAGGACATATACCGACCCTATAAGCCCAAGCGCCGCACACGCGCGATGATCGCGCGGGAGAAAGGCGTCGAGCCGCTGGCAGACGATATTTTTGCTCAGCGGCGCGGGGTTGACCCGCTTGCGCTGGCGCAGGCGTATGTCAGCGAAGAGAAGGGCATGCCGGACGCGCAAACCGCCGTGCAGCTTGCGCAGGATATTCTGGCGGAGCGGTTCAGCGACGACGCGTCGATTCGCGCGAAGCTCCGCGAGTTCTATCGCCGGACGGGCATGCTGCGCAGCGCAGCCGCCAAAGAGGGTGAGAGCGTCTACGCGCAATATGCCGATTACCGTGAGCCGGTTCTGCGAGCGGCGGGGCATCGCATTCTTGCCATCAACCGCGGCGAACGCGAGGAATGGCTGAAGGTCAGCGTCGAATGCGACGACGAGCGCGCCGAGCAGATCGTTCGTCGGGAGGTCATTGAGCCGGGAAGCGCCTGCTGCGACATCGTTCGCGCGGCGGCGGACGACGCATGGAGCCGACTCATTCAGCCGTCTTTGGAGCGCGAGATCCGCAGTGAGTTGACAGACAAAGCGAACGAGGGCGCGATCCGCGTCTTTGGCGACAACCTGCATCAGCTGCTCATGCAGCCGCCGATCCGCGGAAAGGTGACGCTGGGTGTCGATCCGGGCTTCCGAACGGGCTGCAAGCTGGCGGTCGTGGACGAGAACGGCAAAGTGCTGGAAACCGGCGTGGGCTATTTCACCCTGCCGATTCATGAAGCGAAAAAGGCGCAGGCGAAGGCACAGATTTTGGGCATGATCCGCCGCCATGGCGTAACCGCTATCGCTATCGGCAACGGCACGGCGTCCCGGGAGAGCGAGCAGTTCATCGCGTCGCTTCTGCCGGAAGCGCCGGGCGCGGCGTATGTCATCGTCAGCGAAGCGGGCGCGAGCGTTTATTCGGCGTCCAAGCTGGCGGCGAAAGAATTTCCGGAATACGACGTGTCGCTCAGAAGCGCGGTATCCATCGCGCGGCGCATGCAGGATCCGCTCGCCGAGCTGGTCAAGATCGACCCGAAGGCGATCGGCGTCGGGCAGTATCAGCATGATCTGAAACAGGCGGAGCTGGAAAACGCGCTCTCCGGCGTGGTCGAAAGCTGTGTGTCGAGCGTCGGCGTGGATGTGGAAACGGCGTCCGCGTCGCTGCTGACGCATGTGGCGGGCATCGGCGAGACGCTGGCGAACAACATCGTGGCGTACCGCGATGAAAACGGCATCACCTCGCGCGCCCAGCTCAAGAAGGTTCCCAAGCTCGGACCGAAAGCATATGAACAGTGTGCGGGATTCCTACGCGTCCACGGAAGCAACCCGCTGGACGCGACGGCGGTTCATCCGGAAAGCTACGCCGCGGCAAAGGCGCTGATGGAGCGGCTGGGCTACACGCCGCAGGCGCTCAAGCGCGGCGGCATCGTCGGCATTGCCGCCAAAGCGGAAGAAGTTGGCATAGCCAAACTCGCAAGTGAACTGGACATCGGCGAGATGACCCTGCGCGACATCCTCTCCGAGCTGGAAAAGCCCGGACGCGACCCGCGCGACGAACTGCCCGCGCCCGTCCTGCGCACGGACGTACTCAGCATGGAAGATCTCAAGCCCGGCATGGAGCTGACCGGAACGGTGCGCAATGTCATTGACTTCGGCGCGTTCGTGGATATCGGCGTTCATCAGGACGGACTGGTTCACATTTCCCGCATGGCGGATAAATTCATCCGCCATCCGAGCGAGGTTGTCCGTGTGGGCGATGTGGTGACGGTCTGGGTCGTCGATGTGGACGTGAAAAAACAGAGAATCGCACTGACCATGGTGAAGGGGAGAGCGTAACATGCGCAAAAGGGCTGCCGCCGCGCTGATGGCATGGATTGTGATGCAGACGCCGTCCGCCATGGCGCAGGAATGGCTGCGCAGCTACGGCGGAAGCGGCAGGGATACCCTGCGGGAGATCGTGTCCATCGGCGAGGACGTTCTCGTTGCGGGCAGTACGACGTCTTCCGACGGCGACCTGAGCATCCGCACGCGGGAGGGCGAGACCGGCTGGCTGTTCCGGCTGGGCGCGGACGGAAGCGTCCTGTGGAGCTTCTGCTCATCGCGCGACGGCAGGACGGAGATCGAAAGCCCCTATGTGCATGACGACGGACATGTCACCTGCGTGCTGAGCGGCGCGCAGGGTAAGGAATGGATCGAGCTGAACGACCGCGGACGGGCAGAAACGCGCGTCACAGTGCCGGATGTATCGTCGCTCTGCCGCCATGAGCGGACGGGGGAAGAAGCGCAGATTCATGCTATGCCGCACGACAAAAACGGACAGCCGTTTCTTGCGCTCGTCACGGATCACGGCGACGGAACATGCTGCATCGCGGATATGGCGCAGAATGGCACGGTTCTGTCAGGGCTGAGCTTTGTGAAGTCGGAAGCGGGCGTTTTTGCCGCGTGCAGAGACGGAAGCGGGCGCATCGCCATGCCCTATGTGGATGAAGAGAGCGGCGCGCTCGGCGTATGCTTCATTCAGCCCGGAACGGACGAATCGCCGACCGTCGCGCAGGCGGATACGGGAAGCATGCTCGGCGACGGCGTGATCTTGGACTGCATGGCGCTGGAAGATGGTTCGGTCATTTTCAGCGGTCAGCGAAAACAGGGCGGCGGTATGCTGGTGCGCATCAACGCGCTTGGCGAGACCGTTTTTGCGCATTCGATGGATGACATCGTGACCAGGCTGACCGCGACACCCAGCGGCTTTGCGGGATATTATCGGCAGGGCATCGCCTATTTCGACGAGGACGGCGGGCTGCTCGGCACGAAGGAAGCGGAATATCCGACGAACGAGGAGGATGTCCGCTTTCCGCTGGGCATTGCGGCGTTCGGCGACGGCGTTGCGGCGCTCTTTGAAACGGAAAAAAGCGGGGAATATCGCATCCGCGTCATCTCCGGCGAAGAGCTGGATGAAGGAGACAAATACGCCAGCGCATTGTTTGCGCAGAAGGACTGCACGCTGCTGGACGTCAGGACGAATGAGAGCGGCGTGACGCTGCTGCTCGAGCGGTGCGACGGACAGAGGCTTGGCATGTCCATCGACAAGGACGGCGGCGCGCGGGAGACGGAAGCCTTTCAGCCGAGACCGGCGGGCAGGCGGAAGGTCGCCGGTGGGACGCTGACCTGGCGGGAGAAAGAAGGCGGCGCGGCCGTCGCGCTGGAGAATGAGCAGGGAAACGTGCTTTGGAACACGCGGACGGTCATCCATACTGCGGCAGACCGGCTGGAGTGGCTCTGCGCCGTGCAGCTTCCGGATGGAAGCTATGTGCTCGGCGGGCGTTATCTGACCGATACGGAAGAAGGACAGCAGCAGGAAGCCGTGCTTGCCGTCATCGGAAGCGACGCCGTCCTGCGCCGCATCTCGACGGTTCAAATTCACAAAGGGCGGAACGCAGGCTGCATCTGCGACATGCTGGTGCATCCGCAGAAAGGCTTGCTGATGCTGACCTCGTCCGGACAATGGGCGCACAGCGGCGCAGACCGGATACAGAGCGGGGACGGGAGCGTCGATCTCCCGCTGGATATCGGGTTTGAGACGGACAGCGCGCGGCTGATGGCGGACGGCGGCGGAAGCGTCTACGTCGCCGGAACGGACGAGGACAACGGTCAGAGCATCACAGCGCTCATTCGTGTGGACATCGACACGGGTGAAGCGACGATATAAGGGAGAGAGACGTTGGGCTGCCGCCCAAACCTGCCTGAGGGATTTCATCCCTCAGACTCCCTTCTCCGCTTCGCGCTGGTTTTAATAAACTTATCGTTCGCTATCGCATGCGATAGCGATGATAAAAAAATTAACGCCGCCGCGAAGCGAAAAAAGGGTGCAGGGAACAAGGTTTCCTGCCGGGGTTTGGGGATTGGAGCCACGCGCCCGCTGTGCGGGATTCAGCGTGGCGGAAATCGGAAATCGCAAGGAGCGCTTGAGCGACTATGCGAGTTTCCCGGATCAGAACCCCAATCGTTTTTCCCAAAAGCAGACTTGAAAGTATAACAGGAGGAAAACATGAATACGGATATCGTTATCGTCGGCGCGGGTCCGGCAGGCATCTTTACGGCTATTGAAATGCTCCGCAAGGGCAGCCATAAAGACATCGTCATCGTTGAAAAGGGTCAGCCGATTGAAAAGCGCCGCTGCCCGAAGTCGGTCACCAATCACTGCGTCAACTGCCGCCCGTACTGCCATATCACGACAGGCTTTTCCGGCGCGGGCGCGTTCTCGGATGGCAAGCTCTCCCTCTCTCATGAGGTCGGCGGCGATTTCCCGACGCTCATCGGCGAGCAGAACGCACAGGATCTCATCGACTACACCGACGGCATCTACCTTGAGTTTGGCGCGGACAGCCACATCGAGGGCATCGGCAACACCGAAGAGGTGCGCCAGATCCGCCGCCGCGCCATCCGCGCCGGTTTGAAACTGGTCGATTGCCCGATCCGCCATCTCGGCACGGAAAAGGCGCAGACGCTCTATCTCGCGCTGGAAAATTACCTGCGCGACAACGGCGTGGAGATGATCTTCGGCTGGGAATGTGAAGAGCTTATCATGGACGGCGAGACTTGTCTGGGCGTGTCCCTGCGCAAAGGCGAGCAGACGCGGGAGATCCGCGCGAAGCATACCGTCGTGGCGACGGGCCGCCGCGGCGCGGACTGGCTGGAAAAGCTCTGCGCCGAGCATGGCATCGCCCATCAGCCGGGAACGGTCGATATTGGCGTGCGCGTGGAATGCCGCAACGAGGTCATGGAAGAGGTCAACCGCGTGCTTTACGAAAGCAAGCTCATCGGCTATCCGCGTCCGTTCAAGAACAAGGTGCGCACGTTCTGCCAGAATCCCGGAGGATTCGTCAGCCAGGAGAACTACGACAATGACCTTGCCGTCGTCAACGGACACAGCTACAAGGACCTCAAGAGCGACAACACGAACGTTTCCGTTCTGTGCAGCCATAATTTCTCCGTGCCGTTCAACCAGCCCATCGCCTACGCGCAGAAGGTTGGCGAACTGACCAATATGCTCGGCAACGGTCATATCCTCGTGCAGCGCTTCGGCGATATCCTCGACGGCAAGCGCACCTGGCAGAAGGAGCTGGCGCAGAGCAACGTCCGCCCGACCCTGCCGGATGCGGTCGCGGGCGATATCACCGCCGCGATGCCGTATCGCGCGATGATCAACATCATCAACTTCATTCAGGCGGCGGATATTGTTGTTCCGGGTTTTGCGTCCTCCGAAACGCTGCTGTATTCGCCGGAACTCAAGTTCTATTCCAACCGCGTGAAGATGGATGAGAATCTGAACACCAATGTGCATGGACTGCACTGTCTGGGCGATTCCTCCGGCTGGACGCGCGGCTTGATGATGGCGTCCGCGATGGGCGTGCTGATGGGCCGTAAGCTGGCGGAAGAAGAATGAGCGAAAGGGTCGCCGGACGGATATGCAGCGTCTGGGGAGAAAATGACGCCGATTGGCTCATCCTTCAGCCGCTCGACAAGCGGGATATCGACAGCGCGGTGCAGTCCGAAGGGACATATATCCGTCAGCACAGTCGGCAGAAATGCAGGCTCGTCGGGTTTGCCGTAGAGGATTGGAATGCGGAGCTTTCGCCGTGGAGCGCGCCGCCCGTCTGGGGCAAAGCGGATTTTGCCGGACAGGCGGAAAAAACGCTGGCGTGGCTGACGGATGAGCTTCTGCCGCGGATAAGGCGGGACCTTTCTCCAGACGTCTGCGTGATGCTTGGCGGGTATTCCTTAGCAGGGCTGTTTGCGCTGTGGGCGGCGGGCGAAACGGACGGATTGGATGCCGTTGCCGCCGCGTCTCCGTCCGTCTGGTATCCGGGCTATATGGCGCATGAGGCGCAGAAGCCCATTCGGGCAGGGCGTGTCTATCTGAGCCTTGGCGACCGCGAGGAAAAGACAAAAAACCGCACAATGGCGGCTGTCGGCGCCTGCATCCGGGAACTGGACGCAAGGCTTGAAGCGCGCGGCGTGCGGCATATTCTGGAATGGAACGAGGGGAA
>CAKTXP010000136.1 GCA_934631055.1 uncultured Clostridia bacterium | reverse complement strand
AACGCGTCTTTTATTACGGTCCATGTCAACTTCCTTTCGAGGGGAAGAGGGGGGAACGTTGGGGCTTTGCCCCAAACCCCACCAAGAACCTCAGGTTCTTGGATTTCCCACTACGATTGATTGCTGCGCAATCAATCTGATGTATTCTTAGTTTTCTCAGTTAAAACAGCTCAAGGCTAAAATATACTCCGCTATCGCAAAGCGATAGCGATGTGGAAGATGCAGGGAACTCAGTTCCCTGCCGGGGCTTGGGGCAGAGCCCCAACGTTCCCCTGTATTTTCCCGATTTTGAGCGCCCCAAAACCGCTTTTCCACTTTTGGAGATTCAACAGCTTTGTCACTTCTGCATTTTGGGGAATCCGCACCCCAAAATCCCAAAACCAGCTGAGTTTTGGCGCGCGGTAGTTTTGGCATTCAGTGCAGCCGGGTTTTGGAGTTTTCCGAGCCTTTCCATCAAGTTGTCCACAGAGTTTTCCACATCTCTTGGGGTTTTGTGGATAATTTGTGGACATCTGTGGATAAATTCTGGACAACCCCATTTTTCCCCTGTTTTTACAGGATTTTTCCTTTTTCCCCAAAAGCCGAGTTTTGCCGTAAAAACGGAATGGAAATACGCTGGGCTACCGCCTAGATAGACCTGCTTGGGGCTTTGCCCCAAACCCCACGAGGGAACTGAGTTCCCTCGACCCTCCACTACGCTATCGCAAAGCGATAGCGAATGAATCCGTTGATTTAAACCGCCGCGAAGCGAAGAAGGGAGTCTGAGGGACAATGTCCCTCAGTGGGGCTTGGGGCAAAGCCCCAACGTCCCCCTCAACGTCTCTCTCCCTTTACTCCTGCCGCTTCAGCTTTCCGCTTTCCACACGGTAGACCGCGCCCTGCCGCGCGCCCGCCAAATCGGAAAGATCCGTGCAGGTGACAAAGGTCTGAACCCGGTCAATGCGCTCGATCAGCTGCCTGCGGCGTCCGGGATCCAGCTCACTCATCACGTCGTCCAGCATCAAAATCGGCGCTTCCCCGCTTTCCAGCCCCGCCCATTCCAGCTGAGCCAGCTTCAGCGACAGAACCGCGCTGCGCTGCTGTCCCTGAGAGGCAAAGGTCCGCGCTTCTTTTCCGTTGATAGTAATGCCGATATCGTCGCGGTGAACGCCGACCGTCGTCGTCATGCGCCGCAGATCCTCGTTCCGCGCCGCATGAAGCTTCTCCAAAATCGCTTCATACGCATTCGCCGCGTCGCCGATCTGCGATATGTACCGAAGATTCAGCTCTTCCCTCCCGCCGGTCAGCGACGCATGCGCCTGACGCGCCCGTTCGCCCAGTTTTTCTATGGCTTCCCTGCGGTTCTCGTAGATCAGCGCGCCGCTTGACGCCAATTGCTCATCCCACATGTCCAGCGTCGGCAGCAGCGACGGATTGCGCGCAATGTCCTTGAGCAGCGCGTTGCGCTGATTCAGCGTCCGCACTGCGCGCTGAAGGGCGTAAAAATAAGCCGGTCTGAGCTGAGAAAGCTGCATATCCATGAACCTGCGCCGTTCCGCCGGCCCATCTTTGACGATCTGCAAGTCTTCCGGCGAAAAAAGCACGCCGCATACATGACCGAGCAGTTCGCCGATCCGCTCCGCCTGACGCGCGCCGATGCGCACAGTCTTTTTCTTCTTCTGGGTCTTGCTCAGGAGGATAGAGACCTCGTGCGTACCGTCTGTCTGGCGCGTTCGAACCAAAACACGGGCGTTTTCCTGTCCCCACTGGATTAGTTCCTCGTCGCGCGAGGTTCGGTGACTGCGCCCCAGACAGCACAGGTGCAGCGCTTCGAGGATATTCGTCTTTCCCTGCGCATTGGGTCCGGTGAATACGGTCACGCCCGCATCCGGCTCAATCAGCGCCTGGTCATAGTTCCTGAAATGGCTCAGGCTGAGCGTCGAAACGATCATCGCATCAGCCGTTGAATACGCGCACCGGCAGAACCAGATACAGATACGCGTCGCCCTCGGTCGGGCAGACGACGCACGGGCTGACGTTGGAATTGAAGCGCATGACGACCTGATCGTCGCTCAGCGCCTTGAGTACATCCGTGATGTAGCGAACATTGAAGGCGATCGTCAGGTCCTTGCCCTCGGTCAGCACATTCATCTTCTCTTCCATATCGCCGGTCTCGGAATTGGACGTGACCTCCAGCGTTTCTCCGTCAATCTTGAAGCAGACCAGATTGGTCTTGCCCTCGCGCGCGATCAGGCTGGCGCGGTCGATGGCGCTGCCCAGCTCGGCGCGATCCACTGTAACGCGGGTCTGCCATTCTTCCGGCAGGATCTGACGGTAGCGGATGAATTCGCCCTCCAGCAGGCGCGCGACGATGCGCGTCGGACCGATATTCAGGCGGACATGGGTCTTGGTAAAGCAGAGCGCCGCTTCCTCCTCCGTATCCGCAAGGATCTTGGCGATATCGCCCAAAACGCGGCCGCCCACGACGGCGCTGATATCCGTTTTGGGTCCTTCGACGTTTTCCTTGCGCAGGGCAAGGCGGAATCCGTCGAGCGCAACGACGCGCATCTCCATGCGGTTGATCTCCATCAGACAGCCGGTCAGGATCGGGCGGCTCTCATCCTGCGCGATGGCAAAGATGGTGCGGCTGATCATATCCTTGAGCGTGTTTTGGGGCAGAGAGAAGCTTTCGCCTTCGACCTGCGGCAGTTCCGGATATTCGACTGGATCGAAGCCGTTGATCGTCGTGCGGATGCTGGCGCAGCGGATGGTCGCCTGCATGCGGTCGCCGACGGAGATATCGCAGGGGCCGCCGGGAAGTTTACGGATGATCTCGCAGAGCAGTTTACCCGGCAGAACCGCGCGGCCTTCTTCGGAGAACGTTGCCGGAAGAATCGTTTCGATGCCCAGCGCGAGGTCTGTACAGGTCAGGCGCAGCCCCTCATTACAGGATTCAAAGAGGATGCCTTCCAAAATCGGCTTTGTAGAGCGGACGGCAAGCGCGCGGCTGACAATGGAAAGAGCGGTATTCAGTTCATTGGTATCGCAGGTAAATCGCATTTTATTCAACCTCCATGGGGTAGTAGCAGTATATATGTTCAGCAGGAGAAGTCGTAGGTCAGTGGATAACTTGGATAAGTCCCAAAAGTCAAGGCGTTATCGAGCTTTTGGGCTGTGGAAAACGCTGGGCAACCGCCAAAACAAGTGACGAAGTTATCCACAAAGCTGTTCAAAACTAAGGGAGACGTTGGGGTTACGGTTGGGGCTTTGCCCCAAGCCCCACGAGGGAACTGAGTTCCCTCGACCCTCCACTACGCTATCGCTTTGCGATAGCTGAGGAACGAATGAGTAAGTGAATATCGTCCCTGATGCTATCGCGAAGCGATAGCGAATGAATCCGTTGATTTAAACCGCCGCGAAGCGAAGAAGGGAGTCTGAGGGACAATGTCCCTCAGTGGGGTTTGGGGCAAAGCCCCAACCGTAACCCCTCGTTCCTCGTTCCCCGTTTCCCGGCGCCGAAACGGTATAAAAGGGCAAATTCATTCTTATTCAGTATTCGCGCTCCATAAAAAAAATCCTCTCTTTCAAGGGTCAAAAAATCCACAGCACGGATTTCGTGTGCTGTGGATCAAAATGATTTCCTTACTTCTTATAAAGAGAGCTTTCAACGCGCGCGGTAATTTTTTCCGGCGTCAGACCGTAGAAGTCGAGTAGATCTGCCGGCTTGCCGGACTGACCGAAGCAGTCGTTTAAGCCGATCTTGTGCAGCCGTCCGCCATGCTCGGCAACGACTGCCGCAACGGCGTCGCCCAGACCGCCGATGACGGAATGCTCTTCTATGGTGTACAGCGGCATCTTGACCGCCAGCTCGCGCACGAGCGATTCATCCAGCGGCTTGATGGTGTGCATGTTGACGACGGTCGCGTGAATGCCCTTCTTTTCCAGCAGCTCCGCCGCGTTCATGCACGCCTCGACCATCAGACCGCAGGTGATGAGCGCAACGTCGCCGCCTTCGCGCAGGATGTTTGCTTTGCCGATCTCAAACGGCATGCCCGCGGAGAACACCGGCGTCGCCAGGCGCGCCAGACGCAGATAGACCGGACCGTCCATTTCAGCGGCGGCGCGGACTGCGCGCTTCGCCTCTTCCGCGTCGCACGGGCAGAGGATGGTCATGCCCGGAAGCGCGCGCATGATGGCGATATCCTCGATCGCCTGATGGGTCGCGCCGTCTTCGCCGACGGTGATGCCGGCATGCGTGAAGGCGAATTTGACATTCAGCTTCGGATAACAGACGCCGTTGCGAATCTGCTCATAGCAGCGGCTGGCGAAAACGGCGAATGTGGAGCAGAACGGGATCAGCCCGACGGAGGAAAGCCCCGCCGCCATCGTCACCATGTTCGCTTCCGCGATGCCGCAGTCAAAGAACCGGTCGGGATAAGCCTTGGCGAATCCGTTGGTCATCGTCGAGCAGGACAGGTCGGCGTCCAGCACGACCACTTTATCGTTTTCTGCGCCCAGGGCGACGAGCGCCTCGCCGTATCCTACGCGCGTAGCTTTTTTATCACTCATGCTCAGCCCTCCAGTTCCTTGAGCGCCTGGGCTGCCTGCTCATGGTTCGGGGCTTTGCCATGCCAGCCAGCCTCGTTCTCCATGAAGGATACGCCCTTGCCCTTGACGGTATGGCACAGGATGCAGCGCGGCTTGCCCGCAGCATGCGGCACATCCAGCGCGGCGATGATCTGTTCAAGGTCGTTGCCGTCGGCGACTTCGATGACATCCAGACCGAACGCGCGCAGCTTGCCCGGGAAATCGCCAAGGCTCATGACGTCGTCGTTCCTGCCGTCAATCTGCAGACCGTTCCAGTCGATGAAGATGGTCAGGTTGTCCAGCTTATAATGCGCGGCAGCCATGAACGCTTCCCAGACCATGCCTTCCTGGCATTCGCCGTCGCCCAGCAGCGTATAGACCTGCTGTCCGCCGCCCTGCAGTCTCAAACCGAGCGCCATGCCCACCGAGACGGACACGCCCTGACCCAGCGAACCGGTGGACGCTTCGACACCGGGGCATTTCTTGCGGTCCGGATGTCCCTGGAGCATGCCGCCGAGCTGACGCAGATGGTCATATTCGGACTTGGGGAAATAGCCGAAATTGGCTAGCGTAGCATACAGACACGGGGCTGCGTGACCCTTGCTGAGTACGAAGCGGTCGCGATCGGGCATCTGCGGATGAGCAGGATCGTTTTTCATCTTATATCCGTAGAGCGCGGTCATGATCTCTACGACGGAAAGGGATCCGCCCGGATGACCGGAGCCTGCCTTTTCCAGCATGGTGATGATGTCCCGACGGATCACGGTACACTGCGCTTTGAGCGCGTTCAGATCCATGATATTCCTCCTGACGCTTGGTTTTAGGGGAGGGCGCGAAAAACGCCCGACTAACACAAAAAACTCAGCTTTCATTATAGAGAGACGAAAGCCGAATGTCAAGGATGAGCGGGCGGCAAAAACCGCGTTGCAGACCGGAAAAATGAAAAGGTTGAGAAAAAAAGAGAAGTATGGTAGAATCATAACGATAAAATAAGCAGGAAATTGGGAAGGAAAGGCTTTGCAAGAAGATGGAAACGGTCAGAAAAACCCGAAAATTACCGGAACAGGTTGCCGATAAACTCAGAGAGATGATCATTCAGGAATCCCTGAGGACCGGCGCGAAACTGCCCGCAGAGGCGGAGCTGATGGAGCGGTTCGGCGTGAGCCGCTCGACGGTGCGCGAGGCAGTCAAGATCCTTCAGACGGAGCATATTGTGGATATCCGTCAGGGGCAGGGAACGTTCCTGTGCGCGATGCCGGGGCTTGCTCATGACCCGCTGGGGCTGCGCTTTGCGGATCAGGAAGAGCTGATCGCGCAGCTGCTTGAAACGCGGCTTCTGATCGAGCCGAGCGTTGCGGCGCTTGCCGCCGTCCGCAGGCAGGACAAACAGCTGACGGCGATGAAGACGCTGCTGGACAAGATGGACAACGCCTATCTGCATGGGGAGGATTACACGCCATACGATTTTGAGTTTCATTCTCTCATCGCGCAGTGTACGGGGAACGACGTGATGAAGCGTCTTTTGCCGACGATCCACGAATCCATTCAGGCGGGCTATCATCACACCCGCCGCGTGGAGGGCAGTTATCAGCGCGCCAGTCAATGTCATCTGGAGATGTACCGCGGCATTCTGGAGCATGACAGTGAGCGCGCGCGCATGGCGGCGCAGCGCCACATGCTTCAGACGATGCACGACTCCGGCGTAGAAGTACCGTCGGTGCTGGTGAAGTAAAAGGGGAAACGATTGGGGCTTTGCCCCAAACCCCACCAGAAAACTGAGTTTTCTGGACTTTCCACTTGGGCTTTATCGCTTTGCGATAAAGCCAGAGAAAAGCATATTTAAACCGCCGCGAAGCGGAGAAGGGAGTCTGAGGGACAATGTCCCTCAGTGGGGTTTGGGGCAAAGCCCCAACGTACCCCCCTTATCACCATGAATCAGTTGAAGATTATTGCAAGGATGCATAGCGACTTTCCGGAGAAATTCGGTATCCCGCGGCAGAGCGGCGTCGTACCGGAGACCCGCGCAAAGATCGTCTT
>CAKTXP010000135.1 GCA_934631055.1 uncultured Clostridia bacterium | reverse complement strand
ATAAACTGGACAATTCTGCGATTTCGCCCGACAATTCTGACAAGTTTGCACAGAAATTCAAGGAGAACGTTGGGGCTACCGCCCCAAGCCCCGTCTGGGGACTAGTCCCCAGACCCCTTCTTCGCTTCGCGGCGGCTTAAATCGTTTTATCGAACGATGCGCATGCGCATCGTATGTTCAAGATTATTAAAGCCAGCGCGAAGCGAATCGGGAAGTCCAGGAACCTCAGGTTCCTGGTGGGGTTTGGGGCAAAGCCCCAATCGTCCCTCTTCCCCTTACTCCACCTCCGACGGCGAAAGCCCGGTCAGCTTCTTGAACGTCGCGGAAAAATACGTCACATCCTTGTAGCCTACCGCCGCCGCCGCTTCGTAAACCTTGACGCGTCCGGTCTGAAGCAGCGCCATCGCCGCTTCGATGCGCGTCTTGGTCAGGTAATTCGTCACGGTCATGCCCGTCTGCTTCTTGAACACATGGGAAAGATGCCCCTCGCTGACGCGCAGATGCTCGGCGATGGTCGCGATGGAAATGTTCTCGTCGGCATAATGCCCCGCGATGTAATCCATCGCCTGACGGACATAGCCGGTCGCTTCCGACTCCTTCTTCTCCGGAACGGCGTTCGCCGCGGGCGCACTCTGCATCTTGCGGCAGACCCGCGCGACAGCATGCGTCAGCTCCTGATCCCGAAACGGCTTGAGCAGGTAATCATCCGCGCCGAAAAGCAGCGCCCCGCGCGCATATTCAAAATCGCTGTGCGCAGTCAGCACGATGCAGCGCGCCGCGCATCCTTCCTCGCGGAGGAGGTTCATCATCGTGATGCCGTCCATCTTGGGCATGCGGATATCGGTAATGATGAGATCCGGCTTGAGCTTTCGCGCCAGCTCAAGACCCTCTTCCCCGCTCTGCGCCTCGCCGACCACTTCGCAGCCCAGCGCCGCCCAATCCATGCCCGCCACAACGCCGTGACGGACAAGCGGCTCGTCGTCCACCATCAAGACGCGAATCATGCTTTTTTCTCCTTCTCTATCTCTCTTTTCATCGGTAAGCGCACCATCACCAGACAGCCCTCGTTCGGCGCAGAGCGGACGCTCAGCCCGTATTCGTCGCCGAAATGCAGCCGCAGAATGCTGTCCACATTGAAAAGCCCCAGATGCTCGCCCGGTCTGCCGGATACGCCGAATCCAAGCGCGCCGTCCTGCGGCGTATCCATCCCGCGCCCGTTATCCTGCACGAAGAGCCGCAGTTCGCCAACGCCGCCCTCCGCCCAGATCTTGATATAGCCGTCGTCCATATCTCGGACGCCGTGAATGACCGCGTTCTCCACGATGGGCTGAAGCACCAGTTTGGGAACCATACAGCTCGTCAGCGCGTCGTCCACCTCGATCTCGCAGGCAAAGCGATCCTCAAATCGGATGAGCTGGATGTCGATATACCGTTCCAGCAGTTCAAGTTCCTGCCCCAGCGTCACAAATTCCGCGCCAGATATGCTCGCCCGCAAAATCTGCGCCAGGTCTTCCGCCAGCGTCGCGACCTGCGGCACGCCGTGGCTGACGCCCATCCACTTCATCGAATCGAGCGTATTATAGAGAAAATGCGGATTGAGCTGTGCCTGCATCATGCGGATGCGCGTATCGTTCAGCTCCTTCTGCCGCTCGACCGAGCGCTTGAGGTTCAGCTCGCATTCTTCCACCATGCGGTTGAATCCTTCCGCCAGCTGAGCCAGCTCATCGTCGCCGCGCGGCGTAACGCGCACGCTCAGCTGCCCCATCTGCACGCGTTTCATCGCCGCCGTCATCTCCTGCACCGGGCGCGTCAGCTGCCTGCTCAGCACCAGCGCGCCATACAGACACAGCGCCAAGCTCAGCCCGCCCAGCGAAAAGCCAACGACCAGCATCAGCCTGGTCATCTCGCCCGTGAACACGCGCGGCTGGCTGAGCAGCAGTGTGAATCCGCCGACGCTTTCCGCCGCATAGCTGTACGTCAGCACGGAATCCTCGTCTTCCAGCTTCTCGCCCGCAAGCAGGCGTTCGCGAAGTTCATGCAGCCGCCCTTCCGAACCGATTGCCCTGGAATCGTCGATGAGCCGCCATTGCCTGCTGAGCAGCATCACGCCGTATGCCGGATTCAGCCCGTCGCTGAGCAATTTGCCAAGATCATCCCCGCTGATTTGGGCAAGCAGATAGCCCGCCTGTACACGCCGCACCGCCGCGACCATGCCGGTTTGGCTGTAAAACACGACCTGTTCATTCTGCGCCATCCGCAGAGCGCCCCAATCCGTATCCATATGCGCATCCTCTTCCTGACCACGAAGCGCACAAAGACAGGTTCCCGCCGCATCGACCAGCATCAACTGGCTGACCTCCGGTATATTCGCCGCCTGCTCGACCAGCGCGGCATACAAGTCGCGCGGCTGCGTCCCTCCGTCATCGCCCAGCGCGAAAAGGACGCGCCCGTCTTTCGCCAAAGCATCCAGCGCGTTTGCCATACCAGAAAGCGCCTGTTCCATCCTGCCTGTCAGCAGGGCAAGCTGTTCATTTGCGGCGTCTTTCTGCCTTGCCGCGCTCGTAGAGACCAGCGCGGGCAGCAGCAGCGTAAAGCACAGGACGACCGGAACCAGCGCCACCAAGAACACCGTCAGAAAGATCTTCGTCTGAAACGGAATCGCCCGCTCTCTGCTCGTCCTCATGGCGCGTCCTCCTGCATGAGCGCCTGCCAGCTGGCGAGTATATCCTTCTGATGTGCCGCCGCCCACTCGATGTCGTAAGCGCAGAATTCTTCTTCCGCCATGCTGTCTCCGCTGAGCGACGTCAATACGCTTTCCCGTGCATATTCGGTCTGCACGCGCCGCTGAACATCCTCGCCGAGGATGAAGCGGATGAACGCCTGCGCGTTTTCTTCATGCGCGCATCCCGCAAGGATCGCCGCACCGTCCGGAACGGCGCTCGTCCCCTCGACGGGCCAAATGACCGCGATATGTTCCCCGGCAAGCATGCGCTTTTTTGCCGTTTCGTAAAGCGTGATGCCCACGCGCATCTCCCCCGAAGCAACCGCCGTCACGACCGTACCCGAACCGGACAAAACATGCCCGCGAACGTTATCCGCAAAGCGTTCAAGCGCCTGCTCGCCGTCCAGCACCTGCATCATCGTCGCCAGCACCGTAAAGCTTGAACCGGATACCATCGGGTCGGCATACGCCACCTGACCGCGCAGTTCCGGCGTCAATAAATCGGCGTAGCCCGCCGGCGGCGCGCTTACCAGACGCGGATTGTAGATAACGACCAGCGGCAGACGCGAAAACGCAACAAATCTGTGTTCCTCAAAGCGGCAGTCCTCCAGCATTTCCCCGCGCGGCACATCGCAGTCGGCAAAATACGCTTCATACGCCCAGAGCGATTCCACGCCGCCGCCGAACATCACGTCCGCAGCAGGCGCGTCGGATTCCGTCGCGATCCGCTCCAGAAGCTCGGTCGTGCCGCCGGAGACGACGCGAACCCATACGCCCGTCCGCCGCTCGAATTCCTCGATGATGGGCTGATACACTTCCTCCTTGTGCGAGGTATAGACTGTCAGTCTCATAGATTCGTCGGGAATGTCCGCCAGAGCCGCCATGGGAAAAACTATAAGCAGCACGATAAAAGTCAGAAACCGTTTCATGCCGTTTCCTCCATAGAATATCTCCATAGAATATGTTAAAACCGCCATATTTTATAGCATTATAACACAATTTCAAACCCATCACAAGCAAATCTGCACACAAAAGCGGGCTGAGCCCGCCTGCATTTCCGCCACAGTCCGTAAAAATTCAAAGCTTTACGCACGCGAGCAAGCTTTATGCAATTTCCTATAAGGTAAAAAGTGGGCTGACGAAAACGCCAGCCCGCTTCTAATTTATTTCATCCAGTATACATAGTTCTCTTTGCGCGGCTTTTCCGCGGGCAGACCGCCTTCCGGATACCCGAGGATGCAATGCCCGATGCCTTCATAATCGCCCGTAATGCCCAGCTGGGCGAGAATTTCCTTACCCTCTGGGCTGTCAAACTCCTGCTTTGCCCGATGGATCCAGCAGCTTCCCAGTCCCAGCGTATGCGCCGCCAGCATCATGTTACCCATGACCAGACTGCCGTCATATACATAGGTCGGCACGCTTTTATCCGCCAAAACGACCAGCACGACCGGCGCGCCGTAGAACGGATCTTTATCCGAACCCATGACGTCTGCGTTCATCTTTGAGAGCTTGTCGCGCATTTCCCGATTCGTGACCGCCAGAATGATGGGCGACTGCCGATTCATGCCCGTCGCGGCATAGGTTCCCGCTTTAACAACCTGCTCGATCAGCTCCTGCGGCACAGGAGCGCTCTTGTAACTGCGGACGCTTCTGCGCTCGCAAATGGCTTTCAGTACCTCGCTGTTCATGGTCATTCCTCCGTTTCAGCTTTGCTTTTCCTTCTGCATATCCAGAATATGGCTTTCATCCAGCGGCGTACC
Source organism: uncultured Clostridia bacterium (assembly GCA_934631055.1). Taxonomy (GTDB): domain Bacteria; phylum Bacillota; class Clostridia; order Christensenellales; family Aristaeellaceae; genus Ventricola. The sequence goes on along the minus strand of CAKTXP010000135.1, from coordinate 2,122 downwards.
ATCCCCGATGGCAGGCGCAAAAGCGACATCCTCCGCGCGTTTCGGCGGAATCTCCGCTTTCGCCGTCACATCTTCATTTTTGCAGACGACGCGCCAAAGCTCGATAAACCGCATGGCGTTCGTATGCACCTGCGACGGGTCGCGCAAATTGTGTTCGAGCAGCTTTTCATGCGCGTGAATGAATTCGTCGCTGTCCTGCTCAAGCCGCTGCGCCACGCCGCGCGCGATGACCGAACGGTAATCGTGCAGATGTCCCTTGACGCTCGCGCCTGCATATGAAATAAACTTCGACGCCGTTACACAGACATGCGGATCGCGGTTCAGCAGATCCAGCTTATGCCCTTCGTGCGCGCAATGGAAATAGAAAATCAGCTCGTCGTTCCATTCATAACCGAAATTCAGCGGCACGACATATGGGAACGGCTCGTCGTGCATGCCTAAATAGATCGTATCCATTTCATCGAGCATCGCGCAAATCGTCGCCTTGTCCGTCACCTGACGCTTTTTCTGGCGCATCGTCTTTACCTCTGCCTTTCTTCTGTCTATAGCCCATTATAGCACGGCTGGCAGACCCCCGCAAGCTGTCGTTTCCCTCATCTCACGGTCAGGCTTTCAAACACCTGCGCAATATCTTCACGCAAAACCAGCGATGCACGGGCGTCAGCGGACGTTTCATCCCGATTGATGACCACAAGGTGCTTCCCGCGGAAATATTCCAGACAGGACGCGGCGGGTTCCACCTGCAGGCTCGTTCCTGCGACGATCAGCATATCGCAATTCGATATCTCGCGGCAAGCACCGGTCATGAAATATGGGTCGGGCGGCTCGCCGTAGAGCGTAACCTCCGGACGGACGACGTCGCCGCAGTCCGGACAATGCGGCACGCCGGATGTATTCATGATAAAGCTCAGCGGAAAGCGTTTGCCGCATCCCATGCAGAAATTCTCGCAGATGCTTCCGTGCAATTCAAAGACATTCCTGCTGCCCGCCATTTTGTGCAAGCCGTCGATGTTCTGCGTGACGACTGCCGTCAGCTTCCCGGCTTTTTCCATCTGTGCCAGACGAATATGGGCAATATTGGGCTTTGCCTGCGGATGAACCATGTATTTGCGATAGAAATCATAAAAAACATCCGGATGCAGAAAGAAAAATGAATGACTGAGCAGCATTTCCGCCGTCAGTCCATCGTATTCGCGGGCATATAAGCCGTTTTCCCCGCGAAAATCGGGAATGCCGCTTGCCACTGACACGCCCGCGCCGCCGAAAAACACGATTTGGCGCGCATGGTCGATCTTTTCCTGAAGTGCGTTCATCTATTTATCTCTTTCTTCGCTTTGCGACTATTTTTAAGTGAGATACGCCTGTCTTCCCTTCCGCCGAAGTCTGCAAAGCTTCAAAGTTCTGCGCACAGGGTCGGTTTTTATGCAATTCCCATGCGCTCAAATAAGTATAACACGATTGCGTCCCATCAGCAATCCGCCGCCATGCAAAAAGCGAGAGCTTCCCTGCCCCCGCTTTTCTTTTATTGTTCCATCTGCCGCCCGACGATGCTCGCCGTCGTCTCCGCGACTTTCAGCTCCGTATCGCCCATGCGCGCCGCCGGTTCCCGCGAGAGCAGCACCACCGCGCCGATGGATTCTCCATCCGCAATGATCGGACAGATGACCTGCGCGGTATACGCCTGCGCATCGTCCTCGCTCGTCACGGGAACAAGGCGTGTGCCATTCCCCCGATTCGCCGTCACAACCTGACGGCTCTGAATCGCCTGCTCAAGATCGCGGCTGATGGGCTTTTCCCAAAGTTCCTTTCGGGAAACGCCGCTTGCCGATACGATCATATCCTTATCGGTAATGCAGGCGATATGCCCCAGCGACCGGAACAGGGATTCCGTATAATCCTTCGCAAAATTGGATATCTCGCCAATGGGAGAATATTTCTTGAGGATGACCTCTCCGTCCTTGTCGGTATAGATCTCCAGGGGGTCGCCGCATCTGACACTGTTGATCAAACGTTCGTCTTTTTTGTGGTTCCGCACCTGCCGGACAAGCGCCGATTCATCCCCCGCCGCCTGCTCGATGGCTTGCGTCGCGGAAACGTGCAGCAGCGCGTCAATGTCGCTCTT
>CAKTXP010000134.1 GCA_934631055.1 uncultured Clostridia bacterium | reverse complement strand
GTGTATCTTATTCCCACTCCACCGTTGCCGGCGGCTTGGTGGTGATATCATACACGACGCGGTTGACGCGGGGCACTTCGTTGACGATTCGCGCACTGACCTTGGCGAGCAGGTCGTAGGGCAGACGCGCCCAATCGACGGTCATGAAGTCGTCGGTCGTGACGGCGCGGATGGCGAGGACGAAATCGTGCGTGCGCTCGTCGCCCATGACGCCGACGGTGCGGGTGTTCGTCAGAACGGTGAAATACTGGTTGATGTCGCGGTCAAGACCCGCAAGCGCAACCTCTTCGCGCAGGATGGCGTCGCTTTCGCGGACGGTTTCCAGCTTGTCGGCGGTGATGTCGCCCATGATGCGGATGGCGAGACCCGGACCCGGGAACGGCTGACGCCAGACCATATCGCGCGGCATGCCCAGCTCTTCGCCGACCTTGCGAACCTCATCCTTGAAGAGCATGCGGATCGGCTCGACCAGACCGCCGGTGAACTTGGCGCGTACGTCGGCGGGCAGACCACCGACATTGTGATGGGACTTGATGACCGCGCTGCCCTTGACGGAACCGGATTCGATGACGTCCGGATAAATCGTGCCCTGAGCAAGGAACTCAACGCCTTCGAGCTTCTTGGCTTCGTCGGCGAAGCAGTAAACAAACTCGCCGCCGATGAGCTTGCGCTTGGTTTCCGGATCGGAAACCCCCGCCAGCTTGTTCATGAAGCGTTCGCGTGCATCCACGATGACGAGGTTGACCGGGAACTGCTTGGTGAAAACCTCGCGGACGGATTCGGTTTCGTTCTTGCGCATGAAGCCGTGATCCACATAGACGCAGGTCAGGCGCTCGCCGATGGCGCGGGAGATCAGCGCCGCGGCAACGGAGGAATCGACGCCGCCGGACAGACCCAGCATGACGCGGCCGTTCGGACCCACCTGCTCACGGATGGACTGGATGGCGTTATCAATGAAGGCGCTCATCGTCCAGTCGCCGGTGCAGCCGCAGACGTTGTACAGGAAGTTGGTGATAACCTTCTGCCCCTCTTCGCTGTGGGTGACTTCCGGATGGAACTGAACGGCGTAGATGCGCTTTTCTGGGTTCGCCATCGCGCAAAACGCACAGTTTTCGCTGTGGGCGATGGAGGAGAAGCCCTCCGGCGCATGGGTGACATGGAAGGTATGGCTCATCCACGCAACGGACTGCGCCTTCATGCCGGCAAAGAGCGGGCTGGTCACATCGAAATCGACCGGAATGCGGCCGTATTCACGCTGAGCGGCGCGCTCGACCGTTCCGCCGAGGGTGTATGCCGTCAGCTGCATGCCGTAGCAGATGCCTAGAACGGGGATGCCCTGCTCATAGATGGCGGGGTCGATATGCGGCGCGTCTGCATCGAGTACGGAAGCGGGGCCGCCGGAGAGGATGATGCCTACCGGCTTTTTGTCAAGAATTTCGGAAAGCGGCGTCAGGTAGGAAACGACTTCGCAGAAAACCTTGGCTTCACGCACGCGGCGCGCGATCAGCTGGGTGTATTGCGCGCCGAAGTCCACCAGAACAATTCGCTGCACATTTTGCATCGGATGCGGTACCTCCTTTGGTTATAGGAAAAAGCCATTTCCTGTCCGAAATCGGACGGGAAGCAGTAACCTTTATTCTACACAGTTTTCCGCGCAAAATCAAGAGAAGCGGGGGAAAAGTTCGCTTTTTTCATGTACAGAAAATCGTGTAAACTTTGGGCATGTGTGTAAAGCGGACGGGTTCGGTTCCTGCGGCGGAACGAATAGCGGATGGGTATGGTTCGGTCTGCGCGCTTTTCAACTGTGCCGCGCCGTGGTATAATCGGATGAAACGATTTTACGAAAAGACAGGGGGAACTGCGCATGAACTATCATCAGGACACCATCGCGGCGCAGGCGACGGCGGCGGGCGAGGGCGGCATCGCCATCGTGCGCATCAGCGGAAGCCGATGCGAAGAGATCCTTTCCCGCGTGTTTCGGGCGAAGAACGGGAGACCGCTCATCAACCGCATGCTGACGTTCGGGCATGTGATGGATGGAGAAGAGATCGTCGATGAAGCGATGGCGGTGCTCATGCGTGCGCCGCACAGTTATACGCGCGAGGATGTTGCCGAGATCCATTGCCACGGTTCGCAGGCGCTTGTGCGGCGTATCCTGCTCCTGCTGCTGAAAGCGGGCGCGCGGATGGCTGAGCCGGGCGAATTCACCTGCCGGGCGTTTATGAACGGGCGCATCGACTTGGCACAGGCGGAAGGCGTCATGCGGATGATCCGTTCGGGCAGCGAGCGGGCGATGCGCAGCGCCGTTCGGCAGATGGAGGGCGGCGTTTCCGCGTTTGTGCGCAACGCACGGGAAGAGATCACGGCGCTGCTGGCGGCGCTTTCCGCCGCAGTGGATTTTCCGGATGAAGTGGAGGAGACCCAGACGGCGCGCGAGGTGACGGACAGTTGCAAGGCGATCCGCGCGCGGCTGCTGGAAGCATGCGACGCGCGGACGGGGCGCATCGAGGACGAGGGACTGCGCGTCGTCCTCTGCGGCAGACCGAACGCGGGCAAGAGCAGCCTGCTTAACGCGCTGCTTGGCGGCGAGCGGGCAATCGTGACGGATATTCCCGGCACGACGCGGGATACGCTGACCGAAGCTGTACAGATGGGCGGTGTGCGCGTTCTGCTGACGGATACGGCTGGACTGCGTGAAACCGGAGATGCGGTTGAGCGCATCGGCGTGGAGCGGGCGCGTAAAGCGCTTTCGGAAGCGGATGTGCGCGTGCTGGTGCTTGATGGCGCAAGCTCGATGACGCAGGAGGACAGAGATGCGCTTTTCGGTCTTGCGCCGCAGATCGTCGTCCTCAGCAAGGGCGATTTGGAGCCGGTGCTGAGCGCAGAGGATGTGCGTGCGGCATTCGGCGATGTGCCGACGGTCACGGTCTGCGCGCCGCAGGGAGAAGGATTGGACGAACTGCAAAAGGCACTGATGGCATTCGTTCCTGCTGACGGCGCGGAATCCTCTGCGCTTTCGCAGGCGCGCCATGTAGAGGCGGCGCAGAGAGCCTGCGCGGCGCTGAATGACGCGGTCGTTTCGCTGGAGGACGGCATGCCGCTGGACGTTGCGGCGGTTGATCTTTCGGCGGCTTTGGATGCCTTGGGCGAAATTACGGGCGAAACGATGAGCGAAAAGGTCATCGACGAGGTTTTTGCGAAGTTCTGCGTGGGAAAGTAAAAAGCGGAGAGCGATTCGATTTACGACTGCGCGGCTTCCGCCTCCAGAATGGAGCGCCAATCCTCGGGAAAGCCGCAGAGCGACAGGTCAGCCTCGGGAAAATCGGTTTCGAGCAGCGAAAGCCCCGTAATCAGCCGATTTAATACGCGTTCGCGCCCCAGCACATGCGCAAAGGCGAGCAGAAGCGGGAAAAGACGGTCGCTTTCGTAAAGGTGCAGGCGATTCGGCAGAAGCGGCTGCTCTTCGAGAACCCGATTGTAGAGCCGATTATAGTGTGCGCAGATGTTGCGCACATCCACAGCGGAGGCAATCAGCCGCGAAAGCGACTCCGGCGAGAGGTTATATTCCCGGCTGACGGCACGCTGATCGTTTTCGCGCATCAGATCAAACAGCGAACCGAGCATACCGAAAGTAAACAATTCGACGGCGACCCAGATCGGAAACTGGCCGCCGTATTTGATGTTGTGATGGCGCACGAAAGGAAGTGCGCCCTGCCGCTTGACCTCGTTTTTGAATTTGCCGATCAGGTTTTTGTGAATGGAAGAACCGTTGGGCAGTGTTTCTGCGCGGAAATTTTCCGCGTCCATGTAGCCCATGGAACCGTAAGTGATGGCAAGCTGATAGGCGATTTTGGCGCGAAGCTGTATCTCGAAAAACTCCAGCACAGGGAGCAGCAGATGGCGCAGGCTCATGTCAAACTGATACAGGCTGTACAGCGTTTCCAGCGACACGCCGGGCAGAAAGAGATCCGGGTTATCGGCGCGGCGCAGATGTTTGCCGTAGGTCGTCAGACGGTAATAGTTGACGGTAGAGAGGATATAGCGTGCCCGCGCTTCGTCGTCGATGATCAGACCGTGGACGTCCGTCAGGCGGGAAAACTGCTCGCTGTAACTGCGTGCAGGCTTGACGGGATGGTAACGCTTGCCCCGTGCATTCATAAGGGGAAGCTCCTTTCTACAAAACAAGCCCATCGTGGTCGATGGGCTTTGGCAGAGCTGGGGGATGCAGGGTGCATCACGCCGGTTTAATTGTTGACTTCCAAAATCTTGTCGCGAAGTTCTTTTTCCAGACGTCCCAGCTCGATCGACGCGGCGGCGCGCTTCTGCGCACCTTCGCGCTGGATCTTCTGAACTTCAGTCAGCGTATCGATGAGCGCGGTGTTCGCCGTGCGGATGGTTTCCAGATCGACCACGCCGCGCTCGGCTTCCTTGGCGGTTTCGATGGTGCCCATCTTCAAACGCTCGGCGTTGGAGCGGAGCAGCTCGTTGGTCATGTCCGTGACCGCCTTCTGCGCGTTCAGCGCGCTTTCGGCATGCTGCATGCCCATCGCGATGACCATCTGGCTCTTCCAGAGCGGAATGGTGTTCGCGATTGTCGACTGGATGCGCTCGGCAAGCACGTTGTCGTTGTTCTGCATCAGGCGAATCTGCGGACCCATCTGCACGGAAACCATGCGCGTGAGCTTCAGGTCATGGATGCGCTTTTCAAAGCGCTCGATGAGCTGGCTGAAATCGTTCGCAGCCTGCGCGTCGGCGGGATCGGCGGTCTGCTGTGCCTTGGCGAGCATCGGCGGAAGCTCTTCCTCGCGGAGCTTCTTGAGCTTCATTTCGCCCGCGATGATGTAGAGCGTCAGCTCGTGATAATACTGCTCGTTCTGCGCGTAAAGCTCGTCGAGCATCTTGCAGTCAGAGATGAGCTGCTTCTGATGATTTTGAAGGGAAATGATGATCTGGGAGACGTTCTCTTCAACCTTGTCATACTTGGCGCGGAGCTGCGTGATGCTGTTGCCGGCTTTTTTGAACAGACCGAGGAAGCCGCCTTTCTTGCCTTCGTCTACGTCAAAGCCCTTCAGCTCGGCGACGAGGTTGGTCAGCATGTCGGAGATCGCGCCGGTGTCCTTGGTCTTTACGTCCTCCAGAATCTTGTCGGAGAACTGGGAGATCTTGGTCTGCGCGGCGTTGCCGTATTTGAGAACGGTCTCGCTGTTGTGGATGTCGATGCGCTCGACAAAGGCAAGGACTGCCGCCTGCTCTTCCGGCGTCAGGTTATCGAAATTCAGAGAGTCGTCTTTGGCTTCTACCGGCTCGATGGTCTGGGCTGCGACAGGCGCGGCTTCCGGCGCGGGCGCAGCTTGAACAGCCGCGGCGGCTGCCGCCGGAGCAGCTTCGGGCGCCTTTTCCTCTTCTTCGCCGGGAAGAACCAGCGTAGGCATGGTTTTATCGTCCATCGTCATAAACTCCTTTTTCTGTTGGATTGGAGATCGCGCTGCTTTATCGTGCTTATCTCACATGATACACCAAACGCATGGAGGTGTAAAGCTTTTCTTTGGGTTCGGGTTGTGTTAGAATAGGGAACGACTGCGTTCTGAGCAGATCTTATACGAAGGGAAACCCATCGACTATGACTAAGAAGGAAGTTCTGGCGGACAGTCTGCTTTTGCTAACCGCGCTGATCTGGGGAAGCGCGTTCGCCGTAGTCAAGAATACGCTGGACAGCTTTGCGCCCGGCGCAATCATTGCCATGCGCTATATCATTGGAGCGGCGATTACGGCGGCGCTTTTCAGGAAGCATTTGAAGGGGATCGCGAAGGCGGATATCGCCCGCGGCGCGCTGGTCGGGCTGCTGCTGTGCTGCGCTTATATGATCCAGACCATAGGTTTGCAGTATACGACGGCGGGCAAGAATGCGTTTTTGACGACGATCTATGTGCTGCTGGTTCCGTTCGGATGCCGCCTGCTCTTCGGACAGAAGCTGCAAAAAAGCAATCTGCTGGCGGCGTGCATGATGCTGCTGGGCATCGGACTGCTTTCGCTGGACGGGGCGAGCGGCGGGTTGAATATCGGGGATATCCTGACGCTCATCTGCGGCGTATTTTATGCGGCGCATATCATCGCTGTCGAGCGCTGCCAGCAAAAGACGAATACCTATGCGCTCATCGTGCTGCAATTTGCGTTCTGCGCGCTGTTCGCGGGCCTATACAGCCTGATCTTTGAGCGCGGCATGCCGATGGAGTTTACCCTCGGCTCGGTCGGCGGGCTGCTGTATATCGCCATCTTCTCTACGACCATCGCCATGAGCCTGCAAAACATTGGTCAGAGCATGGCGCCCGCGTCGCATGCGGTCATCCTGCTCTCGCTGGAATCGGTTTTTGGCGTGCTGTTCTCCTGCCTGCTGCTGGGCGAAAAAGTCACGCTGCAAATGGGCGTGGGCTTCGCTATCATCTTTGCGGCGCTGCTGGTCAGTGAGCTTGCGCCGAAGAAGGAAGCCTGAGCAGCGGAAAATGCCAAGCCCGAAAGATACAATAATTTTATGCGTAAAAAAAGAACGGGGTTGTCAAGCTAACAACACTGATATTTCAAGAAAAAATAAGTATTTGCGCCCGAAGGTTTCCAAAGGGCGA
>CAKTXP010000133.1 GCA_934631055.1 uncultured Clostridia bacterium | reverse complement strand
TTAAATCGCTTTCGGCAGATTCCATCTGAATACCGTCGCCAGGATGCGCACCGCCGTCGTCGCGAGCATGCCTGCGGCATAAGCGACCACGCCGTTCACGCCCATCCTCATCAGCAGCGCATACCCCAGCGCACCGACGATCGCCGCGACCGCATACACGCGCTTTTTCAGTACGAACGGCATCTCCTGAAGCAGCACGTCTCGCAGCATGCCGCCGCCGATCGCCGTGGTCGTTCCCAGGAACGTCGTCAGGAACATGTTGTCTGCAAAGCCCGCTTCCATGCCGATGCGCGCGCCGGAGACGGCGAAGATGCCCAGACCGATGGCGTCAAACACGTTGTTGACCTGCTCGATAAACCGTTCCCGCTCGATGTAGCGCTCCTTGAAGATGCGCGCGATGATAAAGACCGTCAGCGCGCAGATGCAGGAGAGCAGCACATAATGGAAATTGGTGAACATCCGCGGCGGGAAGTGACCGATCAGCACGTCGCGAAGCGTTCCCCCGCCCAGCGCCGTGACCACCGCCATCAGCAGTACGCCGAAAATATCCGTTCCCTTGTCGATGGCGACCATCGCGCCGGAGACGGCGAACGCCGCCGTTCCGATGGCTTCGCAGAGTTGAAAGATCGCGTTAAAGTCGTTCATGTTCGTTCTCTTTTCTGAATTTGATGACGGTCTGGCTGAGCGCATCCTCCAGCCTTGCGCCGCAGAGCGTCAGCCGCCGCGCTTCCTTGAGCGCCTGCGCCATGCCCCTGCCCGGTTTCATGCCGCGCGCGATGAGCATATCGCCGCTGGGCATCGGCTTGGATACCGCTTTTTCGTAAACCGCGAGCCGCTCTGTCAGGAAACGCTCCTCCTCGTCGCTCTTCTCGCTGCGCCCGCCCTTGCCCCGCGCGTCGGATACGGCGAGCAGAACCAGATCATGCGGGCAGACGGATTCGTCAAAGAGCAGGTTCGTCCGCCCTTCCCGCGAATGGTTATAGCAGCAGACATGCGTGCGCATATGCAGGCGGCACATATTCTCGCAGTAGGCGGTCGTCTCCTTCCCCGCGCCGATGCGGGCAAGCATCGCGCGCAGGAGCGGTACGCCCGCGATCTCATGCTCGTAAGAGTGGTAATCGCCCTTTTCATCCTGCGTCGTCGTGACCGCCTTTCCAAGATCGTGGACGAGCGCGGCGAACATCAGGTCAAGCGGTCTTTCCGCCGCTTCTTTCATCTCCGCCGCCGCGCGCAGGACGAACATCGTATGCACATACGCGTCGCCTTCGGGGTGATACTTCGGGTTCTGCGGCACACCGATAAGCGCCGTCAGCTCCTTAAACCAGCCTTCCAGCGCGCCCGCGCGGCGCAGGATATCAAAATACACATCCGGACGAGCGCTCTGCATGAGCGCTTTTTTCGTTTCCCCCATCACGCGCGCAGGCGAAAGCGCGTCCGTCGGCATACGCCGCATCTTCTCCATCGTCGCGTCGTCCACCATCAGGGAAAAGCGCGCGGCGAACTGTGCCCCGCGCAGCACGCGGAGCGGATCCGCCTCAAACCCTTCGTTCGGAACGGCGCGCAGGATACGTTTTTCCAGATCCTCCCGCCCGCCGAACGGATCGACGATTTCTCCGGTCAGCGCGTCGCGCAAAATCGCGTTGACGGTAAAATCCCGCCGGGCAGCGGCTCTTTCAAAGGACAGGTTCGGATCGGGCAGAACTTCAAAATCGCCGTGGTGCGGCCCGATCCGCTTTTCCGTCCGCGGCACGGCGAGGTCAATGCCCTCGCTCCGGAGGGAAAAGATGCCGTATTTTTCACCGCTGTCGTCCACAGTGCCGAACTGCGCCGCCAGCGCGCGCAGCGCATCGGGCGCAAGCCCGTAGACCTCGCAGTCGATATCCGCGCTCGGCAAACCCATCAGCTCGTCGCGGACGCATCCGCCGACCAGCATCGCGCGCCCGCCCATCTCCTTCGCGCGCAGGGTGATCGCCCGTATAAGCTCCTTCTGCTTCGTCATTCCAGTTCTCCCTGATCGCCGCGCGCATAAGCGGCGGTAAGCACGTCGTCTTTGGCGATGCGGATTTCTGTTCTCTTTCCCGCCAATACCGCGGTGAATTCATCTTCCCCGATGGACGTGACGCGCAGGTTGACCTTCTTCATCTGCCCCTGCTGCATCAGCACCACGCAGATTTTACACGCCCGTTCCAGCGAATAGCGCAGAAAACGTTCCGTCACGGCGTCTCCACCCGTCCCTTCGCGTCGTAGATGCGCACGTCGCTGTTCTCGTAGACGATGGGATAAGCCGTTTCCAGCGCCGCCGTGTCCACGTCGAATTCCGCGCGCTCGTAATCACTGACGTAGATATAATGCACATCGTAGGTATCCAGCACATCGGCGTTGTTCGCCGGATCTTCAAAGAAACGCTTGCAGTCCGCGGACTGCTGGCTGTAATCCAGCCCATGAAAGAACACATACAGGTCGCTTCCACAGATGATCTGCCGCCCCGCCAGCGAGCAGACGGGGTTGATGTGCTGCTGTCCGGTCAGGAAAACGTCGTCATGGTCGGTATTCTCTTCGATCCATGCGCCCGCCTTGACCGCGTTGGCGGAGAAGAGCTGATAGCCGGATACCGCCTCCCGCGCAATGGACAGCGCGCCGGAAAAGACGCTCGCCCAAATGAACAAGCCGCACAGCAGCGCGCGCCCGCGGAGCCCTTCCAGCCGCCGCATCAGGATCGAGCCGTAATCCGCGGCGAGAATCATCGCGAACATGAACCAGATATAAAACAGCTTGTTGTTGTCGTATTCATTCGGCTGGAAGAGGATCGTCTCCGCGACGGCGTAAATCGCCGTCATGCCCAGCACGAGATCCAGATGCCCGCGCCGCCCTGCGTTCAGGCAGGCGCAGACGACGAGGATGAACGGCAGACCCGCGTTCTTCACCCAGAACCAGAAATACCCGTCCTTGAAGCCGCGTCCGCCGCTGTTGTTGACCCAGTTGAACTGGAAGCGCAGAGAACCGCCCTCCAGCGTCTGCCTGACCGCGTTGCCCAGCACCTGCGGCAGCGCCAGCACCAGCACGATGCCCAGATAGACACTCGCACGGCACAGAATGTCCAAGCGCCCATCCTCCTGAACGATCAGCCTGCCGAGAATATAACCTCCCGAAAACAGCCCCAGCGCGAGGAAGGTATGGGTATGCACCAGCGGAAGCGCACCCGCCCACAGCGCGAGCAGCACCGTCTGCCGCATGGATTTTTCGCGGGAAGATGAAATCAGCAGATACAACGCCGGAATGCCCATCGCCCAGCCGCCCATCAATGCCCGCTGCGGAATCATCAGGTCAGCGATGACATTGGAAAAGCGCAGGTTGAAATCCGGCTGATTGGCGGGCGTCTTATAATAGCCGGTGAAGATTTCCTTCACGCGGGCAAAGTGGTCGGTAAACGCCAAATCAAAGTCATACAGGAAGCCCAACCCGCCGTTGAAGAAGAACAGCAATGCCGCGACGGCGACCGCCTTGTGCCTTTCGCCGAGAATCTGCTGAGCCAGAAGCATGTAGCCCGCATAGGTCAACGCCATCAGCAGCGTTCCCGGCACGACGAGCGCCAGATTGAGCGGCATGCCGAGCATATAAAACGTCGTGCTGAGCGAATCTGTCAGATATGGATAGGAGAGTGCCGTCCCCGCCAGCAGATTATACGTCGGCGGGAAGCTCATGTCCTTCATCGAGGTGATAAACGCCAGGTGCATGCACAAATCGCCGTAGGTGGATTGTCCGCACCAGTACGAGCCGTCCGACGCGGGCATCAGCATATGCGTATATTGCAGATATGCCGACAGCGCAGTCAGCGGAAGGCAGATCGCCGCCATCACCGCCGCCTGACGCTTATCCTCCGCCGTCATCGCGGCAGGCGAACGATTATCTCGCAAATAACGGCACGCCTTCAGAATCGCCGCCAGAGCAGCGACAGCGGCGATATGCGCCTGAATCGTAAAGCCGAAAAGCCATGCAAAAAGCGCTGGGAGCTGCATTTCAAGCAGCATGCCCAGCGCCGCGCCCAGCCATCCCCGCACAAGCGGACTTTTGCGCGGCAGCAGAAAACGAATCATCTGCACGCCGGCAGCCATAAACAAAAGCAGATATGCGATGGAAATCATAATGCCTCACTGAACCTGTTTGTCCGACTGGATGACGGTAAAGACCGCCTGCTTTCTTCTCCGATGCGCCGCGGGTTTCGCTTCCTCCAGCGGCTTGACAACGGATATCCTGCGCGTCTGCGACAGCGCGGGAAAGAGGTCGTCTTCTTCCGCTTCCGGCTCTTTGGGGCTGGAAGCGGCTTTCTGAACGTCCTTCTGTATCGCCATCAGATCGCTGAGCGCCTGTTTCCTTCTCTGTTTCGCGTCCGCTTCGCCCCGAATGCCCCGCGCGGCGGCTTCCGTGCAGATCGCCTGTCCGGTCAGCAGCAGATAGGTCTGCCGCACATGCAGCGCGATCAGCGCGTCGAGCGCCACCGCCGCCCCGATGAGCAGCGGCACAGCGGGCAGCCAGCGCATGCCGCACCAGACGGCGGCAGCAGCGATTGCGGCGGTCAGCACCGCGCCGCCGACGACCCCTGCGCGCCGCGCCGTCCTCGCGCTCTCCCTGAGCGCAATCGCCGTCTTATTGGTCAGGCGGATCGCACCGCCCGCAGGTTTTTGTTCCATGCCAAGCCTCCGTTATGCTCCCAGAATGGACAGGATGAGCTGACTGTCAAACAGCGGCGCAAGCTGCGACGCATTCAACAAGTCTGTGATCTGCTGAACCGGCACGACCGCCTGAACGATCGGAATCAGCGCAAAGAAGATGAACAGCAGCAGCACGCCGCGCGCCAGACCGAACACGCCGCCCGCCAGCGCATCCAGATGGCGCAGAACCGGCAGCTCAAACACATAGCAGATCAGATGAATGACAAACGTCGCCACGATATAGCATCCCAGGAAGCAGATCAGAAAGCTGAGGATGGAGAGGGACACGTTGACGATCGTCTGGCTGAGCAGCGTGGACATCGTCGTCGATGCGGGCGCCGTACCGACCGCGTTGATGAACGCCGTCTGGAACTGCACGGGCAGCTGCGCGCTTTCGATGATCTGCGCCAGCGCGCTCTGCGAGACCTGCGACACCGAGAGCAGGGAGAGATCCAGATCCTTGATCCGGCTTCCCGCGTCGGTATAATACATCAGCGTATTAACCAGCGTTTCGTTGCCCTGAAGCCATGCCGCCAGCGACGGACTGATGGCAAACGCCGCCGCCGCCGCGCCGATGAGCGCCGCAACGCTGAGTACGCCGCTGATAAATCCCCTGTACATGCCGAAGATGATGCTCACCGCCAGCACAGCCAGAATGGCGATATCCATGATGTTCATGCGTTCTCCTTTCGCCGCCCGCGTCAGGTCGGCAGTTCTACGACATAGATCTCCGAGCCGGACGCCACAACCGCGCGGTTATCCGTCATCATGCCCAGCACAGCGGTCACGTTGATAGGCATCGCATAAGCGCGAAACGTCGTCTCCCCAAACCGGCAGGCATACACCGCGTTAGCGGAAAAGCCGTAGACCGACCGCGTTCCCAGCTTGGCGGCGATGCACGTTCCCGGCAGATGCAGCACGCGGTCCACGCTGCCATACATCAGGCGGATATTGTTGATGCTGATGCCCTCGCTCTGTTCCTGCGCCGGAATGAGAAGCTGATAGAGCGTGTTGCCGCTCTTCTGCACGTCCTCGACAGTATAGCCGTAGATGAGCGTCGGGCTGCTCGCCTCCAGCGCTCGATAGTTGTAGTGCAGGATCTGCCTGGTCGTGACGATGTTCAGGCTGCCGTTCTCATCGTAGATTGAATAGGCGATATGTTCGCCCAGCGAGCTTTTGCCGGTCGAGAGTTTGCCTGGCTGATAGGTCTGAAGCTCGGTCGAGATGACCGTCCCCGTCGTATTCAGCCCCAGCATCCACATCAATTCCGTCTGCTGCGCGCTGGAGGTCGTCGTAGACATAAAGAAACCGATATCCAGCAGTGTCTGATCAGAAACCGTGATATTATCGACGATCTGACCGCTGCTGTTGATGACGGAGACCACGCCGTTATCCGAATCGCCGACAAACACAGCGACATATTCATCGCCCGCGCTGGCGAATTGGATGGCGTCGCTCATTTTATTATTATAAATGAGCCGTCCACGGTTATTGAGGATATACAGATCGTTGCCCGACCAGGCGACGATGCGCTTTTCGGTCGCGTCATAATCGGCATTGGTTCCGATCTGGTAGCTCCATTCATTACCGCCCGTCGCCGCGACGCAGTGCAGAGTGGTTCCATCGTAAAAGATAACGCTGTCGCCGAACGGAGAGACATTCTGGCTGAGCGTCGCGCCGATCCGCGTCACCCTGCCGATGCCCTCGCGGGTATTGCCCTTCAGCGCATAGGTCACGGCAACGACAAGGACGCCGATCAGCGCCACAACGAGGATTGCCATCCTGAGATAGTTTTGGAAGGTATTCTTCTTTTTATTTTTCTTCTTTTTCTCGTCGTTCATCCCATAAGCGCCGAACGTACTATTCGCGCCTGTGAGGTACGTAACGCGTCTTTTATTACGGTCCATGTCAACTTCCTTTCGAGGGGAAGAGGGGGGAACGTTGGGGCTTTGCCCCAAAC
>CAKTXP010000132.1 GCA_934631055.1 uncultured Clostridia bacterium | reverse complement strand
GCCCCAATCGTCTCTTCCCTTCCCTTTACTGTAATGACGAGGTAAATATGAGCAAAGATAGGACTCTTTCGTCTAACGGGATCACCGAAGGTGTGATCTGGAAACAACTGCTGCTGTTCTTTTTCCCGATCGTGCTGGGTACGTTCTTTCAGCAGCTCTATAACACGGCGGATGCGATCATCGTCGGCAAATTCGTCGGCAAGGAAGCGCTCGCGGCGGTCGGCGGAACGACCGGCACGCTGATTAATCTGCTGGTCGGCTTTTTCGTCGGTCTTTCTTCCGGCGCGTCGGTCATCATCTCGCAGTTCTACGGTGCGCGCAAGGCGGACGATGTGTCGCGCGCGGTTCATACGACGATGGCGCTGGCGCTCGCCAGCGGCGCACTGCTGACCATACTGGGCATCCTGTTCAGCGAACAGGTGCTTTGGATGATGGGAACGCCGGCGGAGGTCATGGAATATGCCGTGACTTATATCCGCATCTATTTTCTTGGCATGATCCCGTCGCTCATCTACAACATCGGTTCGGGCATCCTCCGCGCGGTCGGCGATTCCCGCAGACCGCTGTTCTTCCTCATTTCTGCGACGATGACCAACATCGTGCTGGACGTCGTGCTGGTGCTGGGACTGAACATGGGCGTTGCGGGCGCGGCGCTGGCAACGGTGCTGAGTCAGGTGGTCAGCGCCGTGCTGGTGATGTTTACGCTGTGCCGTTCGCCGCAGGTCTATCGCGTACAGTTCAAGAGAATACGCTTCTACGGCGATATGTTCATGCAGATCATCCGCATCGGTCTGCCCGCAGGCTTGCAGTCGGTGATGTATTCGATTTCAAACCTCATCATTCAGGCGACGCTCAACGGCTTCGGCACAGATACGATGGCGGCGTACACGGCATACGGCAAGATCGACGGCATGTACTGGATGGTCATCAACGCATTCGGTGTGGCGATTACAACGTTCGTCGGGCAGAACTTCGGCGCGCGGCTCTATGAGCGCATGAAAAAAAGCATCAATATCTGCCTGGCGATGAGCGCAGGCGCGACATTGGTGCTTAGCTTTATTCTGATTGTGGTGGCGCGTCCGCTGCTGGAACTGTTCAGCGACGACGCGCAGGTCATTGAGATCGGCTTGTCCATCGTACATCTCATTGTGCCGACGTACATCACCTATATCTTTATCGAGGTGCTTTCCGGCGCGATGCGCGGCGCGGGCGATTCGCTCATCCCGACGATTATGACGTTGACGGGTGTCTGCCTGCTGCGCGTGTTCTGGGTGATGGTCGTCGTTCCGGCGCATCACGAGCTGAACGTTCTGCTGCTCAGCTATCCGATCACATGGATCGTGACCTCGGGCATGTTCGTCGTGTATTATCTGCGCGGGAACTGGCTCAAGCGCTGCATGAAGGCGCAGGGGGATTGAAGCCCTTAACTTGACCCTCCCTTTGGGAGAGCTGTCCCAAAGGGACTGAGAGGGCAGGGTTACTCGCTCACCAATTGAATCTTCTTAACCTCGGCTTCGCTCGGCGTGATGTAGAGCGTGCGCTGATGGGTATAGGTCACAAAGCCCGCGGGCGTTCCGCCGGGCTTTTTTATATACCGTCGGAGCGTGATGTCGATGGGAACCTGCGCGCTGCGGCAGCCCTTGGAGTAATACGCCGCGAGCATCGCCGCCTGCATGAGCGTATCTTCCGGCACATCGTCCTCGGTGTGAATCAGAACATGCGAACCGGGCATCTTCTGCGCGTGCAGCCAGGTCTCGCTGCCGCGCGCGCCCATCGTCAGGCGCTCGTTTTGCAGCGCGTTTTTGCCGACTTCGATGTCGATGCCGTCGGATGAGCGGAAGCGCATCGGCTGGGACGGCGCTTCCCTGCGCGGCTTGACCTTCGATGCGGTTGGGCGGACGTGACCGGACGCAACGAGCATTTCCCGCAGCTCCGACAGCCCGCGCGCGTCGGTGCATTTGCGCAGGTCGTCCTCCATCTGTTCGAGATAGGCAAGCTCCTGTTCGGCTTTTGCCTTCTGCTCGGCGGCGAGGGTCTTTGCGCCGCGCGCCTTCTGATAGAGCTTGAAATAGCGCTGAGCGTTTTGCGCAGGGGAGAGGGAGACGTCCATCGGGATGGAAACCGGCTCACAGTCCGGACTGTAATAATTCTCGACGACGGCGGTTGGTTCGCCCTTTTGCAGGCGGTATAGGTTCGCCTGAATCAGCTCGCCATTCTGCCTGTATTCCTCCATGCGGGCGGCGCTTTCCAGCGCTTCGTTCTGAATCGCGATCTTCTTTTCACAGCGTTCGATGTGGTTCTTGAGCGTATGCGCAAGGCTCACGCTCCGCTGGTTCAGCCGGTCGCGGCGGTCGCGTTCGTAGAAATACGCATCCAGTGCGGCGCTGGGACTGTCAAACGTTTTGACGTGATCCATGGATAGATGCGCCTGCGGGAAGGGGAAAACGTCGGTCGGTGCGTCCGTATCGTCCAGCGTCACGACACAAGGGGAGAGCGCGGGCATCGCGTGCAGATAGGCTTCAAGCGCGTTTGAGGTCTGCTGGACGTCGATATCCGCGACAAGGGAAGAACCGTCCAGACCCATGCGCGCGGCGGCTTCACGGGCAGCCTGCGGCGAAAATCCGGCAATGGACGCACCGATCGCCTTATCGAGCTTGCCGCCAGCAGCGGAGAGCGCCGCCGCGATGGACGCGCTGTCCGCCGTATCGGGATCGAGCTTGCCCTGAGAGGGCGGATAGGCGTAGGGCAGCCCCGGCATGACCTGACGCACGCGGGAGATATCCTGCCCGACATGGCGCGCCGCGTCGATGATGCGCCCGTCGGACGCGCGGAGGATGATATTGGAATGACGCCCCATGATCTCGACGATCAGCGTGCGGGTCACGGGATCGCCCAGCTCGCTGAGGTTGCTGATATCCATTTCAAGGATGCGGTCGCCGGCAACGCGGCGCACGGAAAGCACGCGCCCGCCGCAGAGATATTTGCGCAGGAGCATGCAGAGCATCGGCGGCTCCATCGGCCCCGTCTTGGCATGGCTGCTCAGATGAGCGCGGGCGGCGCTTGCCGCCGCGCTGAGTACAAGGCGGTGATTCGCGCCGCCTGCGCGGATGAGCAGATGGATCTCATCTTTTTCAGGCTGTATCACGCGGTCAACGCGCCCATCGCGCAGGACACTGTCCAGTTCGCGGGCGACAAAGCCGAGCATAACGCCGTCCATCGGCATGGAGATTCCTCCTTCATTAGGATAAAATGGGAAGCCCTCTTCGTCCCTTCGGGACAGCGCTCTCTTTAGAGGGAAAACCAAGCGGGAGACTGCGCGAAAAGAACGAGGGCGCAGGCTGCTTTGGATTCTGCTGAGACAGAGAAGGCTGGGGAGTTTCATGTATGCCCTGCCGGTTTTTCTCATAGGATGCAGCGTGACCCGCAAAAGCGGCGGCAAAGCTTATCCATTATACCACTTTCCGCCCGCAAAGCAAAGAGCGAAACAAGGCATGCGCGGGCGGGACGGGTCATAGACTGGGGCGGAACGAACCGGCAAGGAGTGATGGAGTGTGAAATTGCCGAAAATCAAGCTTCGGCGCGCGGATGTCGAGCGGGCGCTCATCGCATGCTCGGCGGTGCTGGTGCTTCTGCTCTCCGTAAGGAGCGGCAGGAACAGCGAGCCTTACGAAGAACCGCTGGAGGATATCCCGCAGGTCAGCGTTTCCGCCTCACAAAGCGAGGATACGCGCCAGACGGTCGTCTATTATGAGGATGGGGACGGCTATCTCGTGCCTGTTCAGCGCGAGGTCGCCAAGCAGGAGGGCATCGCCAAGGCGACGCTCGAGCTGATGGTTCAGAATCCGCGCAACGACATGGACGCCGCGCGGCTGGGGCTTGTGCCTGTCGTACCGGAGGGAACGACGTTCGACCTGGATATATCGGGCGGACATGCGCGCGTAGACATGAGCGCCACAGCGCTGAACGCGAGCGACAAGCAGCAGGAGGAGAACATGCGCACCGCCATCGTCTGGGCGCTGACGGAATTCGACACGGTGAACGACGTGAGCTTCCTCATCGACGGGCAGGCGAAAAAAGCGCTGACCCATGGCACGAACATCGGCGGCTCTTACACGCGCGTTGGGCTGAATCTGGAAACGCAGGACGACGCGCAGGCGACGTTTGCCGATTCGGACGAGATTCAGCTCTATTTTCCGGACAGGGGCGGGCGGCTGCTCGTGCCGGTATCGCGGACGATCTACGGAAGCGACGACGTGGCGACGGCTGTGTTTGAATTCCTGCGCGGTCCGAAGGAGGACAGCGGGCTGGAAACGCCGCTGGACAAGAGCGTGCAATTGCTGGGCGTCGAGGTGGCGGACAGCGTCATCACCATCAATTTCAGCGGCGATTTCACGAAGATTGCTGAGCAGAGCGACGGCGGCATACAGGCGATCCGCGCGCTGATGATGACCTGCACGCGTTATCCGGGCATTAGGAAGGTGAAGATCCTCGTGGACGGCAAGCCGTATCAGCTGCCGGTCAGCGATACGCCGACATTCGCGAATATCGCCGACGAGGTCGAGACCAGCTATCCGGAGGTTATGGCGATTGAATGAGTGCAGAGCCGGACGCGGGGCGTTTCGGCTCTTTTCTTTGCGCGGCGGATGTGGTATACTGAGATTGTCAAGTTAAAGCTGATATTTCAAGAAAAATCTAAGGGGATGAGCCAGAAGGCTTCCAAAGGGCGATGCGCCAAACGGGCGCCGTAAACGTTCGGAAAGCCCTTTGGTGAGGCGATGAGGCAAAGCCCCATACTTTCGACGTTTTTCAGAATGAGGGAGATCAAGCGATGAGCGATACGAAACATCTGCCGCGGCTGATCGTCGCGAGCAATAATCAGAATAAAATACGCGAATTCCGCGCGATTCTCGGCGCAAGGTTTGAACTCGTTTCCATGAGCGAAGCGGGCATCGACGCGGATATCGAAGAGAACGGCACGACGTTTGAGGAAAATGCGCTGATTAAAGCCAACTATGTCATGAGTGCCTGCGGGCAGGCGGCAATCGCCGACGACAGCGGGCTGGAAGTGGACGCGCTGCACGGAGATCCCGGCGTGTACAGCGCACGCTATTGCGGACGTCACGGCGACGACGAAGCGAACAACGACCTGCTGCTCAGGAATCTGGAGGGCGTTCAGGCACCGCGCCGGGCGCGCTATGTGGCGGCGATCGCGCTCGTTCGTCCGGAACACGAGCCCATCATCCGCCGCGGCACATGTGAGGGAGAAATCCTGACCGAACGCCGCGGAAAAGGCGGATTCGGCTATGACCCGCTGTTCCTGTGCGAAACGGGGGAGACGTTTGCGGAGATCGCGCCGGAAACGAAAAACGCTATCAGCCACAGAAAGCGCGGCATTGAAGCGGTCCTGCGCGCGCTGGAGGAAGAAGAATGATGCGGGTAGGCATATTCTCCGACAGCCACGGAGACAGAAGGGCGCTGGACGAGCTGCTGGAAAAGATGGGGCATATCGATGCGGCGTGCTTCCTTGGGGATATCGCGTCGGATGCCGCCTATCTGCGCGAAAAGCTGGCGGAGATGCCGCATCAGCCCATCCTGTATGCCGTGAGAGGAAACAATGATCTGGCATCCATGCTGCCTGACAACATGCTCATCGAGCTGGGCGGGCATAAGATCTGGATGGAGCATGGACATCTGTTCCCAAGCCTGATGACGCTGGCGTATCGAGCCAAAGACAACGGCGCGGATATTGCGCTGTTTGGGCATACGCATGAACCGCTCTGCGAATACGCGTATGGCGTGCTGCTGCTCAATCCCGGTTCGGCGGGCAATTACTGCCGTGGGGGACGGGCGCGCGCGGATGTACTCATCATCGACGGGGATAAGCTGCGCGTGGAGGATATCGAATAAACAGGCGCGCAGAAAGATGGAAAGGCGGCAGGACGAGCGGAAAAACCAGTCGGCGCAGAGGTTTTTGAAAACAATTCAAAAAAATGCAAAAAAGTGTCAAAAAACCTCTTGACAAAGCGCGTGCAAATCTGTATAATTAGTTCTCGTCAGCGGGAACGCCGCAGCGTCGGAGAACAGCGGAATCTGCGCCTGTAGCTCAGTCGGATAGAGCAACGGCCTTCTAAGCCGTGGGCCGTGGGTTCGAATCCCTCCAGGCGCGCCATCGTGGTGGGTATAGCTCAGTTGGTTAGAGTGCCAGGTTGTGGCCCTGGAGGTCGTGGGTTCGAGCCCCACTACTCACCCCACTTTTTTCTGCTGTTTGCAGGGACGTTGGGGTGTCGCCAAGCGGCAAGGCACGGGACTTTGACTCCCGCATTCGCAAGGTTCGAATCCTGCCACCCCAGCCATTTGATCCATTAGCTCAGCTGGTAGAGCACCTGACTTTTAATCAGGGTGCCTGGGGTTCGAATCCCCAATGGGTCACCATTTGGGGTGTGCGGGTGTGGCGGAATGGCAGACGCGGCAGATTTAGGATCTGTTGCCTTTGGCGTATGAGTTCGAGTCTCTTCACCCGCACCATTTATGCGGTAGTAGCTCAGTGGTAGAGTGCCACCTTGCCAAGGTGGATGTCGCGAGTCCGAATCTCGTCTACCGCTCCACTGTGCGGGTGTAGCTCAATGGTAGAGTTCCAGCCTTCCAAGCTGGCTACGTGGGTTCGATTCCCATCACCCGCTCCAA
>CAKTXP010000131.1 GCA_934631055.1 uncultured Clostridia bacterium | reverse complement strand
CTACAAGATTGAGAACATGACGGGCGCGAAAGTGCGCAGAGTAAATATTTCGGTCGAGGGTATCCGCGTCTGATCCCTTTACGCTAACTGGAGGCGAGATTTTTTGTCACAGCAATCAATAGACGGATTGCTCCTGAAGGAAATGGTCATCGCAGGAGCGAATCTGCTTGAACAAAACCGCGAGGCGATCGACGCGCTGAACGTGTTCCCCGTACCGGACGGCGATACGGGAACGAACATGTCCCTGACCATGAAATCAACGGTCAGAGAGATCGCGGCAGTAGACGAGCATAATGCCAGCAAGCTGCTGAGCATGGCGGCTCGCGGCGCGCTTAAGGGCGCGCGCGGCAACTCCGGCGTCATCCTCTCCCAGATTCTGCGCGGCTTTGCCCGCGGCATCGACGGGGCGGAGACCATCGACGCCGAAACGTTCGCCAAGGGACTCAAGTCCGGCGCGGAAACGGCGTATAAGGCGGTCATGAAGCCGAAGGAAGGCACCATCCTGACGGTTATTCGCGTCATCGCGGAGGATTCCGCCCGCTATGTGACCAAGCATCCGGGCGACCTGCCCAAGCTGCTGGATAAGGTCATCCGCAGCGGCGAAGCCATCCTTGAAAAGACGCCGGACATGCTCCCTGCGCTCAAGCAGGCGGGCGTTGTGGACTCCGGCGGACAGGGACTGCTGACCGTACTCAAGGGCTGGCGCGCGGCGTTCAACGGTGAGAAGATCGAGGACACGAGCGCGAACATCGGCAGCGCCGCGACCTTTGAATTTGAAGACGACCATGACTCCATGGAGGAGATCAAGTTCAAATACTGCACCGAGTTCATCGTGCAGAATATGAACCCGGGCGTGACCGAGGACGATATCAACAAGTTCCGCACGCGCCTGACGCGCATCGGCGACTGCGTTGTGGTCGTCGGCGATTTCTCGCTGGTCAAGGTTCATGTACACACCAACGATCCCGGCAAGGCGATTCAGTATGCCTGTGAGCTGGGCGAGCTGGTCAACATGAAGATCGACAACATGGCGGAAGAGCGCCGCGAGCGTCTCAAGAAAGCGGAAGAGGCCCAGAAAGCCGCCGCAGAAAAGCAGAAGCAGGAAGAAGCCGCCAAGGAAGAGCAGCCGCTCAAGGAATACGGCATGGTTGCCGTTTCGCTGGGCGAAGGCTTCTCCGGCATCTTTAGTGATCTGGGTGTGGATCACATCGTCGAGGGCGGTCAGACCATGAATCCGAGCATCGAGGACATTCTCGACGCGGTGGAAAAGGTCGGCGCGAAGAACGTATTTGTCCTGCCGAATAACTCTAACGTCATTCTCGCGGCGTCTCAGGCGGCGGAGCTTTCCGAGCGGAACGTCATCGTCCTGCCGACGAAGAACGTCGCGATGGGCATCGGCGCGGTCGTCGCGTTCAATCCGGAAGCGAGCGTTGAGGAGAACCGCGAAGCCATGACCGCCGCCGCCGAGCAGGTAAAGACCGGTCAGATCACGTTCGCGGTACGCGATACCGTCTTTGAGGACAAGGAGATCAAAGAAGGCGACATCATCGGCATCCACAACGGACGCATCGAGGTTGTCGGGCAGAGCATCCACGATATTGCGCTGGAGCTGGTCAAGCATGTCGTGGAGGACGGAGATTCGCTCATCACGATTTACTATGGTCAGGACACCAAGCAGGAGGATGCCGACGCGCTGGGCGACGAGGTTGCCGCGATGTTTGAGGATCTGGATGTGGAAGTGCAGTATGGCGGACAGCCGCTGTATTACTACCTGATTTCTGCCGAATAATTCCAGAAGGTTTATGCCGCGCTCCGTGTTTATCAGGAACGCGGCATTTTTTACCTTATAGGAAATTGCATAAAGCCTGCTCGCGTGCGTAAAGCTTTGAATCTTTACGGACTGTGGCGGAAATGCAGGCGGGCTCAGCCCGCTTTTTTATGCGAGAGGGGAGGGGACGGTTGGGGCTCTGCCCCAAACCCTGCTGAGGGACAATGTCCCTCAGACTCCCTTCTTCGCTTCGCGGCGGTTTTAATCAATTCAGCATCCATGGATTGCGCAGCAATCCATGAAGTGGGAAATCCAAGAACCTCAGGTTCTTGGTGGGGTATGGGGCAAAGCCCCATCGTCCCTTTCCCACGGAAAGGAAGAATATGCGCACACTTGCGGAAATCAAGGGATTCGGTCCCGTGCGGCTCAAGGCGCTGGCATCACGCGGCATAGAAAGTGCGCGTGATTTGATTGAAACGCTCCCGACGGGCTATAAGGATACGAGCCATCCGCTCTCCCCGGCGCAGATGACGGAGGGGCGGCAGGCGTGCTTCACCGGATTCGTGAAGGGAAAACCTGCGCTGCATCGTGTCCGCGGCATGCAGTGGGTCAGCGCGACGATTGCCGATGAGTGCGGCGCGGTGCGCTGCATGTGGTTCAATCAGCCGTGGATGAAGGATAAGCTGTTCGATACCTGTCAGGTGACGCTGTATGGGCGGTGCGTGCGGAAAAAGTCCGGGCTGTTCGTCATGAACCCTTCTCTTGAAGAGCCGGGGAAAATCGTTCCAATCTATGCGCCCATCCCCGGTGTGGGGCAAAAACCGCTGCGCGACGCGGTGGAGTTGCTGCTCGGGGAATACGGCGAGCCGGATGTCCTGCCGGAAACGCTGGTTCGGCGATATGGATTGATGGAGCGGAGAGCGGCGCTCATTCAGGCGCATTTTCCAACCGATTTTGAAACGCTGGCGGCGGCGAAAGAGCGGCTGGCGTTTGAGGAGCTGCTTCTGTTTCAGGCAGGTGTTGCGGGTGCGGCGGGCGAGAGAAAGCACGCGAAGCCGCTGGATATCCGAGATGAATGGATCGAGGCATTTTTTGGCAAACTGCCCTTTGAGCCGACCGGCGCGCAGAGACGCGTCGCCTATGAAGCGGCGGCAGACATGCGCAAAGATCGGGCGATGGCGCGCATGGTGCAGGGCGACGTGGGATGCGGCAAGACGCTCATCGCGTTCTGCGCGCTGTATCTCTGCGTGCGCGCGGGCGGTCAGGCGGCGATGATGGCGCCGACGGAGATCCTCGCTGCCCAGCATATGCAGAGCGCCGTCGAGACGCTTGCGCCGCTGGGCGTGACCTGCGGACTGCTGACTGGACACATGACGGCGGCGGAAAGGCGGCGCGCGCGGGAAGCCATCGCAAGCGGCGAATGGCAGGTCGTCATCGGCACGCATGCCCTCATCTCCGAAGGCGTAGAGTTTGCCAACCTGCGGCTGACCATCACGGACGAGCAGCATCGTTTTGGCGTCCGCCAGCGGACGGAGCTGGAAAACAAGGGCGATGCGCCGCACGTCATGGTGATGAGCGCGACGCCCATCCCACGCACGCTGTCGCTGGTGCTTTACGGCGACCTCGACCTGTCTACGGTGGACGAGATGCCGCCGGGGCGCACGCCTGTCCGCACGCGCATCGTGCCGGAGGAAAAGAGGGAGGGCATGTATGCGTTCATCCGTGCGCAGGCGGCGCAGGGCAGGCAG
Source organism: uncultured Clostridia bacterium (assembly GCA_934631055.1). Classification (GTDB taxonomy): domain Bacteria; phylum Bacillota; class Clostridia; order Christensenellales; family Aristaeellaceae; genus Ventricola. The sequence continues at coordinate 3,191 of CAKTXP010000131.1, read as the reverse complement.
GCATATGTCGTCTGTCCGCTGGTCGGAGAAGAGGACATGGAGGACGGAGACCTGCGGAGCGCCGCGCAGGAGCAGAAGGAGCTGGAGGAAGCGCTAGCGCCGCTGAAGATCGGGCTGGTGCATGGCAGGATGAATAAGGCGCAGAAGGAAGAGACGCTCGGTCTGTTTTACGCGGGCGCGCTGGACGTGCTGGTCGCGACGACGGTCATCGAGGTCGGCGTAAACGTTCCGAACGCGACGGTGATGGTCATCGAAGGGGCGGAGCGGTTCGGACTGGCTCAGCTGCACCAACTGCGCGGGCGCGTCGGGCGCGGCGCGCAGGAGAGCTGGTGCTTTTTGATGGCGCAGCCGAACGAGCGCCTGCGGACGCTGGTCTCGACCAACGACGGCTTTGTCGTCGCGCAGAAGGATCTCGAATTGCGCGGCGCGGGCGAATTCTTTGGCACGAGGCAGCACGGCGAACCGCAGATGCCGGCGCTGATGCTGACCAGCGATGTCATGCTGCTTGAGAAAACGCGCGGCGTTTTCCTAGAGATCAGCCGCAAAGACGCATACAAAGACGAGTATGCCGCCGTCCGCCGCGCCGCGCAGATGCGCTTTGCGCGAAGCGGGCAATTCCTGGCGAGAAATTGAAGGAATAACGATATATACAATTTGATTAGAAGCGGGGAAATTTGTCGCCGCAAACTTGTCAAACCCGACAAAAGGTCTGATGAATTTGAAAAAAAGAAGGAAAAAACCGTTTAAAAATTACAAAAAACGATTGCCAAATAGCGGAAGTGGCTTTATAATGAACTATGTGCGACCGGAAACGGTCGGCTTTTAAGCGACAATCATCATGCCATTTTCATGAAGAAAGTTGCAGTGATTATGAATCTTTAAGGAGGAACAAACAGCATGACGAAGTATGTGTACCTGTTTAAGGAAGGCAACGCCAGCATGCGCAACCTGCTGGGCGGCAAGGGCGCGAACCTTGCCGAGATGACCAAGATCGGCCTTCCGGTCCCGCAGGGTTTCACCGTCACCACCGAGGCCTGCACCCGCTACTATGAGGATGGCAAGGTCATCGGCGATGATATCGTCGAGCAGATCTACGCCGCTCTGGCGGAAACCGAAAAGGTCTGCGGCAAGAAGTTTGGCGACCTGGAGAATCCGTTCCTGGTTTCCGTCCGCTCCGGCGCGCGCGCGTCCATGCCGGGCATGATGGACACCATCCTGAACCTCGGTCTGAACGACGTCGCCGTCAAGGGTCTGGCAAACCTGACCCAGAACGAGCGCTTCGCCTATGACTCTTACCGCCGCTTCATCCAGATGTTCTCCGACGTCGTTATGGAGATCCCGAAGAGCTTCTTCGAGCGCGTTCTGGACGAGATCAAGGAGAGCAAGGGCGCTAAATACGACACCGACCTGAACGCCGACGACATGAAGGAAGTCGTCGTCCGCTTCAAGGAGATCTACAAAGAGAAGATGGGTGTCGAGTTCCCGCAGGATCCGAAGGTTCAGCTGATGGAGGCTATCAAGGCTGTTTTCCGTTCCTGGGACAACCCGCGCGCGATTTACTACCGCCGCATGAACGATATCCCGTCTGACTGGGGCACCGCCGTCAACGTCCAGAGCATGGTCTTTGGCAACATGGGCAACACCTCCGGCACCGGCGTTGCGTTCACCCGCGACCCGTCCACCGGCGAGAAGAAGCTCTACGGCGAATACCTCATCAACGCGCAGGGCGAGGACGTCGTTGCCGGCATCCGCACCCCGCAGAAGATCGAGACCCTCCAGCAGGTCATGCCGGAAGTGTACGAGCAGTTCGTGAACATCGCGCAGACGCTCGAGAACCACTACCGCGACATGCAGGATATGGAATACACCATTGAGCGCGGCAAGCTCTACATGCTCCAGACCCGTAACGGCAAGCGCACCGCCGCCGCCGCTCTGAAGATCGCTGTCGATCTGGTCAACGAGGGCATGATCACCACCGACGAGGCAATCCTGAAGGTCGAGCCGAAGCAGCTTGACTCCCTGCTCCACCCGCAGTTTGACGCTGTTGCGCTGAAGAAGGCGAAGGAGATCGCCATGGGTCTTGCGGCGTCCCCGGGCGCTGCCTGCGGCATGGTCTACTTCACCGCTGAGGAAGCGACCGCGGCTGCCAAGACCGGCAAGAAGGTCGTTCTGGTTCGTCTGGAGACCTCTCCGGAGGACATTGAGGGAATGGCTCACGCTCAGGGCATCCTGACCGCCCGCGGCGGCATGACCTCTCACGCGGCTGTCGTTGCCCGCGGCATGGGCACCTGCTGCGTCGCCGGCTGCGGCGCGCTGCGCGTGGACGAAGAAGCCAAGACCGCGACCATCGGCGACGTCGTCTTCCATGAGGGCGACTGGATGAGCATCGACGGCTCCACCGGCAAGGTGTACGCCGAGGCGATCCCGACCGTTGACGCGTCTGTCTCCGGCGATTTCGCGACCCTGATGAGCTGGGCTGACGCCGCTCGTAAGCTGGGCGTCCGCACCAACGCCGATAACCCGCATGACGCGGCTGTCGCCGTGAAGTACGGCGCCGAGGGCATCGGTCTGTGCCGTACCGAGCATATGTTCTTCGAGGCGACCCGTATCGCCGATATGCGCCAGATGATCCTCTCCGAGACGGAAGAACAGCGCCGCGAGGCTCTTGCCAAGCTGCTGCCGTATCAGAAGGCTGACTTCAAGGGCATGTACAAGGCTCTGGAAGGCCGTCCGATGACCGTCCGCTACCTGGATCCGCCTCTCCATGAGTTCCTCCCGGCGAAGAACATGACCGAGGAGATCGAGGCTCTGGCGAAGGAGCTGGGCACCACCACCGATAAGATCATCGCCAAGATTGACGAGCTCCACGAGTTCAACCCGATGATGGGCTTCCGTGGCTGCCGTCTGGCTGTCCGCTATCCGGAGATCGCCGAGATGCAGACCCGCGCGGTCATCGAAGCGGCTATCGAAGTGAAGCAGGAAGACGGCTATGACATCCATCCGGAAATCATGATCCCGCTGGTCGGCGAGGTCAAGGAGCTGGCGTATGTCAAGAAGGTTGTTCTGGACACCGCCAAGAAGGTCATGGAAGAGAAGGGCGTCGAGCTTGATGTCAAGGTCGGCACCATGATCGAGATCCCGCGCGCGGCTGTTACCGCCGACGAGATCGCCAAGGAAGCGCAGTTCTTCTC
>CAKTXP010000130.1 GCA_934631055.1 uncultured Clostridia bacterium | reverse complement strand
TTTTTATGAAAATCAAAGATTATCGCAGAGTTGCCATGCGCTTTGAAAAACTGGCTGGACGCTTTCTTGCTATGGTTCGTTTGGCGTCCTGCCTTGTCTGGCTTGCATAATTACAGTGTATCTGCTGCTTTAGAAACACACCCTAAATCGGAGGTTCCCTAAGATTCTTATAGAAGAAGGCAGGAGTTTTCACCCTGACGCAGAAATCAAAATAAGTTACCCTTTTTCACGTTTGACGGGCTGATATTTTGTAAATGCGGAAGGACTGCCTTTCCCCCGCGGGGAGGAGAGCAGATTTAAATCCGCGCATCTTGTTGGAAGCGGAGAGATATTGTGGCTGAAGGAATGGAGATCATCCGGCGCATTACGCCGGAAGAGGAATACAATGCAGGCTTGACCATTTTCCGTCAGGGCGGCGTACACCCGCTCGAAGAGGAAAACGGCTTTTTGCGCTATGCCGTCGATGGCGACCCGCGGCGCATCGTCCGCGTCGGCGCGACGAATAAACTGAGCGGGCGCTGCTCGTGCGACTTTTTCGGGAACGTGCATAAACCGTGCCGTCACCTCGCCGCCGCGATGATGCAGGCGATATCGACCGGCGCGATCGAGGAAATGCGCCGCCGCCGCGCCAGAGAGAACGCCGGCGCGCTGATGGGTACATTGCAAAGCGCCCTGCCGATGGAGACGCCGCTTGAAATGGAGATTACGCTGCGCCTGCTGGGCGAGCGCGAACCGGTGCGCGTGTCCCTGCGCGTCGGTCAGGAGCGGATGTATGTCGTCAAGTCCATGGCGCAGTTCCTCCGCGGTTTGCAGGAAAAGACGGCGATTGCCTTCGGCAAGGGCTTTGTGCTTGAGCCGGAATGGATGGGTTTCACCGGCGTGGATGCTAAAATCATCAAGCTCCTTCAGGATGCCGCGTATGTCTGCCAGCTGGAAGGAAAGCTCGTTCAGACGGGTCTTGACGCCAAATTCCTGACCGTTGCGGATCGGTTTGTTCCGCGTCTGATGCAGCTGCTGATGGCGAAGCCATTCAAGATTTCCTTTGGCGAGGAGATCGTGACCGTTCCCAGCGTGTTCGACGGACAGGTCGAGCTGCTCTTCGGCGTGTTTGCCAGCGGACGCGAGCTGGAAGTGCGTGCGCAGATGCCCAAGACCCTGCGCATGCTCGACACGGACTGCACTTATGTCTATTGCGAGGGCGACGTCCTGCGGTTGTCGGAGGTGCAGAAGGGTATTGTGCGTGTGCTGCTGTCGGCACAGACGGGCGCGGGCATGCCAGTCGCCTTCCGTTTTGACGCGCAGCAGAGCCCGCGCGTCATCTCCGACTTGTTGCCTGCGCTGGAACGCGCCGGAACGGTGACACTCGACGGTGCGCTGGCGGAGCGCATCATCCGCCGTCCGCTCAAGGTGCGCGCGTATTTTGACCGCGACAATAACCTCGTACTCTGTAAGATCGCGTTCCTGTACGGCGACGAAGAAATCGACCCGTTCGCGGCGCAGGCGCCTCAGAGCGAGGACGAAGAGCGCATCCTGCTCCTGCGCGACGCCGCGGCGGAAAGGCGCGCGCTCGACCTGCTGGCGGCGTTCGGCTTCCGCATGCAGAAGGGACGCGTCATCCTTGGCGGACAGGAACCCATTTACCGCTTCCTGACCGAAGGCATCTATCGGATGCAGGAGAACGCGGAGGTCTACTGCTCCGACGAATTCCGCAAGATGACCCCGCGCAAGCCGCATTTCACCGGAACCCTGCGCATGCAGGAGGGCGCTCTGCGGCTGGAGATGACCGAGGACGGCGAGCCCGCGCCGGAGATTGTCGCGATCCTGCGCGCGCTGCGCGACCGCAAGAAGTATTTCCGACTGAAAGACGGCTCCTTCCTCGACCTTTCCGAGATGGACGAGTGGCGCGAGATGGCGGAAGCAGCCGTCGGCGCGGATACCGGCGAAGAAGGCGAGGAGGAGAAGAACGTCCGCGGCGTGGTCGAGGTCGCTTCCTTCCGCGCGGCGTATATGATGAGCCTGCTGGAGGGCGGCAGCGTGCCGGTCAAGGCGGATAAGAGCGTCAAGGAAATGGTCAGCAGTCTGGAAGACGACGGCGAGCCCTGCCCCGAACCGCTCAATTCCATGCTCCGCCCGTATCAGATGCGCGGCTTCATGTGGATGCAGGCGCTCGACCGGCTGCATATGGGCGGCATCCTCGCCGACGACATGGGCTTGGGCAAGACTTTGCAGGTCATCACCCTGCTGCTTTGGGCAAAGCGCCGCGGCGATCAGGACAGCGCATCCATCGTCGTCGCGCCAACCTCTCTGGTCTATAACTGGATGGCTGAGATCGCGAAATTCGCGCCCGAGCTGCGCTGTGCGGCGGGCGAGGGCAGCCAGGCTCAGCGCGCGCAGACCATCGCGCGCCTGACCGGTCCGGACAGGGATATCGACGTCTATCTGACCAGCTATCCGCTGATCCGCCGCGATATCGGTCTGCTCTCCAAGGTGTCCTTCCGCTTCGCCATCCTGGACGAGGCGCAGTATATCAAGAACGCGATGAGTGTCGGCGCGGGCGCGGTCAAGCAGCTCAAGGCGCAGACGCGCTTTGCCCTGACCGGCACGCCGATGGAGAATCACCCGGGTGAACTGTGGTCGATCTTCGACTTTGTTCTGCCGGGCTACCTGAACTCCTTTGCGCAGTTCATGCACCGTTTCGGCACGGGCGAGGAAGCCGACGTCCTGCGCCGCCGCATCCGTCCGTTCCTGCTGCGCCGCCTGAAGGGCGACGTTCTGCGCGAACTGCCGGAGAAAGTCGAGATCACGCTGACGGCGGACATGACCGAGGAGCAGCGCCGCGTCTATCAGGCAAGCCTGATGCGCCTGCGTCCGCAGGTCGAAGGCATGTTCAATGGCAACAATCGCATCGAGATGCTTGCCGCCATTACGGAACTGCGCCAGATCTGCGGTCATCCGTCGCTGGTTCTGCCGAGCTATGCGGCGTCGAGCGGCAAGCTGGATATGCTGCTGGACGTTCTGCCCGGCTCTCTGGAAGCGGGACACCGTGCGCTCATCTTCTCCCAGTTCACGCGCATGCTCAAGATCTTGCAGCGCAGGCTGGAAGCGGTCGGCATCTCCTGCATGTATCTGGACGGCGAAACGCCGCCGAAGCGCCGCGTGGAGATGGTTCAGCAGTTCAACGCGGGTGAAGGACAGGTCTTCCTGATCTCGCTGAAAGCGGGCGGTTCCGGTTTGAATCTTGTCGGCGCGGATACGGTCATCCATTTCGACCCGTGGTGGAATCCGGCGGCGGAGGATCAGGCGACGGATCGCGCGCACCGCATCGGACAGAAGAACACGGTCACGGTCATCCGCATGATTACCCGCGGCAGCATCGAAGAGCAGGTCGTCAAGCTTGGCGAGCGCAAGCGCGCGATGTTTGACCAGATGATTACGGCAGGCGAAGCGATGCCGACGCAGCTCACGCCGGAGGATATTCGCGCGCTGTTTGACTAAGGGGAAAGAATGAGAATAAACTTGGCTCTCCCTTTGGGAGAGTTGTCCCGAAGGGACTGAGAGGGCGATATGAAGCACATTATCTGGGATTTCAACGGTACGCTGCTCAACGATACCCAGCTTTCCCTGGACCTCGACAACGACGTCTTTGAGAAGCTTGGCATCCCCGGCATCACGATGGAAGACTATAAAAGCAACATGACTATGCCCGTGCGCGACTTCTATCCCGCCGTCGGCGTAGATTACAGCAAGCACAGCTATGAGGAGATCGCGCGGCTTTGGCTGGATGAATTCAATCAGAAGGCAGTCGGCGTGGGACTGGTTTCCGGCGCGCTGGAACTGATTCAAAAGCTGCATGAGCAGGGCAGATCGCAGTCGGTATTGTCCGCGTCGTATGAGCCGTCCGTTAGGGAACAATGCAAAGCGTTGGGGCTGACGCCGTACATGAATGACATCAGCGGTCTGGAGGACGAGAGCGCGTCGAAGAAGACGGAGATCGGCAGGCGCCAGCTGCGAGAGCTGGGTCTGGAAGGCAGAGACGTCGTCCTCATCGGCGACATGCTGACGGACGCTCATCTAGCGGAAGCGCTGGGCGCGGACTGCATTCTGGTCTCATGGGGACACAACGACATGAAGCGGCTTCGCTCTTCGGGGCTGCCGGTGGCGAATGAGATCGCCGAGCTGGAAGAGATTTTGAAGGGGTATTGAGAGCGAGAGGGGAAGCGTCGTCTGCGGACGATGCACGCGCTCTGCGGGTGGGGTTACGGACGGGCAGAATGACCTTCGGTCTGCTGCCCGGAGTTTGTGAGCAGCAGGAATTGCTTTTCCCTCAGCTATCGCGCAGCGATAGCGTAGTGAAGGGTCAAGGGAACTCAGTTCCCTTGTGGGGTTTGGGGCAAAGCCCCAAGCGTTCCCCTGACAGGAGGTATACCATGAGCGAAAAGACGGTTCACGCGGGGCATCGCGCGCGATTGCGCGAGAGATTTCTGAAAGAAGGGCTTTCCGGATTTTCCGAGCATGAGGTGCTGGAACTGCTGCTCATGTTCGCAATCCCGCAGAAGGACGTCAATCCGCTGGCGCACGAGCTGATCCGGCGATTTGGTTCGCTCAGCGCGGTATTGGAAGCGTCGCCCGCTGAACTCATGCGCGTGACCGGCGTGGGGCAGAATGCCGCCGCGCTCCTTTCCCTGATGCCGCAGCTGATGGGCTACTATCAGCACAGCGCTATGGGCGAAAAGCCCGCCATCACCAACCTGTCCGGCGCGAAACGCTATGCCGGGGCGCTGTTCTTCGGCGTGCATGAAGAGCGCGTGTACATGATCTGCCTTGATCAGAGCGGGCGCGTGCTTTGTCCGGCGCTGCTGCATAAGGGAACCATCGACCAGGTGCAGATCTATCCGCGCGAGGTCGTCGAGACTGCGCTGCGCTACCATGCCCATGCCGTCCTGCTTGCGCATAATCATCCCAGCGGAACGGCGGAACCGTCGCAGGACGACTATGACGCGACCCGCGCGGTCATCAGCGCGCTGAACGTCATCGGCGTGCGCGTTATCGACCACCTCATCTTCGCCGGCTCGACCGTCTATTCCATGACGAAAAACAGCCAGTTTGACGGACAACAGAGCGAAGAAGAATTCAGCTACCTCATCCGAAGCCGAAATGTTCCCGGACGACGCGGAACGCTCAGAGAAGAGCAGGAAGAAGAACTCGCCGCGTTGAATATAGATCAATAACGGTATAGTTCACACGGAGCATAAGGAGTATAAAGGAACATGAAAAAAGGTCTGAGGAGGCTGCTGATGGCGGTTCTTGCGGTTCTGGCTGCCGGTGTGATCGCGGCGGCGGGTTTGATCGGTTTCGTCTATTACAAGGAAACGCATCTGCCGCCGGTTGGCGATTTTGATACCATTATCGTACTCGGCGCGCAGGTCAAAGCGGACGGCACGCCTTCCGTCGCACTGGAGCGCAGGCTGACGGCGGCGCTGGAGGAATATCGGAAAAAGCCGAGCCTGATGATTGTCTGCGGCGCGCAGGGGAGCGACGAGCCGCGCGCGGAGGGCGACGTCATGCGCGACTGGCTCATCGAGCGCGGCGTAAACGAGAAGGAGGTCATCGCCGAGACGGGTTCCTTCAATACGCGGCAGAATCTGGGCTATGCGCAGTCCGTCATGGACGACCAGGGGCTGACGCAGGCGCTCATCGTCACCAGCGATTACCATGTCGCCCGCGCGCTGGCGCTGTGCAAAGAGGTCGGCATCACGGCGACGGGCAGGGGCAGCCTCTCCAAGCCGGAATACTTTATCAAGAACCACCTGCGCGAAGGGCTGAGCTGGGTGAAATTTATTTGGGAGAGCATGCGAGGATGAACAGAGAACGACTGAAGACCGGTCTTGAAAAGATGGGCGTTGCCGCGGACGAAACGGCGCTGGAACGCTTTGAGGCGTTTCACGCCATTTTGGATGAATATAACGCGCGGATGGATCTGACCGCCGTGCTGGATGAAGACGAACGCGTAGACCGTCATGATCTGGACAGTGCCGCGCCGCTGGCGCATGGGCTGCTGGCAGAAGGCGCGAAGGTTATCGACGTCGGCACGGGCGCGGGCTTCCCGGGCATGCCGCTGCTCATCCTGCGCCCCGATTTGGACATGACGTTTCTGGATGCGCTCCAAAAGCGTATCTCATTTCTGGAAGATGCGCTGGGGCGGCTCGGTCTGAAAGCGACGACGCTTCATGCCCGCGCAGAGGACGCGGCGAGGATGGCGGCGCATCGGGAACAATACGACGCGGCAGTCTCCCGCGCGGTCGCCAATGCGGCGACGCTTCAGGAATTGACGCTTCCGTTCGTTAAAAAGGGCGGCATTTCGATCGCATGGAAAGGTCCCGGCGTGGCGGAGGAGATGACCGCCGCAAGGCGCGCCGCGTTCCTGCTGGGCGGAACCGTCCGCGGGACGGTGGACGCGCCGATCCCCGGAAGGGACGATTGGGCGCACGTCCTGCTGATTACGGATAAGACGGGCGCGACCCCTAAGACCTATCCGCGCAAAGCGGGAACGCCTGGCAAAAAGCCGCTGGGGATGTAAGGATTTAACAGCAGACCATCAAGCTGCTCTCTTCGTTCGGAAGAGGGCGGCTTTTTGTGTTTTGCGGATTTCGGCGGAAGTGAAGGCGGGCTCAGCCCGTGCTTTGTAAGCATATGGGGAATTGCGAAAAATTGCCCGCGTGAGGCAGACGTTTGCATTTTGCGGACTTTGGCGGAAGTGAAGGCGGGCTCAGCCCGTGCTTTGTAAGCATATGGGGAATTGCGAAAAATTGCCCGCGTGAGGCAGA
>CAKTXP010000129.1 GCA_934631055.1 uncultured Clostridia bacterium | reverse complement strand
CCGATCCGGGAAACTCGCATAGTCGCGCTGTCCTCTGCCTGCGGCAGACGCGCTCCTTGCGATTTCCGATTTCCACCACGCTAAATCCCGCACAGCGGGCGCGTGGTTCCAATCCCCAGACCCCATCTTCGCTTCGCGGCGATTTGAATCCTTTTTATCGGACGACGCGCATGCGCGTCGTATGCCTAAGAAAATTCAAACCGCCGCGAAGCGAATCGGGAAGTCCAGAAACCTCAGGTTTCTGGTGGGGCTTGGGGCAAAGCCCCAAACATCTTCTTTTTTCCTCCCTAGCGGCTTATTGTACCATACTTTTCCTCTTCTGCAAAGCAAGCCGCCGAAATTTCAGGGATTTGTATTTTTCTGTTGAATGACAGCCGACCTTACGGTATAATAGGGTTACACAAGTTTTTTCCTGTAACTTTTCCCATGGTTGGGCTGTACATATACAATTCTTCATATACGAAAGAGGGCTGTCTTTTCGATCTGAAAAGACGCTTTATTCTCCATTTCATTTTGAAGCGAGGTTCCGGTTATGAACAGACGACCCTCTCAAAGCCGCAGCGGCTATGACTCTTTTTCCCCGCAGCATACTGCGCATTTCAGAGCCGATCAGCCTGACGGCGATTTTTTTGACCCCAAACCGCGTAAACCTCTTCGGCACAGGGTCTTGCTCACCCTGTTGGCGCTGATCCTGATCATGCTGCTCGTCAACGTCGTCGTCAATCAGTTTGTCCGTATCGAGCGCGTAACCGTTCCCGTCCGCCAGATGGATTCCGTGTTCGAAGGGTATACCTTGCTGCATATTTCAGATCTGAAAGGTTTGTTTTTCGGCAAAGACCAGCAGTTCATCCGCTTTGCCCTTCGGGATGCGCAATTCGATGCCGTTGTGATGACCGGCGACATGATTTCTTCTCGCGGAAACGCCCAGCCGCTGTACTCGCTGCTCGAAGTTCTGCACGAGCTGAACCCCGACGCGCCCATCTATATGATTGCCGGCGACCGCGACCCGCTCCCCGCTTCCATGTCCTATGCGACGGGCGGCAGTCCTTTCGCCCCGTGGATACTCGGCGCGCAGCAGCGCGGCGCTCAGCTGCTCAGCTCGCCCCAGCTCATCGAGCGCGACGGACACGCGCTCTGGCTGACGACCAGCGCCCTGCTCAGTCTCGATCTGGATACGATGCAGCAGCAGTTTGAGCGGCAGTATCTGGACGTTCAGGATTCGCAGGACGAAAACGAAGTCGAGCTGGCGAAATACAATCTGCAATGGCTGACCGAAACGCGCACTGCGCGCGAAAAGATGACGGAGGATGACGTTTACATCTCGCTGACGCACGTCCCGCCGTCGGAATACGAACTGGAAAACGCCTACACAGGCACATTGTCCGAGCGGCTGCATCTGGTCCTCTGCGGGCATTACGAAGGCGGGCTGATCCGGCTTCCGTTTATCGGCGCGCTGTTCATCCCCTCGCAGAATCTGCCGAACTACGGCATCCTGCCCGGCGCACAAACCTATTGCGGTCTATCCAAGGTCGGCAAGACGTATCTTTACGTCAGCCCCGGACTCGGCGACAACGACGGGCTTTATCCGCCGTTATTCTTCCGGCTCTTCAACCCGCCGACGGTCTCGCTGATCTCTCTGACGACATCGCGGTTGTAAACAAAAAAACGTTTGGGGCTACTCGCCCCAAACCCTCGGCAGGGGAATGATTCCCCTGCACCCTCACTTTGAAATCCATATATGAAAAGCCGCTGCTCAAGTATCAAGCAGCGGCTTAGCTTTATCAGTCAAGCTCTAATGAGGACATTCAAAAATTTCCGATTCTTAGCAGGTTTTGAAACAACCTCTCAGTTTAAATGCTCAGCGCGCCGCGCGTGATGAGCCTGCCGTTTTCGCGGCTGAAAAGCAGGACGCCCTCGCCCGTAAAGGACAGGCGAACCTTTTGACCAATCTTGTAGGTGATGCCGCCGAATACGACGCCCGTGAACAGGAACTCACTGACGCGCACCTTGACCGTCGTCTCCATGCCGGTCGGCATCGCGCTGAATATCTCGCCTTCCAAAGCGCCGTTCTCGCAGATGCTTACGCACTCCGGACGAACGCCCAGTACGAAATCCTCATGCGTCAGCGCGGCTTCGTCCTCAAATTCGTTTTCTTCGACTTTCGCGATATGATACTTGAAGAGCGAATCGCGGTTCGCCTTTTCGACCGCGTGCGTATCCACGCTGTTCGCCGCCGCTTCCCTGTCTTCCCGCGCAAACCATTCGCGCAGATTGACCGGCGCGCCGGAGCGATACGCCGCTTTCACGCCGTCGAGCAGCGTCAGGTCGATGGTTCCGTCCTGCTTCTGCGTACCCTTGGCTTCGATGAAGTTGATTGCCGGATTGCCGACAAAGTCCGCGACGAACAGGTTGCTCGGCTTGCCGTATACGGTCAGCGGCTCGTCATACTGTTGCAGCACGCCGTTCTCCATCAGGCAGATGCGGGTCGCCAGCGTCATGGCTTCCATCTGATCGTGCGTGACGTAAACGAACGTCGAGCCGGTCTGCAAATGCAGGCGCTGGAGTTCAGAGCGCATCTCCAATCTGAGCTTGGCGTCGAGATTGGAAAGCGGCTCATCCATGAAAAGCACCTTCGGATTCGGCGCAAGCGTTCTGGCGATGGCGACGCGCTGCTGCTGTCCGCCGGAAAGCTCGCTGGGATAGCGGTCCATGAACATGCCGATCTTGACGATGCGCGATACGCGGCGCACGATGAGGTCAATCTCCTCGCTGGTCATCTTACGGACGCTGCGGACGGGCTTTCCGCCCTTCATGAGCGTATAATCCGCGCTGAGCGTACAGCCGTTCTTTTCGGCTTTCGCTTTTTCCGCTGCAATCTTGTCCTGAAGTTTCTTAATTTCCTGCGCGGCGGCGGCTTTTACGTCGTTCGCTTCATGCAGCTTCATCGCCATGAGCGCTTTTGCGGTAAACTGGCTGACTTCATAGAAGTCAATCAACCGGAGCTGCGCCTTTTCGACGCTGAGCTTCTTTTTCTTGTCCACGCATTCCTGAATCGCGCGGACGACATCCTGCGGCTTTTGCAGGATCTCGATCATGCGCGCTGCAGCGCGGGCTTCAAAGCTGATCTCGTCCATCTCTTCCTTGATATTCGTCAAGCCGAAAGAGATGTTCTGATAGACGGTCATATTGGGCCAGAGCGCATAATTCTGGAACAGGAAGCCGACTTTGCGCTTGTTGGGCGAAACGTTGATGCCCTTCTGCGAATCAAACACCGGCACGCCGTCGATGGTGATGCGTCCGCTGGTCGGCGTTTCAAGTCCTGCAATCATGCGCAGGGTCGTCGTTTTGCCGCATCCGGAAGGGCCCAGCAGCGTGACGAACGCGTTATCCTCAATGACCATGCTGAGGTTATCGACCGCGTAAAACTGACCCCAGCGCTTGGTGACATTGGTCAATTCGATCCGTGACATTTACTCTCCTCCAATTCCTTTGTCAAGGCTTGCGCCGGTCAGTTTGTTAATCAGCGCGTTGCAGATCAGGATGAACACAATGAGGATCAGGTTGATGCCGCTTGAAAACGCATACAGACCCATTTCGTCGAAATAATCCAGCATTGTCGTGATGATCTTTGTCTGCGAACACAGGAGCATGAACAGCGTCAGCTCGCGCACGCAGGTGATGAACGGCAGCAGATAGCCGCTCATGATCGAGCTTTTCTGAATCGGGATGATGATGTTGAGCATGCGCTTATGCCACGGGATATCCTGAATGATAGCGGCTTCCTCGATCTCGCCGGAAAGCTGCATCATCGAGCTGAGCGCGCTGCGGCTGGCGAACGGGATATACTTCACCGTACCGGCGAGGACGAGCAGCAGATAGGTATTGAAGATACCCATGGAGGAACCAAAGACGAAGAACGCAACGCCGACCGCCAACGACGGCATCAGGTATGGCAGAAATGCCATATTATTGACGTAAGCCGCCCACTTGCTGCGGCGGTTCTTGCTGACGCAGTAGCCGACCAGCAGACCAATCGTACCGGCGAGCAGCGCACAGCAGACCGCAACGATGAGCGTTCCCCTGAACGCGCCCCAGATGGCTTCGTTAAAGAGAATACCCTTCTGACCATACATGCCGTTCTCAGTGATATTTTCGCTCGTTACCCACCACTTTGCCGTCAGGTTGCCCGCGATGCCGTTGCGGATAAAGCTGTAATCGCCGGGGTTTGGCAGGAACGTTTCGATGGCGAACAGGATGATCGGCAGGATGCCGGTAAAGAACGTCGTCACGCAGAAGATGATTGCGACCACCCAGCGTCCCGCTTTGCCGAGGTTGACCAGCGAGATCTGACCGGATTTGCCGGTGACGGTCGTATAACTCTGTCTGCCGGACGTCGTCTTCTGGTTGACGATAAGGATAAGCACGCCGAACAGGATCATGATGACCGCCAGGATGCTCGCTTCGCCCGCACGCTTCTCGCCCATCTGCACATACTTGGTGCAAAGGGTCGTCAGGTTCAGGTAATGCGGAACCGGATAGGAGCCCATCGCGCTGGAAAAAACCAGCAGAACCGTACTCAGCACGGCAGGCTTGACCAGCGGCAGCGTCACGCGGGCGAATATCTTCATCCGCGGCGTACCCATGATGGTCGCCGCTTCTTCAAGGTTGGCGTCCATGTTGCGGAAGATGCCGCCGATGAGGATGTACGCGAACGGCGCATAGTGCAGCGAAAGCACCATCACGCTGGGGAACATGCCTTCGCACCACCACAGCGGCATGCGGATACCGAACAGCGCGGTGAGCAGTCCGTCGGACGTGCCGGTAATGAGGTTGGAATCGAACAGATTCTGCCAGATGACCGCCAGCGTCCACTGGGGCATGATGTACGGAAAGATAAAGATAGAGCTGAGATATTTCTTGCAGCGCATATTCGTCCGCGTGACCAGATACGCAAACAGACCGCCGTAGACGATCGCGCCGATACAGGAAAATACGGACAGCAGGACTGAATTGAGCAGCGGCGTCCACAGGTTGACTTTCGCCAGCTTGCCGGTAAACAGATCCTGCCAGTTGTAAAGCGTGTAGCCCTCCGTCAGTCCGGTGTAATGGCTATCGACCGAGCCGACGTGAACGGTTACGGTATCCAGCGCGATGGAAATCATCGGCGCGATGGTTGAAAAGGTGAGCAGGATGCCCAATGCCAGCAGGATAGCGTTCTGCGGCTTGGAGAACGTGGTTTTCATCTTGTTGAGCCAAACCCGCGCCCCGCTCATTTTTGCCGTTTGCTGCATGATATTCCCCCTGTACCATGCGAGGGGCATGAAACGCTTCATGCCCCTCGCACGCTGAGTTCAAGATTCAGGGTATCGCTTACTTGCTGCCGACGATCATGTCGATCCAGTCGCCGAGGTCGAAGGAGACCTGCGCGCAGTATTCCGGATCTTCCACGACGAGGCGTCCGCCGTCGGCGGAGACCCACCACTCGTAGCCGCGGTCGTTCTTAGCGTCAAAGGTGTTCACGCCGTCAACGTAGCCGTCCTGAGAGTGATCCTGCATGCAGACCGGATTGGCGCTGTAACCGCCCATATCCTTGCCCCAAGCGGCAAAGCCTTCGTTGGTGGTGGTCATGTACGCGATGAACGCGCAGCTCGTCCACGGCAGCGGGGAGGTCTTGAGAACCTGGAGATAATGCTTGTACGCATAGCCGCCGATGCCCTGATAGCCATCCTGATACGCGGCGACCGCGATGTTGTTCACGGAAGTTTCAGCGGATTCTTCGACAGAACGCAGCTTGGAGTAAACCAGCAGCGCGCACTGATCGACAGCAGACTTGCTGACCAGCGTGTTGCAGATCGGACCGTCGTCGGTCTGCTCGTTGTACTGTTCGCAGAAGAGCTTGATGTAAGCCAGCGCATACGGCGCGTTCTCGGCTTCCAGACCAAGCGCTTCGGCTTCCGGCTCCATTTCCTTGACGACAGCCGCCAGGCGATCCTTCGCCGCGCCGTCTTCCAGAGCGTCATACGCGTCCTTCAGATAATCGGCGTAGGTGTCCTTGGTCAGCATGTACAGGAAGTTCTTGCCGACCAGCTCGGAGTTGACGCCCATGAACAGCGGCGCAACGCCTTCCGCCACGAAATCCCAGCAGTTGTTATAGGTCTTGTCGCCGACGGTGTTATACATGAACACCTTGTTCAGCGTCTGGAGCGCCAGCGGCTTGTCGTTGCCTTCAACGATAACGCCTTCGCCCTCAGCCCACTCCTTCGGGATGAAGTTCAGCAGGTTGCCGGTATCCAGCATCTTGGTCTGGATCTGGTTGCCGTCCTGGATGAGCGTCATGGAATAGATGTGATTAGCGCTCTTGATATCGGCGTTCAGGGTCGTAAAGATGGAGTTGTTCTTCGGCTGCGACCATTCGATCGTGCCGGTGTAGCTCGGGTCGATCTTCTGGAGCATCTCGATGAAGCTCGCGCCGGCGGTCTTGCCGCGGCTGGAGTTGCCGATGCCGTAGAGCGTCTTGCCGTTGGATTCTTCGATCGCCTTGGCATAAAGCTCTTCGTTGGTCATAGTCTGCGCCTGAGCGATCACTTCTTCCACGGATTCAGCCATCGCGAGGCATGCCGTCAGCATCATCGCAAGAGCGAGGACGGCGCATAAGAGTTTCTTCATGTGCGTTTCTCCTTTTCTGGTCGTTGGTTTGCGGTTTGTTCTGTACCGCTTTGTTACTTTATATCTTACGCACAAAAGAAGAAAAAATAAACTGGACAATTCTGCGATTTCGCCCGACAATTCTGACAAGTTTGCACAGAAATTCAAGGAGAACGTTGGGGCT
>CAKTXP010000128.1 GCA_934631055.1 uncultured Clostridia bacterium | reverse complement strand
TAAACTTCCTTCGCATAGTCCATGCTCTTGTCGGAAACCGGCAGAACCTTAACCTGCGTCGGCGCGAGCCACGTCGGGAACTTGCCCGCGAAATGCTCGGTCAGGATGCCGATGAAGCGCTCGATGGAGCCGAAGCAGACGCGATGAATCATGATCGGGCGCTGACGGCTTCCGTCCTCAGCGACATACTCCAAGCCGAAGTTGAGCGGCATCTGGAAATCCAGCTGAATCGTGCCGCACTGCCAGGTGCGTCCAAGGCTGTCGCGCAGATGGAAGTCGATCTTCGGGCCGTAGAACGCGCCGTCGCCTTCGTTGACGATATACGGCATGTTCAGCTTCTCCAGCGCCTTAATCAGACCGTTGGTCGCTGCCTCCCAGTCCTCGTCGCTGCCCATGCTGTTCTCCGGACGGGTGGACAGCTCGACGAAATACTCAAATCCGAACTTGCTGTACACCTGATTGATCAGATCGACAACGCCGATGATCTCATCCGTAATCTGATCCGGGCGCATGAAGATATGCGCATCATCCTGCGTGAAGCAGCGCACGCGGAACAGACCGTGCAGCGCACCCTTCAGCTCGTGGCGATGGACAAGACCCAGCTCGCCCACGCGCAGCGGCAGCTCGCGGTAGGAGTGCGGCTGGCTGCGATAGACCATGACGCCGCCCGGGCAGTTCATCGGCTTGATGCAGTAATCCTCGCCGTCGATCTTGGTGGCGTACATGTTATCCTTGTAGTGATCCCAGTGGCCGCTGGTCTCCCAGAGATGGCGGTTCATGATGAGCGGCGTGGAGACTTCCACATAGTTCGCCTTGTAGTGGATCTCGCGCCAATAGTCGATGAGCGCATTCTTGAGCGCCATGCCCTTGGGCAGGAAGAACGGGAAGCCCGGGCCCTCATCGCAGAGCATGAACAGGTTCATTTCCTTGCCGATGCGGCGATGGTCGCGGCGCGCCGCTTCTTCCATCAGCTTGACATACTCTTCCAGCTCTTCGCGGGTGCGGAAAGCCGTGCCGCCGATACGGGTGAGCATGATGTTGTTCTTATCGTTCTTCCAGTACGCGCCGGAGAGCTGGGTCAGCTTAAACGCCTTCAGCCCCTTGGTATAGCAAAGGTGCGGTCCGACGCACATGTCAATATATTCGCCCTGCTGGTAGAAGCTCAGCACGGCGTCCTCCGGCAGGTCGCCGATATGCTCGACCTTGTATTTTTCTCCGCGCTCTTCCATCAGCTTGACAGCTTCCTCGCGGCTGAGGACGAACGGCTTGATCGGCAGGTTTTCCTTGACGATCTTCGCCATTTCCGCCTCGATGGCGGGCAGGTCTTCGTCGGAGAGCTTCTTGTCGCCCAGATCGACGTCATAATAGAAGCCCTTCTCCGTCGCCGGGCCATAGGCAAAGTGCGCTTCCGGATACAGGCGCTTGACTGCCTGCGCCAAGATATGCGCCGCGGTATGGCGGATGATGTGAAGCTCTTCCTCTTCCGGGCATTCGGCAACGTGTCCGTCGTTGTAGATAACCTTCATGATGATCTTCTCCTCTTTCTGCATAGTTGGGACGAATCAAAAAACGCCCGTCCCTCGCGTTTTTGCTGAGGGACGAGCGATAAAAAATCTAGCCCGTGGTTCCACCCTGATTGGTTCTCTTTGGCGCTGTATCGCGCGCCGCGCGGCTTAATCAAAAGGTGGTCTTCGCCCCGCGCTCGACCGACGCGCTTTCAGCCAGCGGCGCGTCTCTCTTGAGGTCTTGCGGTGGGGTTACTCTTCTTTCTCATCTCAAGTGAGGACAGTATAAACCACACCGAGGGAAAAGTCAAGGTTGAAATGCGCAAAATACATTCTTATTGCTTTTCCTGTCTGCTCAGCTGTGTATGATACAGCGACGCGTAAACGCCGTTTGCCTTCAGCAGGCTTTCATGCGTTCCCTGCTCGACGATCTTGCCGTGGTCGATGACGAGGATCACATCCGCCTGACGGATGGTGGAAAGCCTGTGCGCGATGACGAAGGACGTCGTCCCCTGCATCAGCGTGTGCGTCGCCTTCTGAATCAGCATTTCCGTTTCGGTATCGACGGAGCTGGTCGCTTCATCCAGCACAAAAATCTTTGGCTTGGCGATGACCGCACGCGCAAAAGAGATGAGCTGCTTTTCTCCTGTGGAGAGCCTGTCGCCGCATTCGCCGACATCCGTGTCATAACCCTGTTCGAGCTTCGCCGCGACGCGATCCGCGCTGACGGCTTTCGCCGCTTCGTAAACCTCTTCGTCGGTCGCCTCAGGTCTGCCGTAACGGATATTCTCGCGAATCGTTCCGGAGAACAGGTGCGGCGATTGCAGGACGTAACCGATATGGCTGTGCAGCCAGAGCTGGCTGCGTTCGCGCGCGTCCCTGCCGTCAATCAGCACGCGCCCGCCCGTCGGCTCAAAGAACCGGCAGACGAGATTGACCAGCGTGCTTTTGCCCGCGCCCGTTTCGCCGACGATGGCAACTGTGCTTCCCGCGGGAACATGCAGCGAGAAATGTGTCAGCACCTCTTCGCCGCCGTCCGGATAGGTGAAGGATACGTCGTCAAAATCGACTTCGCCGCGCATCTCTTCCCAGTTTTCCTTCTTCGGCTCGAAGCAGTCGCCGTATTTCGCCTCGACCTCCGGGCTGTCCTGAACGGTCGGCTTCTCGTCGATCAGTCCGACGACGCGCTCCACGTTCGCCTGCAAAGAGATGAACTGAGAGATACGCGCCGCCTGCTGGCGGAAGGTCTGGAAAAGGCTCAGCGCATAGGTCATAAACGCGCTCAGCACACCCAAACTCAGCGTGCCGTTCAGTGCCATATTGCCGCCGCGCAGCAGCGTCGCGCTCGCCGCCAGCGTGCCGCAAAGCACGATGAGCGGAACATAGATCGCGCGCATGCGCCCGTGAAGGATTCCGGCTTTCGCCGCGCGCGCCGTCGTCTGCTCAAATTCGTTGGTCAGGCGTCCCTCCAGCGCAAGGGTCTTGCTGGTCTTTGCGCCCATGATGCCCTCGTTGTAGCTGCTGGTGATCTTGGAATGCTGCGCGCGGACGTCGCGGTTGAGCGCAATGAGCCGCTTCTGGAAATAGACCGTCAGCACGACGACAATGGGTGCGACGATGATAATGGTCATCGCCAGCGACGGCGACAGCCTGAGCATCACGCCGAACACGCCGAGGATATACGCGAATCCCCAGAGGATATCCGGAAAGATCCACGCGATGCAGGACGCGATGCGATCCGTATCCGTCATAACGCGCGAGAGCGTATGACCCGCGCTGGTCACATTGTAGTAGTCAAGGCTGAGCCTTTGCAGGTTGACGAAGCAGGCGTCCTTCATATCGCGCCCGCTGTACATCTCCATCCCCATGCATGCCTTGAAATAGATGAACATCGTGATGATTTCAAGCGCCATGATGGTTCCGTAACGCAGCGCATAGCCGCCAAACCCCGCGGTCGTCCCCTTCGTGATAAAGGCATCGACGACCTCGCTTTGCAGCAGCGGGATGTAGAAATCCGCCGCCGCCATCAACAGGTTGCTGATGATCGCGACGGCGAACCGCGCCCGATGCTGGCGAACGCATCGCCAAAGCCGTTTCCACGGTTTGACGGAGAAAGCCGTCTGTTTGTCCTCTTTCCTTTGGCTCATCAGGCTTCCTCCTCTCCCTGTGCGGACTGCATCGCCGCAGTATGCGCGAATACGCCGCCCGCCTGAAGCAGTTCCTCCGGTGTGCCGCGCTCGATAATCTGTCCATCGCGCAGAACGATAATCTGATCCGCCTGCATCAGCGTCGCCACGCGGTGCGCAATGAGGATGAGCGTGGAGCCGCCCGCCGCTTCGCGCAGACGATTGCGGATGGCTTCGTCCGTCTTTGCGTCCACTGCGGACAGCGCGTCGTCAAAGACCATGATGGGCGCATGCTCCAGCAGCGTTCTGGCGATTGCCGTGCGCTGCTTCTGTCCGCCGGAGAGGGTCACGCCGCGCTCGCCGACGACCGTATCATAGCCGTCCTGGAAGCTGGAAATAGAGTCATGCAGACAGGCTTCCTTCGCCGCCTGCTCAATTTCCGCCTGGCTGACCCCGTCTTTGGTGATGGCGATGTTCTGCGCGACCGTGCGCGAGAACAGGAACGGCTCCTGCAAAACCACGCCCACGCCGCGGCGCAGGGCGGTCTGATCCATCTCTTTCAGATCAACGCCGCCGATGGTGATGCTCCCCTCCTTCGGGTCATACAGCCGCGCCAGCAGCAGCGCGATGGTGCTTTTGCCGCTTCCCGTTTCGCCCAAAATGCCCAGCGTGCTGCCGCCCTTGACGGTAAAGCTCACATCGCGCAGAACCGCCTTCTGCTCATAAGCGAAGCTCACATGGTCAAAGCAGATGTCGCCAGACAGGTTCGCCGCCGTCGGCTCATTCGGGCTCTGCTCCTGTTCGGCTTTGAGGATGTAGAGCAGGCGGTCGATGGAAACGCCCGCCTTGCTCATCTCCGATAGTGTGCGTCCCAGTGCGCGGACAGGCCACGTGAGCTGACGCGTATAGCTGACAAAAGCCAGATACGTACCCAGCGTAATTTCGCCCGAAACGCACATATGCACGCCCATCGCAATGACGCCGAACACCTGAATCATGCTCATGATATCGCCGAGCGTCCAGAACACCGTCAGCATATCGCACAGGCGCATCCAGATATTGGTATAGGTATTGTTCTTTTCGCGGAACTTTTTCAGCTCGTCGCGCTCACGTCCGAATGCGCGGACGACACGCACGCCGGTGATGTTCTCCTGAACCGTGCTGGAAAGCACGCCCTCCGCTTCGTCCGCCTTCGCATATCCCTTTGAGATGCGGGTATAAAACACCAGCGAATACCCGACGATGACCGGAATGAACGCAAACGCAAACAGGGATATCTTCACGTTCATCGTGAACATGGCAACCATGTACACGAGAATCAGGAACGTCGTGCTGAGCAATTCGACCATCTGCTCGGCAATGAACGTGCGCACGACTTCGACGTCGGACGTGCAGCGCTGAATGATATCGCCTGTCGCATTCTGCACATGCCAGCTGTACGGCAGTCTCTGGATATGACCGTACAGCGCGTCGCGCAGGGACTTGACGAACCGCTCGGAACCCTTGGGCAGGTTAGAATCCTGCACAAATCCGGCGGCAAATTCCAGCAGCGCGACTACCGCGGCAGCCGACGCGCACCAGACGAGCATCTGTCCCGCGGTCGTATCCATCAGAAAGCCGGGCAGACCGGCTCTATCCCCCATGAGCGCATGGTCAACGGTAAAGCGGATGATCTGCGTGAACAGCGTTCGCAGAAGCGTTGCCGCCAAAGACGCGCCGATGCCCAGTGCAAAAGCGGACGCCGCCGGCTTCAGATGATGCAGCAGCAGCTCCGCTTTTTTCCGAGCGCTCTCCTTTGTTACCTTTTCTTCCATCACTTTCTCCTGTCGGTTACGTTGAGGGGAACGTTGAGGGCTCTGACCCGGGAAACTCATATAGAAACGCAAAGCGTTTCTTATGATTTCCGATTTCCATCACGCTGAATCCCGCACAGCGGGCGCGTGATTCCAATCCCTCAAACTCCCGGCAGGGAACCTTGTTCCCTGCACCCTTTCCTTCAATTATCGCTTCGCGATAAAGAACTATCTTTCAAACTTTGTATTTTCTCCATGGATTGCAAAGCAATCCATGAAGTGGAAGGTCAAGGGAACTCAGTTTCCTTGTGGGGCTTGGATCAAAGCCCCGAACGTCTCCACCTATCACTCCGCCCGCTTGATCCCTTCCGGCGAAACGGACGCATAGACCAGCGGCGGAACGGGCTGCTTCTCCGCGGTCAGCTTCACAGCCTCCTGCATCCGCGCAATCGCCTGCTCGGCAAGCGCCATGTTGTTGATGTGCAGCGTCGCCAGCGACTGTCCCTTCTTCACAAATTCGCCCAGACGGACATCCATCACCAGGCCCACCGCCGGGTCGATGGCATCGGTCTTCTTCTTTCTGCCCGCGCCGAGATCCTGTGCGCAGTAGCCGATCTTCGTCGTGTCCATGTCCGCGACATAGCCCTCCGCCAGCGCGGGAACCTCAACGTGATACTTCGCCTGCGGCAGAAGGTTGACGTCGTCGCAAACGCGCGCGTCACCGCCTTGCGCCGCGATCATCTCTTTCAGCTTCGCAAGGCCCGCGCCGCTTTCCAGCGCACCGCGCATGCGCGCCTTGCCGTCCTCCACATCCTTCGCGATGCCCGCCGCGACGAGCATGCGGCTGCCCAGTTCCAGCGATACCGTCAGCAGGTCGCCGCCCGCGCGTCCAGATAGGATGTCAATGGCTTCCTTGACCTCCAGCGCGTTGCCGACATGCGTACCCAGCGGCTGCTCCATGCCCGTGACCAGCGCCAGAATGGGCTTGCCCGCCTGCGTGCCGATATCGACCATCGCCTTCGCCAGCGCAATGGAGTCCTCCAGCGTGTGCATGATAGCGCCGCTTCCCGTTTTGACATCCAGCACGATAGCGCCCGCGCCGCTGGCGAGCTTTTTGGAAATGATGCTCGACGCGATGAGCGGCACACAGCTGACCGTACCCGTCACATCGCGCAGCGCATAGAGCGCCTTGTCCGCCGGACAGAGGTCATGCGTCTGCCCAATGACGGCGCATCCGATCTCCTGTACCTGCCGAACGAACTGCTCCTGCGTCTCTTCGACCGAGCATCCGGGAATGCTTTCCAGCTTATCGAGCGTTCCACCGGTATGACCCAGCCCGCGTCCGGATATCTTCGCGACCTTCGCGCCGCACGCCGCCGCCAGCGGAACAAGAACCAGCGTCGTCGTATCGCCGACGCCGCCGGTGGAATGCTT